>JAZUOI010000133.1:0-3885 GCA_045604585.1 Lawsonibacter sp. | reverse complement strand
CTTCGATCGTGGGAATGGCCGCAAGTAAAGCTTCCGCTTCGGCCTCAGAAATCACCGAGCGGATGCCAATGACATGACTGTTAGACACCGGGATCTTCAGCAACAAGCCGCCGACCGGCATCTTAAAGACATAATAATCCTGAGCTGTCCCGGCAATTTTTTCTCGCACAATTTCGTCAATGATGCCTGCGCCGTGCATCGGATGTACCACCGAATCCCCAATGCTGAACATGAAAGTCCCCGTTCCTTTCCCGTCCGCGCGGTTTCAGAAATCCGCTTTTGTTGATACTTCACAAAAAATATGAACCCTATCATGATTATAGCGGGTCATTTGTCAAATTTCAAGCGATTTTACGGATATTTTTTCCAAAAATGAAAACCCGCCGGCAGGGGTGCTTCCCTGCCGGCAGTTGATGGAAAGAATCAGCGCTTGTTGGAACGACGCCAGATGTGCATCTTCTCGGCGTCAGCGATCAGCTGCTCGCGGAACTGGGGATGTGCGATCTCGATGAGCTGAGCGGTGCGCTCCCAGGTGGACAGACCCTTCAGGTTGACCATGCCGTACTCAGTGACGATGTAGTGCACGCAGGTACGGGGATCGGTGGCGATGGAGCCGGGGGTCAGGGTGGGAACGATGCGGCTTTTCAGCGTGCCGTCCTTACCCATGACGGTGGAGGACATGCAGATAAAGCTCTTGCCGCCCTTGGACAGATATGCGCCCAGGGCAAAGTCCAGCTGGCCGCCGGTGCCGGAGATGTGCTTGATGCCGGCGGACTCGGCATTGACCTGACCGAACAGATCCATGTCGATGGCGTTGTTGATGGAGATGAAGTTGTCGATCTGGCTGATGACGTGCACGTCGTTGGTGTAGTCCACGGGGGCACCCATCACGTCGGGGTTGTGATCCATATAGTCATACAGCTTCTGGCTGCCGGCGGCAAAGGCAAAGACCTGACGACCCTTGTCCAGAGTCTTGTACTTGCCGGTGAGCTTGCCCGCCATGGCCATGTCCACAAAGCCGTCCACATACATCTCGGTATGCACCGCCAGATCCTTCAGGTCGGACTGGGCGATCATAGATCCGATGGTGTTGGGCATACCGCCGATACCCAGCTGCAGGCAGGCGCCGTTGGGGATCTGGGGAACCACCAGATTGGCCACGGCACGATCCACCTCGGTGGGCTCTCCGCCGCCGCCCAGCTGGGCCACGGGCGGGTTATCCCCCTCAACGACCATATCCACATCCTTGATGTTGATCTCACAGCCGTTCAGGCCGTTGACCCAAGGCAGCTTCTTATTGACCTCCAGAATAATGACCTTGGCCTTGTCCAGCATATCCGCAATATGGGAGCAGGCCAGAGCGTAGCTGAAGTTGCCGTGTTTGTCCATGGGGGTGACCTGAATCATGGCCACGTCCACGGTCAGGCTGTCCCGATAGAAACGGGGCAGCTCGGAATAGCGCATGGGGCTGAAGTAGCCCATGCCCTTGGCCATGATCTTGCGGTCAATGCCGCTGCAGTGCCAGCTGTTCCAGGTAAAATGCTCACCCGCGTCCTCCGCTTTGGCGATCTCGGGCATCCACATGGTCACGCCGCCGCGGATCTTCACGTCGTACAGCTCGTTCTGCCGCTCGGCCAGCGCCTTGTCCAGAGCAATGGGATGGTTAGTGCACCAGCCATAGTCCACCCAGTCACCGGACTTGATGACCTTGACCGCCTGAGCGGGAGTAGTCAGCTTCTGCTGATAAAGAGCGCTATAGTCCATTGTATCTTCCTCCTGTTTGTTTATCTCTCGTCACTGAGATAGTAGGGCTTCATCAGGCTTTTCTGTTGGGTGGAGTCCTTGGTGCGGCTGCGGTTGGGCTGCTCCTGCCGCCGTTGGGACTTCGCCTGCTTTTTGGGTGTGGGCGGTTCCTGCTTCTTGGGCGCAGACTGCTCCTTTTTCGGTGCAAATGCCTGTTTTCCTTTCACAGGAGGCTGTTTTTTCTCCTGCTTGGGTTGCTCTGCCTTGGGCTGAGAAATCGGCTGGGCAGGCTTTTTCTTCCTGCGGCGGCGTTTTTTGCCCTCACCCTCCGCCTTGGCGGGCGGCTCGGGGGCCGCGGGTGTCACCCGCACCGGACGGCGGGGCGCCAGCAGACGGGCGGTGGCATCCATGATGAAGTCGCCGGCCAGGGGGTCGGGACGCTCAAACTCGGTCACCGGCATCTGGTCGCCGGTATCAAAGCGGCTGCCCGGTCGCTGCAGCTTGGGGCGCTCGGTGCGCAGGCTGACCGGCTGGGGCATGGGCTCCGGCTCGGGGGCAACAATGGGTGTGGGAGCGATCTGCGCTCCCTCGCCGCCCGACTTCTTTTTGCGGCGGCGTTTCTTTTTGGTGGGTTCTTCCTGCACGGGCTGAGCCGGCGTCAGGGTGACCGGGACGGTCTGCTCCTGTTTTGTCTTGGCCGCCTCCCGCCGTTCCCGGCTGCGCTCCCGGGCGGCCTGACGAGCCTCAGCATCTTCGGCATTGACCAGCTTTCCGTGCTTGTCCCGCACGGGGGCGTCAAAGTTCTCCATGGGGAACGGGTGCCCCTCCACCACGGGGACGGTCTTTCCGATCAGCTTTTCAATATCCCGGAGCAGGGACTTTTCCGTAAAGTCACACAGGGCGATGGCCACACCGTCCTTGCCCGCTCTCCCGGTGCGGCCGATGCGATGGACGTAGGTCTCGGGCACTTCGGGCAGGTTGTAGTTGAACACATGGGACAGATCCTCAATGTCCAGACCACGGGCTGCAATGTCCGTGGCAACAAGGCAGCGGATCCTGCCCGCCTTGAAATCGGCCAGCGCCTGCTGGCGGGCAGTCTGGGACTTGTTGCCGTGGATGGCGGCGGCGGGGATACCGCTTTTTTCCAGATCCCGAGCCACCTTGTTGGCCCCGTGCTTGGTACGGGTGAACACCAGCGCGCTGCGGGCGTTCATCTGGTTCATCAGCAGCGCCAGCAGCCGGGTCTTGTTGCCCCGATCCACGAAATACACACTCTGCCGGATCACCTCCACCGGGGAGGAGATGGGATCCACCGCCACCCGGGCCGGGTCATGGAGCAGAGAATTGACCAGTGCCGTGATCTCCGGGGGCATGGTAGCGGAGAAAAAGAGGGTCTGCTTTTTGGTGGGCAGCCATTTGAGGATCTTCTTCACGTCGTGGATAAATCCCATATCCAGCATCCGGTCAGCCTCGTCCAGTACGAATATCTCCAACTTTGAAAGGTCAATAAATCCCTGCTGATACAGGTCACCCAGACGTCCGGGGGTGGCCACCAGAATGTCCACTCCCTTTTTCAGCTGCTCCACCTGAGGGTTCTGACCCACACCGCCGAAGATCACGGCGGTACGCAGGGGCAGGTACTTGCCGTAGGCGGCAAAGCTCTCTCCGATCTGGATGGCCAGCTCCCGAGTGGGGGTGAGAATGAGGGAACGGATGGGTCTCCCCTGCACCCGGCTTGCGTGCAGGCGCTGGAGAATGGGTGTTGCAAAGGCGCAGGTCTTGCCCGTACCCGTCTGGGCGCAGCCCAGAACGTCCCGCCCGGTGAGGGCCGGCGGGATGGCCTTTTCCTGAATGGGCGAGGGGCGCTCATAGCCCTGCTCCTCCAGCGCGTTCAGGATGGGGGCAATGAGCCCCAGTTCACGAAATGTCATGCGGTTCTTCCTTTACTCGTGCAGCGCCCGCAGGGTCGCCGGCCTCCTGTTCCCCGAAGGCTGGGGTCAGCACGCACAGCGGCATACCGATACAGTTTGTATTATAGCATACCCTTTTCCAAAAAGAAAGTCTGTTTTCGGCGCAAAACCCCGCCTGCCACATACACAGCAGGCGGGGGTTTGGGGATTTCTATTCGTTACACAAACAGCC
>JAZUOI010000132.1:0-7152 GCA_045604585.1 Lawsonibacter sp. | reverse complement strand
AATACCTGTCGTGGCCTTTTGCCAAAAATGCGGTGTACTTACGCCGTGCCCACAAGGGCGGACAGGACGGCGAACAGCACAAGGGTCATCAGGGTCAGCGCCGACAGGGCGGAGGATATCTGCACCCGCTCGCCCGGCTCGTCGGCAAAGATGGGCAGAACATAGGGGGGAGGCAGGATAAACAGCAGTACGGCCGCCCCCTCGAAGATCATGCCGTTCAGTATCGTTCGGTTCAGCAGGATCACCACCCCCAGCAGCAGGGCGAGAATACCCGTGCGCATGGCAATGAGACCGGCTGTGTTTTTCCAGGAAATTTCCCGCAGCACCAGGTCGTAGCCCACGGTGAGCAGGATAATGGTGCCGGTGGGGGCGGCGAGGAAGGTGGTTATGCTGTCCACCACGCCGCCGATCCCCCATTGATGCAGCTGGGAGTAAAGTCCGGTGGCACCGGTAAGTACACCGGCGAAGATCGCCCAGAGGACAGGGGAGGTGGTCATATCCCGCACCATGGCCCGCCAATCCGTCTTACCCGAGAGCAGCAGCTTATACACGGTAAAGACGAACAGGGTCTGACCCAGATCGAGAATGGCAAATTGGGACACGCTGGTCTGGGGGAACAGCATGACAAACAGGGCGTAGCCCAGCATGCCGGCCTCAAAGCCGGAGGCGAGGAACGGCGCAAGCCGGCTGCGGCTTCCACTCAGACGAATGACGAGTGCACCCAGAGCCAGAGCCAGACAGCACAGGATGTAAATCAAGCCGGGCATGATCATGGCGCCCGAGGAGTACTCAGCCGAGGCAAAGGCGTCAAACAGCACGAAGGGGAGGGTCAGGTTGACCACTACCTTCTTCAGCGCATCGATACCCGACCGGTCAAGAAACTGCTTCTGGCGGCAGAACATGCCAAGCCCCAGTGCCAGAAACACCGGAAGGATGCTGGCGGATACGGCGATCAGGCGTCCCATCGGCTTACTTCACAACACCCTTTTGCAGGATGACGTTGGCGTAAATGGCGGTCTCGCCGGACTGGAGGACGCAGTAGCACTTTTTGGCCTGCTCATAGAACTCAAAGCGCTCATAGGAACCCACGGCGGCATCCCCACGGTCATCGTACTTGGCGACCACGTTTTTGTACTCGTCCCACACGGGGATATCCAGGTCCCGGTCACACTCCATTTTTTCCATGAGCATGACGGGAGTATCCGTATAAGTATCCAGAGGGAACACCTGCAGAATGGCATCCAGCAGCTCGGGGATGCCGTGGCCGTCCGCACGCAGGAAAACAGCGTTTTCCGCTTTGGCCATGGTGGCACCGGGGAAGTTGCCGTCACCGATGCAGATGCGGTCGGAGTGACCCATTTCGCTGAGCACTTTCAACAGCTCGGGGGAGAGGATGGAAGGGATGTTTTTTAACATGATTTTGACCTCCTGTATTGACCTTAGCCAATGATTTGTTGGGAACATAAAAAGCGAGGTTCTATCCTGCGCCGGTGCAGGATAAAAACACGCGCCCATACGGGAACATAAAGGGGACATCATGAATAAAAGGATGCGGCCACGTTATCTGGCCGGGGAATCGCCCTGGATGATGCGGCACTTCAAGCGGGTCAGCCGGCTTTCGCCGCTGTAGCCCTCCAGTCGCTGGATCAGCTGTTCGGCGGCGGTTTGTCCGATCAGCTGCTCCGGCTGAGAAATGACCGGAAGGGCGGGCTTCATCACCGTGCACACATCTACACAGTCGAAGCCAAACACGTCGATGTCATCGGGAATGCGCCGACCCAAATCCCGGGCGGCGGTGATCAGACCCATGGTAATGTCGTGGTTGGTGGAGATGACGGCGGTGGGGCAGTTGCTCAGAGCCAGCAGGGCACGACAGCCGTTGTAGCCGGCGGCAAAGGTGTGCTCGCCGTTGATAAACAGGGAGTCATCAAACAGGATATCGTGGTCAGACAGGGCACGCAGATAGCCTACCTGGCGCTCCCTGGCAGTAAAAACATACTTGGGACCGGAGATCATAGCGATGCGCCGGTGACCTTTCCGGATCAAGCTGACCGTGGCGTTGTAGACCGCGTCGGCGTTGTCCACCAGAACGGTGTCGCTGTCCACGCCCTGGATCACGCGATCCAGCTGCACCATGGGGACATTGTAGTTGGTGGTGAGCTCATAATACTCCTCAGCGGAGAGGTATTCGGGCACATATACCAGACCGTCGATCCCCGCGGAGATGAGAAAGCGAAGATTATCCCGCTCCATAGCGTGGTTGGCACTGTAACAGGAGATCAGTGTGTGATAGCCGTTTTCCCGCAGATGACGATCCAGCACGGTGACGACAGCACCAAAGAAAGGGGCGGAAAGATCCGGAAGTAAGACGCCGATGGAACGGCTGCGCTGTGCCTTCAGACTGCGGGCAAAGGGGTTGACCCGGTAATCCAGCGCCTGGACGGCCTGGCGGATGGCCTGTGCGTTTTCCGCACGAACGCTGCCGCCGTTGATGTACTTGGATACGGTGGAAAGGGACACGCCAGCCATGCGGGCAACATCCTTGATGGTGGACATAGAGCGCTCGACACCTCCGCCATGGATTGGGCAAAAAACGAAACGTTTCGCTCTTTTTGTGCATATATTCGCCCATGCTACAAAAATATAATATCGAAAGCAGTTTGAACTGTCAACACAAAAAGTTTAAAAATATCTTGCTTTTTTTGGTGAAATTTATTATAATGCAGATAAGTGGAGGTGCTC
Source organism: Lawsonibacter sp. (assembly GCA_045604585.1). Lineage (GTDB taxonomy): Bacteria > Bacillota > Clostridia > Oscillospirales > Oscillospiraceae > Lawsonibacter. Next base: position 4,410 of record JAZUOI010000132.1, on the reverse strand, counting down.
CGCGTTGTTTATTGTGCTCTTTTTGAAGAGAGAGGGATTTTCTCTGGACAAAAGGCACAAACGAAACGTTTCGTGTTTGAGCACATTACCGACGCGGCTGTGCGCGGGGTCTGATTTGCGCGATGACCAGCGTTCCGGCGCGACCGGCGAAAGACTTTTAAGAAAGGTGAATTTGGAATGGGCGAGACAATTCTGAACATGCAAGGCATTCAGAAGTACTTCTCCGGCGTACATGCCCTGAAGGGTGTCGATTTCAACCTGAAGGCCGGTGAGGTCCATGCCTTGATGGGCGAAAACGGTGCCGGCAAGTCCACGCTGATCAAGGTGCTGTGCGGCATCTATAAGCGGGATGGCGGCTCGGTGGAGTATTTCGGACAGGAAGTGCACTTTGACAACATTGCGCAATCGCAAGATGCGGGCATCAGCGTGATTCATCAGGAACTGAATATGATGAATGACCTGACGGTGGCGCAAAACATCTTTATTGGCCGGGAGAGCATGCTGGGCGCGTTGATCAACGACGGTCAGATGGAAGCGGAGGCTCAGCGCCTGTTCGACCGCATGGGCGTGAAGATCGACCCCTCTGTGAAGCTTGGCTCGCTGACTGTGGGCAAGCAGCAGATGGTGGAGATCGCCAAGGCCATCAGCCGGGACTGCCGCCTGCTGGTGCTGGATGAGCCGACGGCCGCTCTGACCCAGCCCGAGGTGGAGGAACTGTTCAAAATCATGAACGAGCTCAAGGAAAAGGGCATCGGCATGATCTACATATCCCACCGCATGGATGAGATCAATCGCATCTCCGACCGGGTCACCGTCATGCGTGACGGCGAGTATGTCGGCACGGTGAACACCGCCGAGGTCACCAAGGACGACATTGTAAAAATGATGGTCGGCCGTGTGATCATGGGCGAGCAGAAAACCGCCAGCTGCTGTCCGGAAGATGCCGAAGTGATTTTGGAGGTGCGCAACCTTCGTGCCGGCAAAGAGGTCAAAGACGTCAGCTTCTGCCTGCGTAAGGGCGAGATCCTGGGCTTTGCCGGGCTGATGGGTGCCGGACGTACCGAAGTGGTTCGTGCCCTCTACGGTGCCGATCCCCGTCAGGGCGGCGAGATCTTCCTCCACGGCAAAAAGGTTCGTATCCGCACCCCGGAGCAGGCCGTTCGTCACGGCATCTGCTATCTGAGCGAAGACCGTAAGCGCTACGGCCTGATGCTGGACAAATCGGTTACCGAGAACTCCGTCATCGCCTGCGTGGACAACTTTATCACCGCGGGTCTGATCAGCGACAGCAAGATGCGCACGGAGTCCCAGAAATTCAATGAACTGCTGCGAACCAAGACCCCCTCTATGGAGCAGCTGCTGAAGAATCTGTCCGGCGGAAACCAGCAGAAGGTCATTATTGCCCGCTGGCTGATGAAAGACGCGGACATCTTTATCTTTGACGAGCCCACCCGCGGCATTGACGTGGGTGCCAAGAGTGAGATCTACGCACTGATGGAAGAACTGGTCAAGCAGGGCAAGTCCATCATCATGATCTCCTCCGAACTGCCCGAGGTCCTGCGAATGTCTGACCGAGTGGTGGTCATGTGCGAGGGCCGCGTTACCGGCGAGCTGGATATCAGCGAAGCCACCCAGGAAAACATCATGCAATTTGCTACCATGCGGGAGGAGAATTAAAATGAAAAAGAAACGCAACAGCGGCATGCAGAATATTGTCATTATTCTGGCCGCCATCGCTCTGTTTGCCGTCTTTACCCTGATCAACCCCGGCTTTGCCACCAGAGATAACCTGCTGGTCATGACCAAGTCTCTGGTGCCCTATGCCATTCTGGCGCTGGGCGTCACCTTCGTGATCGCCACTGGCGGCATTGACCTGTCCATCGGCACGGTATGTATCGGCTCCGCCGTTCTGGCCGGCGCTCTGTGCAAGACCGGCGTCTCCATTGAAGAGGGCACTCTGTGGCTGACCATCCCCGTTATCCTGCTGACCGGTCTTGCGTTCGGTCTGCTCAACGGTTTCCTGGTTGCCAAGTGCAAGATCGCACCCTTTATCGCCACCCTGGGTTCCATGCTGGTGTCCCGCGGACTGACCGCCGTGATTGCCCAGATCGCCCGTGATGGTGCTACCACCGCCGTGAAGTATCCCACCACCGGCTGGTTCCAGAAGATCTTCACCAACCTCAACGGTTTCCCCATCGGCCTTGTGTGGGTGCTGGGTCTGACCATCCTGTGCGCGGTAGTTATGTTCAAGACCAAGGTTGGCCGCTACATTCTGGCCATCGGCTCCAATGAAGAGGCTGCCCGATTGTCCGGTATCAATGTGGACAAGTACAAAATCATTGCTTATGCCATCGGCGGCACCTTCGCCGGTATTGCCGCCCTGTTCTACACCGCCGCCAACCCCTCTCTGACCCTGGCGGCCGGTAACGGCATGGAGCTGGACGCTATCGCCGGCGTGTACATCGGCGGCACCAGCACCACCGGCGGCGCGGCCTCCATCCTGGGCACCATCCTTGGTTCCATGATCCTGGTCATCATCCGTCAGGGTCTGAACCTGGCTATGGCCAGCAGCACCACCATCGTCATCAACGCCACCAACATCACCTACGCCGTTACCGGTGTCATCGTGGTTGGCGCCGTTATGCTGGACGTGCTGAAGAAAAAGGCGGCGGCCAAAGTCAAAGTGCCCCCCACGGAAAAGGCCAAAGAGGTTAAGAAGGAAGAAAGTAAGGCCTGATGGCCGCTGCCGGACAGACCGGCGGAATGAAAACCCGTAGTTAAAACCAAACCGGTTTTAATGATAAATTAAAGGAGGAAAACAATTATGAAGAAGCTTATCTCTTTGTCCCTGGCTCTCGTTATGGCCCTTGGTCTGGTTGCCTGCGGCACCACCACCACCGGCGGCGGCGAGGCCGAAACCAAGACCATCGCGGTCGTCGCCAAGGGCGAGACCCACGCGTTCTGGCAGGCCGTTAAGGCCGGTGCCGAGACCGCTGGTGCTGAGGCTGGCTACGCCGTCACCTTCCGTGGCCCCACCGCTGAGAGCGAGGAGTTCGTTGGTTCCCAGCGCGAGATGGTTCAGGCCGCTCTGAACAACGCCAACACCAAGGCCATCGTTCTGGCCACCATCGGTCTGGGCTTCGCTGACGAGCTGGTCTCCGCCTATGACAAGGGTCTGCCCGTGGTCGAGTTCGACTCCGGCCTGTACTCCGGCGGCGCCGACATCACCGAGGGCAAGGATCCCACCATCGGCTCCGTTGCCACCAACAACAAGGCTGCTGCCGCTGTTGTCGCTGAGAACTTCTACGCTTATCTGAAGGCTGAGGGCCTGGCCAACAACGGCTACAAGGTGGGCGTGATCCAGCACGACTCCACCGCCACCGGTATTGACCGCGCTGCCGGCTTCATGGAGAAGATCGACGAGCTGGCCAAGGCTGACGGCGTCACTCTGGACATCAAGTGCGAAGTCAAGGCCAACAACGCCGGCGAGTACAAGCTGGGCCTGACCGCTCTGAAGGACTGGGGCGCTCAGTCCATCTTCATGACCAACGAGGGTGTTGTCAACGAGGTGTTCCCCGAGATCTCCGACAACGCTGCTGCCTATAAGGACATCCTGTTCTGCGGCTTCGACGCCGGCACCAACCAGTACACCTGGATGAAGGACGCGGGCGCTAACTACGCTCTGCTGGTCGGCTCCGTCGCTCAGGACTCCTTCAACATCGGCTACGAGTCCGTCAAGAAGGCCATCGTCAAGCTGGACGGCAAGGATGACGTGGACGTGGGTATCGCCGGTGTGTGGTACAACGCCGAGAACATCGATGAGCAGAAGGATCGCAACATCTTCTACATGGGCTGATCCCCTGTGGATACGGTACTTTAACTGCGTAATTTCAAAAACCCGCACCGCTTCGGCGGTGCCGGTTTTTTATGCCCGGAGGAAAGAAAATCAAAAAATTTTAAATTAGGGCTTTACATTGGCGATTTAGCGTGGTAAAATGCAAAAGTGCCGAGGGGGAAGACCCCTCAGAAACATGAGTGAATATTGGAGGAATACATCATGAAGAAGTTGATTGCTCTGGCCATGGCTCTGGTGATGAGTCTGGCTCTGGTCGCCTGCACCGCCTCTGCCCCCGGTTCCGTCAGCGCTTCCCAGCCTGAAGTGGAGATGACCGATCTGGAGGCGATCCAGGCCAAGGGTGAGATGATCATTGGCTACACCGTGTACGAGCCCATGAACTACACCGACGCCAACGGCGAGTTCACCGGTTTTGACACCGAGCTGGCCAAGGCTGTGTGTGAAAAGCTGGGCGTGACTCCCAAGTTCCAGGAGATCGTGTGGGAGACCAAGGAAGTGGAGCTGAATGCCGGCACCATCGACTGTGTGTGGAACGGCTTGACCATCGACGAGGA
>JAZUOI010000131.1:0-3683 GCA_045604585.1 Lawsonibacter sp. | reverse complement strand
AAGGAGGGGACAACATGGGCTTTACGCTGCACTCCGCCGCCACTGTCCCCTTCCTGTCCTGCGACGCCTTTTCCGCCGCCGGGGGCGTTGCCCACGGCTTCTCCACCCGGCTGGGTGGGGTGAGCGTAGGAGACTGCGCCGGGCTGAATTTGGGCTATTCCCGTGGAGACGACCCCGCCTGCGTCACGGAAAATCTGCGCCGCTTCACCGTTGCCATTGCCGGAGACGGTACCCGGCTGGTCAAGACCCGGCAGGTGCACCGTGACCATGTTCAGCCTGTCACCGCCCGGGACATCTGCCACGACTTCTTCGCTCCCGCTCCCTGGGAGTGTGACGGACTTATCACCGACGAGCCGGGACTGTGTCTGACCATCTTCACCGCCGACTGCGTCCCCGTCCTGCTCTACGACCCGGTGCGGCCCTGCATCGCCGCCGTCCATTCCGGCTGGCGGGGCACCGCTCAGTCCATCGCCCCAAAGGCGGTGGAGCAAATGGTAACCGACTACGGCTGCCGCCGGGAGCATATCCTCGCCGCCATCGGACCATGTATCTCCCGCTGCTGCTTTGAGACCCATGCCGACGTACCCGATGCGCTTACTTCCGCGCTGGGACAGAGCATCACCCCCTTTATCCACCCCCTTCCCACCGGGAAATTTCAGGTGGATTTGAAGGGCATCATCGCCCACGGTCTTACCCAAGCGGGGCTGTCCCCCGACCACACCCACGTCACCGACCACTGCACCGCCTGCCGCCCCGACCTGTACTGGTCCCACCGTGTGCTGGGTGAGCGCCGGGGCAGCATGGCCAGCATGATACAGCTGTTGTAATGTAAAAGGAGACGAATATGGGCAAACGTGCGCTCAACTTCATATTGACCGCCGCTTTGCTTTTGTCCCTGACTTCCTGCGGCGGCGACCCGGGCGCAGGGAGCACCTCCGCCCCGCCGGACGGGTCGGTGTCCACCCCGGGCACACCCCCGGAGGCACTCTCCCTCACCCTGCCTTACTACCCAAACCAGAGCCTGCATCCCATTTTGTCCGATGACCGGGTCAACCGCACCCTCTCCCCCCTGCTGTACGAGGGGCTGTTCCGACTGGACACCTCCTTCTCCCCCGTTCCGGTGCTGTGCCGGTACTACTCCATCAGCGCCGACGCTCTGAGCTGGACGTTCACTCTGCGGGAGGACGTGACCTTCTCCGACGGCACGCCTCTCACCGCCTCCATCGCCGCCCATTCCCTGTCCCTGGCTCGCTCCGGCCCCTATTCCGGACGGTTTTCCTGCATCTCCGCCATCAGCGCCGACGGGGACGGACGGCTGGTCATCACTCTGAACCGTCCCAACTACGGCCTGCCCGCCCTGCTGGATATCCCCATCGTTCTGGGCGAGGGCGACCGCCCTCTGGGCACCGGGCCTTATGTCCTTTCCGGTGAACGGCTGGTCGCGCGCAGCGATTGGTGGCAGGGCGTTTCTATGCCCTGTCCCATCATCGACCTGCTCCCCCTCTCCAACCCGGAGCAGCTCCAATCTTCCTTTGATAACCAGACCCTTTCCCTGCTGAACACCGACCCCACCTCCACCTCTGCCGCCGGCTTCACCGGCGTGTACGACACGGTGGAATACGACACCACATCTCTGATCTATCTGGGCTTCAACACCAATCGCCGCCCCCTGCATGACCCGCAGGTGCGCGCGGCGGTATCCGCCGCTCTGGATCGCTCCACCCTGGTGTCCGCCGCCTGGTCGGGTCATGCCCGGGCAGCCACCCTGCCCATCCACCCGGCCTCCCCCCTGCACGACCCGTCCCTGTCCCTCTCCCTGTCCGGTGACCTGCGGCCGTTGGAGCAGCTGGGGCTGGACGGTACTTCCCTTTCTCTGGTCGTGTGCTCGGACAACGCCGCCAAGCTCACCGCCGCCCGCTTCGTCGCCCGGCAGCTGGACAAAGCCGGCATCACCGTGCAGGTGCGCACCTTTGGCTGGAGCGAATACCTCTCCGCCCTGAATGCGGGGCAGTTCGACCTGTATTTGGGCGAGACCGCCCTCACCGCCGACTTTGACCTGACCGCCCTGCTCGCTCCCGATGGCCGGCTGAACTACGGCGGCTGGAACAGCCCCACGGGCAACAACCTGCTCACCGCATTTTCTTCCGCGCCGGAGGACGAGCGGCAGCTGGCCGCCGCCGACCTGTGCGCCTTTTTCCTCACCCAGACACCCATCGCCCCCCTGTGCTTCAAACGGGGCTGTGTGCTGACCCAGTGGGGCAGCCTATCCGGGCTGAGCCCCACCCGTGACAATGTATTTTACAGCTGGTTCTCCGGCTCCTAAAATAGAAACCGATATACAGATATATGGAGGAATGGACATGAGCGTTTTCCGTTGTTACTCCCAAAAGCGCCCCGGCTTTGACGTTGAGGCCCAGGGTCTGTGCGCCCAGCTGCGTGAGCAGCTTGGCATCACCGCCCTGAAAAGCGTAGTCATCCTGAACCGCTACGATGCCGACCAGATCGCCCCCGCCATTTACGAGCAGGCCAAGGGCATCGTCTTTTCTGAGCCTCAGGTAGATGCGGTATACGAAGAGAATTATCCCACTCCCGCCTACGCCCACCAGGTGCTGGCGGTGGAGGCTCTGCCCGGTCAGTTTGACCAGCGTGCCGACTCCTGCGCCCAGTGCATCCAGCTCATGGCCGGTGTGGACCGCCCCCTGATTGCCTTTGCCAAGGTGTATCTGCTGGAGGGCGAGCTGTCCGAGGCGGATATGGACAAGATCCGCGGCTACCTCATCAACCCCGTGGAGAGCCGGGAGGCCTCTATGGACAAGCCCGACACCCTGGTGCGTACGTATGACATCCCCGATTCCGTGGCCACCGTCACCGGCTTCACCGCCATGGACGAGGGCACTCTTTCCGACCTGCTGTCCAAGCTGGGTCTTGCCATGGATCTGGACGATCTGAAGTTCCTGCAGTCCTACTTCCGGGACGAGGAGAAGCGTGACCCCACCATCACCGAGGTGCGTCTGGTGGACACCTACTGGTCCGACCACTGCCGCCACACCACCTTCTCCACCCACATTGACACGGTGGACATCGCCGACCCCGCCATCCAGGCTGCCTACGAGCGCTATCTGGCCGCCCGTGTGGAAGTCTACGGCGAGGAAAAGGCCGCCAAGCGCCCCCAGACCCTGATGGATCTGGCCACCATCGGCGCCAAGACCCTGAAAAAGCGCGGCCTGCTGCCCGAGCTGGACGAGAGTGAGGAGATCAACGCCTGCTCCATCCACGTCCCCGCCACCGTGGACGGCAAGGAGCAGGACTGGCTGCTCATGTTCAAGAACGAGACCCACAACCACCCCACGGAGATCGAGCCCTTCGGCGGCGCGGCCACCTGTATCGGCGGTTGTATCCGTGACCCCCTGTCCGGCCGCGTGTATGTCCATCAGGCCATGCGCGTCACCGGCGGCGGCGACCCCCGTGTTCCCTTTGACCAGACGCCCCCCGGCAAGCTGCCCCAGCGCAAGCTGCCCACCACCGCAGCCGCCGGCTACTCCTCCTACGGCAACCAGATCGGTCTTGCCACCGGTCACGTGGCCGAGGTGTACCACGACGGCTATATCGCCAAGCGTCTGGAATGCGGCGCCGTGGTGGGCGCCGCCCCCGCGGAGAATGTCCGCCGGGAACGCCCCGCCCCC
>JAZUOI010000130.1:0-4524 GCA_045604585.1 Lawsonibacter sp. | reverse complement strand
TTGATCTTCTTCGCTCTGTCCACCATCCTGAGCTGGAGCTACTACGGCGAGCGCTGCTGGGGCTACTTGACCAACAACAACAAGGTGTTCGACCTGTGCTACAAGGTCATCTTTGTGCTGATCTGCGTGGTGGGTGCCACCGGTTCCGGCACTCTGATGTGGGACATCTCCGACACCCTGAACGGCCTGATGGCTCTGCCCAACTTGGTGTCTCTGCTGCTGCTGTCCGGTGTTGTGACCAAGATTACCAAGGACTACTTCTATTCCGACAAGATCAAAAAGTAAATCTCCCTCTCCAAAATCGCCCGGGTGCTTGTCATCCGGGCGGTTTTCTGTTTTAATAGTAGGGAAGAAAAAGCAAAGAGGGTGCGTCCCGTGACACAACCGAAAAAGAACAGTGTCCACACGTTGGACATCACCGGCTACACCGCCGAGGGGATGGGCGTTGCCCGGCTGGAGGACGGCCGGGTGGTCTTTGTGCCCAATACCATCCGGGGGGAGCGGTGGCAGGTGCAGCTGCTCAAGGTGAATAAAAATGTTGCATGGGGTCGGGCGGTAAAGCCTGTTCTGGAATCCCCCTGCCGTGTGCCCTCGGATTGCCCCCACTTTGGCCCCTGCGGCGGCTGTCAGTTCCGTCACATGACCTATGAGGAAGAACTGCAGGCCAAGCGCCAGCGGGTGGAGGATGCCCTGCGGCGGGTAGGCGGCGTGGACGTCACCGTGGATACCATTCACGGTGCGGCGGACACCCACCGCTACCGGAACAAGGTGCAGTTCCCCGTTTCCCGGGGCAAGGGTGGTATCCATGTGGGGCTGTTCCGCGCCCGCAGTCACGATGTGATCGACGTGCCCGACTGCCTGCTCCAGAGCCAAGCGGCCAACGAGCTTGGCCGGGCACTGAAAAGCTGGATGGAGCGGGGGCATGTTTCCGCTTATGATGAGAAGACGGGCAAAGGTCTTGTTCGCCATCTGTATGTGCGTACCAACCGGGCAGGGGAGAGCCTTGTGTGTCTGGTGGTCAACGGGAAAAAACTGCCGGACGAGATGGGGCTTGTGCGTACCCTGCAAGACAGCACACCTGCCCTTGCGGGCGTGGTGCTCAACATCAATCAAAAGGACACCAATGTGATTTTGGGTGATGGCTATCGCACCCTTTGGGGTCGGGACTGGCTGGAAGAGGAACTGTGCGGTATGACATTCTGCCTGTCTGTTCCCTCCTTCTTTCAGGTCAACCGGGCGCAGACCGAGGTGCTCTACGGCCGGGCGTTGGACTTTGCCGGTCTGACCGGACAGGAAACGGTGCTGGATCTCTACTGCGGCATCGGCACCATCAGCCTGACCATGGCCAAACAGGCGGGGAAGGTCATCGGCGCGGAGATCGTGCCCGAGGCCATTGAGGACGCCAAAGCCAACGCCGCGCGCAACGGCGTGACCAACGCGGAATTTTTCTGCGGGGATGCGGGGGAGATCGCGTATAAGCTGTCCGCTGACGGGGTGCGCCCGGACGTGATCTGCGTAGATCCGCCTCGGAAAGGACTTGCCCCCGATGTGCCCGACATTCTGGCGGATATGCAGCCTGAGCGCATCGTCTACGTTTCCTGTGACCCGGCGACGCTTGCCCGGGATGTGAAGCGGCTGGGCGAGCGGGGGTATGTGGTCAAACGCGCCGAGGCGGTGGATCTGTTCCCGAGGACGCAGCATGTGGAGAGCGTTGTGCTGCTGAAAAAAGCATAGAATAGCACGCTTGTGTACAATTAGAAACGAAAAGACAAAGGAGAATCCCCATGGAAACCCTGCTTATCATGCTGAAAAACGTCATCATCTTTGTCCTGCTGGCGGTGCCCGGCTATCTGCTGGTCAAGGGTAAGCTGCTGGGGGGTAAGGAGTCGGCTACCCTGTCCAAGCTGCTGACCAACGTGGGCATGCCCTTCCTCATCCTGTCCAGTACCCTGAAGCTGGAGTTCAGCGGCGAGTTTACCAAGTCCATCATCGTGGCCGGCGTGTCGGGTGCGCTGTTTATCGTGGTTATGTTCCTGTTGTCTGCTCTTATGGTGCCCGGTGAAGCGGATACCAAACGCCGGGGTATGATGCGTTTTTGCATGATTTTTGCCAACAACGGATTTATCGGCATCCCTCTGGCTCGTGCCGTGTTTGGGGAGGCGTCCCCGGTTATGGCCTACCTGATCATCCACAACATCCTCATGAATGTACTTATGTTCACCCTGGGCGTGTACCTCATTTCCGGTGACAAGAACACCATCAATGTGAAAAAAGCCGTACTGAACCCGGTACTTATTTCCTTTATCTTCGGCATTATCCTCAACCTGGCCGGCGTGAGCAAGGTGGTGCCCGAGGTGCAGACCTATGCCACCCACTTCAGCAACATCGTCACCCCCCTGTCCATGGTCATTCTGGGTATGAAGCTGGCCGGGGTGGAGTTTGGCCGCCTGTTCTCCTCCGGACGGATGTACTACGTGTCTGCTATGCGGCTGGTGGTGTTCCCCGTTCTGGGTGTGGCCATCGCCTATGCGCTGCACATGATCCCCGCCCTGAGCCTGAACGCCGACAGCGTGATCGCTTTCTTTGTGGGCTTTGCCATGCCCACGGCGGGTCTGGCATCTGCCTTCTCCGACCAGTATGACGGAGATACGGACAACGCGGTGATCTTCACCCTTGGCACCACCGTTCTCTCGGTAGTCACCATCCCGGTGCTGTACTGGGTGCTGCGGCTGTTTGTGTAATAGATAAAATACACAAAAGCGGGCGGCGAAATTCGTTTGAAATGCCATTGTTATCCGCTGGAAAGTGTGCTATCCTTACGGCACAAGGTTGCGTTTCCGCATTGGAGAAACGTACGGCGGAGGGTGTGCCGGATATGAGAGAACGAGAATGTTTTTCCATTCAGAACGGTACTGCACAGACCAAGGGCCTGTGCCTGATTCGCCGTTGCCGCCGTCAGTATATGGTTGTATCTGCAAATCTGGAGTCCGCTTTGCGGGCTCCAGATTTGTTGCGTTCAAACCCGAACGTATTGGAGGAGACAGTCTGATGAGCGGAACCAAACGATACGAAATTGATATGGTAAACGGCCCGCTGGCGGGCAAGATCCTGCGTTTTGCGCTGCCTCTTATGCTGGCCAATATCATCCAGCTGCTGTTCAACGCCGCCGATGTGATGGTGATGGGCAAGTTTGCCGGAGATGTGGCGCAGGCGGCGGTAACATCCACGTCCTCACTGATTACCCTGTCCATCAACCTGTTTATGGGTTTGGGCGTGGGAGTGAATGTGGTGGTGGCTCGGGCGCTGGGCAGCGGCAACCGGGATCGGATCGGTGCGGTGGTGCATACCGCTGTGACTACCGCGTTGATGTCCGGTTTGTTTCTTGCGCTGATCGGGCAACTGTTTGCCCCCGCCTTGCTGCGGCTGATGGGGTCGCCCGAACAGATCATCGGCCTGTCCACCCTGTATCTGCGCATCTACTTTCTGGGTCTGCCCGGTGAGCTGATCTATAACTTTGCCGCGGCGCTGCTCCGTGCTCAGGGCGACACCAAGCGGCCGGTGTATTTCCTGACCACGGCCGGTGTGATCAATGTGGTGCTCAACCTGATTTTTGTGGTGCTGTTCCATTGGGGTGTAGCCGGCGTAGCGGTGGCTACCATCATGTCCAAATACGTGTCCGCTGTTCTGGTGGTCTGGTGTTTGATGCGGGAGACCGGCGCCATGCATTTTGACCCGAAACGACTGCGTATTGACTGGGCGGCGCTGAAGGAGATTGCTTACATCGGTCTGCCGGCCGGCTTTCAGTCCTCTTTGTTCTCGCTGTCCAACGTAACCGTCCAATCTGCCATCAATTCTATGGGTGGCGTGGTCATGGCCGGTTCCGGTGCGGCGGCGAATATCGGCGACTTTGTCTATACCACTTCCCATGCGTTCTACCAGAGCACCCAGACCTTTACCAGCCAGAATGTGGGCGCGGGCAAGCCGGAACGGATCGACCGGGTGGTTGGGTGGCACCTGCTCTATTCCACGGTCATTCCCACGATGGTGGGCCTTGCGGCCTATGCCGCCGGACCGTGGCTGCTGGGTCTTTATACCGACACACCCGAGGTGATCCAACAGGGCATGATCCGTATGCTTTGGACCAGCTGTTTTTATGGTGTGTGCGGCATGATGGAAGTGTTCATTGGTGCGATGCGCAGCATGGGCTATTCTCTGGTGACCATGATCATTTCCCTGCTGGGCAGCTGCGGTCTGCGCATTGTGTGGGTGACCGCCGTTTTCTATCGCTTCTGCACCCCTCGCAGCCTGTTTGTGTGCTACCCCATCAGCTGGGGCGTCACGGGGCTGGTGATGGTGGGCTGCTTCCTTGCGCTGCGACCCGGATTCTATGCAAAGATACGGGAAAAGGCGAAAGAGAACGCACAAATCGCTTAAACACAAACCGTATCAGTCGTTATGCGTACCACCGCCCTGTCGGTGGCTACCATCCCGGTGCTGTACTGGGTGCTGCGGCTGTTTGTGTAA
>JAZUOI010000129.1:0-3047 GCA_045604585.1 Lawsonibacter sp. | reverse complement strand
GGTTGTCGGTGCCGCCGGTGACCACATCGTAGCCCATGGCGAGGAACTCGTCACACATGGCCTTGCAGTTCACCACCACGTTGTGGATGTACTCACGATACTCTTCCGTGCAGGCCTCCTCTGCTGCCACAGCCTTACCGGCGATGACATGCTGCAGGGGGCCGCCCTGCAGACCGGGGAACACGGCGGAGTCCAGTTTCTTGGCGAGTTCCGGCTTGCAGAACACCATACCGCCGCGAGGGCCGCGAAGGGTCTTATGGGTGGTGGTGGACACCAAGTCCGCCAAACCGAAGGGAGAGGGATGCTCCCCACCTGCCACGAGGCCGGCAATGTGGGCCATATCCACCATGAAGTAGGCACCCACATCCTTTGCCACCTTGGCAAAGCGCTCGAAATCGATAATGCGGCTATAGGCGGAAGCACCTGCCAAAATCAGCTGGGGCTTCACCTCGTGGGCGATGCGCTCCATGGCGTCATAGTCGATGCAGCCGTTCTCGTCCACATCGTAGAAACAGGCGTTGTAGATACGGCCGGAGAAGTTGACGGCGCTGCCGTGGGTGAGATGACCGCCGTTATTGAGGTTCATGGCGAGGATGGTATCACCGGGCTTCAGCACGGCGGTATAGGCTGCCTGATTGGCGCTGGCGCCGCTGTGGGGCTGGACGTTCACATGGTAGTCGGTGTGGAACACTTCCTTCCACTTCTGCACGCAGTACTCCTCCAGTTGGTCTACCACATGGCAGCCGCCGTAGTAGCGGCCCTTGTTGCCCAGTTCACGCTGGGCGGGATAGCCCTCGGAATATTTATTGGTAAGGCAGCTGCCCACAGCGCGGAGCACATCCTCGCTCACGAAGTTCTCGCTGGCAATCAGCTCCACCGTATTCTTCTGACGCTCCTGCTCCTGAGCGATAAAATCAAAAACCTTAGAGGCCATCTCGGTCTCCTCCTTAAAATACAAATCTTCGACCATTATGCCATATTTTCAGGGGGAAAACAAGTTAACAGATTGCAAAAAAAGAGACGGCCGCAGCCGTCTCTTTTGTAGGTTTTATGAACTTAGATCATGCTCTTGAGATCCTCGGCCACCAGGACGGGGCAGGCAGTAGCAGCCTTGACGTCCTCGACGGTGAACTCGGGGTTGATCTCGGTCATCATCAGACCCTCGGGGGTCACTTCCATGACGCACATCTCGGTGATGATCTTGTTGACGCACTTGGCAGCGGTCAGGGGCAGACGGCACTTCTCAAAGATCTTGGGGTTGCCCTTGGCGGTATGCTCCATGCAGACGATGCACTTCTTAGCGCCGGTGCACAGATCCATTGCGCCGCCCATGCCGGGCATCTTCTTGCCGGGGATGATCCAGTTGGCCAGGTTACCCTCCATGTCAACTTCCAGAGCGCCCAGGAAGCAAGCGTCCACATGGCCGCCGCGGATCAGGCCGAAGTTGCTGGCGGAATCAGCGAAGGAGCCATCGAAAGCCACGCTGGCGGGAGCGCCGCCGGCGTCGGTCACATGGTAAGGCAGATAGTTGGCGTCGCCCTCCTTGGGGTTAGCGCCGGCACCGACGATACCCAGCTCGGCATGGATGACCAGCTCAACGCCCTCGGGCAGGTAGCGGGGGATCATGGTGGGCAGGCCGATACCCAGGTTGACCACGTCGCCGTTCTTCAGTTCTTTTGCACAACGCTTGGCAATAAAGCCTTTGATCTCAGACTTATCCATTACTTCTTTTCTCCTTCCACGATGTAATCGACGCAAATGCCGGGGGTATGGACGTTCTCGGGCTCGATCTCGCCAACGGGAACCACATACTCGGTCTCAGCGATGACCAGGTCAGCAGCGGTAGCCATCACGGTGTTGAAGTTACGCATGGTGCCCTTGTACCAGCAGTTACCGGACTCGTCGCACTTATAGGTGCCCAGCAGAGCCACGTCAGCATGGATGGGAGCCATCAGCAGGTAATCCTTGCCGTTGATGTTCTGCTTGCCCAGGCAGAAGGGGCTGTCCTCAACCAGAGTGTCAACACCGGTGGGGGTCAGCACGCCGCCGAGGCCAGCGCCGTCGGCGCGGATGCACTCAGCCAGAGTGCCCTGGGGCAGCAGGAAGACTTCCAGCTCGCCGGCGGTGTGCTTCTCGCCGACCTCGGGAGTCATACCCACGTGGGTAGCGATGACACGCTTGACCTGATTGTTGTGGATCAGCTCAGCGATGCCGTAGAACTCCTCGCCCATGGGGCCCACTGCACGAGCCATATCGTTGGCGATCAGGGTGAAGCCACCCTTACCGGAAGCCACCAGCTCCTTCACGATAGCTCTTGCCTGACCGCAGGCCAGGAAGCCACCGCACATAATGGTAGCGCCTTCAGGAATCATTGCTGCTGCCTCTTTGGCAGTAATCACAGGTTTCTTTGCCATGTCTGTTCCTCCTTGTTATCATCGGTTGAACTAAAAAATAGTCTCCGCTATTTTTCATTGTCCATTATAGTCCACCTCGCATAAAAATGCAAGGGAACGCCCTCGTCCGCGATGTAGATTTTTTCCGTGTTTTTTCACTATTTTGCACAGATTTTCCCACGCAAAGCGAGGAAAAGGTGGCTGTGCTGTCTGCACAGCCGCCTCTTTTCTTTTGTAAGTAATCTCTTACTTCATGCCGCGCTTGACCATCTCCGTAACAACGAAGCTGGCCACGTCGTCACCGTACTTGCCTGCGCCGAAGCCGGCATCGAAGCCCAGCTCCTTGGCGAGCTCGTGGGTGATACGGGGACCGCCGCAGATCACGACGAAACGATCGCGCAGACCCTCGGCCTCCAGCAGCTCGATGAGGTTGGTCAGGTTCTGGATGTGGACATCCTTCTGGGTAACGGTCTGGCTCACCAGCAGAGCGTCGGCGTTGAGCTCGACAGCCTTCTTGATGAACTCCTCGTTGGGGACCTGAGAACCCAGGTTGTAAGCCTCCACCATCTCGTAGCGCACCACGCCGTAGTGACCGGCGAAGCCCTTACGGTTCATGATGGCATCGATACCCACGGTGTGGGCGTCGGTACCGGT
>JAZUOI010000128.1:0-11161 GCA_045604585.1 Lawsonibacter sp. | reverse complement strand
TTTGTGTGGACGGACTGTTTTAACGTGCTCTATGACGGCATTTATGCCATGTATGATATTACCGTTATCTCCATTATCGTCGCCTGCATCGGTGCACTGGTCAAGCAGGCAGGTGGAATCGATGCGCTGATTCATCTGATTCGCGGACGCATCCATACTGAGCGGGGAGCGCAACTGGGTATTGCCGCGCTGGTGATGGGTGTAGACATTGCCACCGCCAATAATACCATCGCCATCGTGATGAGTGGTCCCATTGCCAAGGAAATTGCACAGGAATTTGACCTTTCTCCCAAGCGCACGGCGTCCCTTCTGGACATTTTCGCTGCCGTGATGCAGGGCATCCTCCCGTATGGCGCACAGCTTCTGTACGCGGTAGGCGGTGCCGCGGCGGCGGGATACGCCATCAGCTCGGTACACATTATCCCGTATCTTTATTACCCGTTCCTCATGGGCGTTTGCGCATTGGTATTTGTCCTGTTCAGTGAGCGGAAGAAGAAAAAATAACAAAAATGACCGGCACACCAAATGGTGTGCCGGTCATTTGTTTAACGGCTCAGCTGCCAGAATGCTACGGCGCTGGCCGCAGCCACATTGAGGGAGTCCACTCCGTGAGACATGGGGATCTTCACTGTGTAATCACAGTCAGCAATGGTACGCAGGGAAAGCCCGTCACCTTCGGTTCCCAACACGATGGCCAGTTTCTCCTCGCGCATCAGTGCAGGATCATCGATGGAGAGGGTATTCTCACACAGCGCCATAGCGGCGGTTTTAAAGCCAAGTTCCTGCAGAACCTCCAGCCCCGGGTGGGGCCAGGATTCTGTTTCCCCGTCAAGATAGGCCCAGGGAACCTGGAAGACGGTGCCCATACTAACACGCACCGAGCGGCGGTACAGAGGATCGGTGCAGCCGGAGGTAAGCACCACCGCATCCATGCCCAATGCCGCAGCGGAACGGAAAATTGCCCCCAGATTGGTGGGGTTCATAATGTCTTCCAGTACCGCGATACGCCGCGCGTTGGTGCATACTTCCCGCACCGTCCGCTTTTGAGGACGGTACATGGCGCACAACACGCCTCGGGTCAGCTGAAATCCGGTCAGCTGGGTCAGCACGTCAAACTCCGAGGTGTAGACGGGGATATTACCGCATTTTTTGATGATCTCTTTCGCCTGTCCGTCGATGTGTTTGCGTTCCATCAAACAGGATACAGGTACACAGCCGGCCTCCAGCGCTCGCTCGATGACTTTGGGGCTTTCCGCGATGAACATGCCTTTTTTGGGCTCAAAGCGGTTGAGAAGCTGCGCCTCGGTCAGCCGGGCATATACGTCCAGTTCCGGTGCTTGAAAATTGGTAATTTCAATGACATTGGCCATAGATTTCTCTCCATACAAAGGATGATTTTATTATAGTGTTTTCAGTCACGCCTGTCAACGGAACACGGGAAAAGGGGAGAGCGCATAGGATAGGGGAGAAAGGGGGGAGGAGGATGCCTTCCGTCATTCCCTATGACCGACGCGCTGCCATCCGCTACGCGCACCGCTGGGCGTTCGGGCGAAATCCCCGCTATTATGATTTTGAAAAAATTGGCGGCGACTGTACAAACTTCGCATCCCAATGCCTGTATGCGGGAACAGGTATCATGAATTTTACGCCGGAGTTCGGCTGGTATTATATTGATGTAAATAACCGCGCACCGGCGTGGACCGGTGTAGAGTATTTCTATAACTTCCTTACTCGGAAAGAGACCACACCCGGACCCTTTGGTGTACTTGCAAATATGAGCATGCTTTTACCCGGTGACTTTGTCCAGTTAAGGCTGACCAAAGAAATTTTTTCCCACACACCCATCATCGTAGATATTGTCGGGCCACCCACGCTGAACAACATTCTTGTAGCGGCCCATTCCATGGATTATGACTACCGTCCGTTGAGCACCTATGATGTGCAGGAACTGCGCTTCATTCACATTTTAGGCGCCTATCAGCGATAAAAACCAGGTCATCCGAAGCCAATCGGATGACCTGGTTTTTTATTCTTCTTCGTCTATTTCCACCTTGGCGGTGGGTTTTCTGACTTTTCCAAGGGGGTTGGCCCGGGCAGCGGTTCGCAAATCCTCATTGTCCACGTGGGTGTATATTTGGGTGGTATTCAGGTGGTCGTGACCCAAAACTTCCTGCAGCGTACGCACATCGACGCCATTTTGCAGCATCAGCGTGGCTGCTGTATGGCGCAGCTTGTGGGAGGAGTACTGGGTGGAGTCAAGGCCAGCAGCAGTCAGATGCTTTTTAACCAGTTTGTGCACAGCGGCGGTGGTGATGCGCTTGTGATTCTGGCGGGTGACAAACAGGGCATTTTTATCGATCAGACCCATGGTGTTGCGTTCCACCAGCCAGTCATCCAAGGCCTGACGGCAGGCTTCGTTTAGATAGACCATGCGTTCCTTGTTTCCTTTGCCCAGTACGCGGAGCATCTCGCCCCGGTCATCGGTCACGTTCAAGCCCACCAGCTCAGAAATACGCAGACCGCAGTTGAGAAACAGGGTAAGAATGCAGTAATCACGGAGCTGATTTTTACCGTCTACATTTGTTAATAAATTAACACTCTCTTCCAGATTCAGATAGCGGGGCAGAGCCTTCTTTAAGCGGGGAGAATCCAGATCCTGCATGGGATTTTCCGTCAGCACCTTGGCCTTGTTGGTCAGGTACTTATAGAAGGAGCGGATAGCAGCCACTTTGCGAGCTCGGGCGGCGGGAGCCAATCCAACGCCGGAGTCGGCGCTGTTACGGCGCTTGGGACGCTCACGATTGAGGTAATTCATGTAGGCGTAAACATCGCTCAATGAAATGGCTTTGACAAAGGAAAGATCCACATCATCGATGGTGATTTGCTCCAGAGCGGTATCCGTAGGAACGTGACCCTTGAGGAGTTTGATGTAGCGGAAAAAGTTGCGCAGATCAAGATAGTATTCGTCAACGGTTTTTTTGGAGTGGCTTTGAATGGTTTCATGATACGTGAGAAACTCACGCAGGATGGGCGGCGCTTCGGTATGAAAGTTCATAGGCATGGAAGGACGGATAAAACAGCAATGCAGGAAACAAGGCGGCACGGGCGGATAACGACCCTGATAGCCCATTTCAGCCATTTCCCCTCTACCGAGGTCAACAAAATTTTTATTTTGTTGACCTACAATGGTCCTTCCGGACACCTCCTCTCGTATACAGGTGCGGCCTGGTTTTACAAAACCGCGTTCAATGCTTCGCGGATGTTGTTGACTCGAATCAACTGCAATCCATCGGGAACCACCAATTTTCCGCTGCTGCGGCTTGGTACGATGCATTTGGTAAAGCCCAAACGGTGTACTTCGCTCAAGCGCTGCCCAAGCGAGCTGACCGAACGCAGTTCCCCGGTCAGCCCCACTTCGCCAATAGCCACAAGATCATTGGGAACACTCTTGTCTCGAAAACTGGATGCCAGTGCGATCATCATAGCCAGGTCAGCCGCAGGCTCGTCCAGGGTAAGTCCGCCAATGACATTGATATAGGCGTCACAGCCTCCGATCAACAGTCCTCCCCTTTTCTCCAGCACCGCTAATACCAGCATGGCACGGTTATAGTCAAAGCCATTGCTGGTGCGCCGAGGGTTACCAAAGGTACTTGGCACCACAAGTGCCTGCACCTCCGCAAGGACGGGACGAGCCCCTTCCATGGTGCAGGTCACGCAGGTGCCGGGAGCATCCAGCGGGCGTCCTTCCAGTAGGGCTTCCGAGGGATTTGGAACTTCTGCAAGACCAATATCCTGCATTTCAAAGACGCCAATCTCGTTTGTGGCACCAAAACGGTTTTTCGCCGCGCGCAGGATGCGGTGGGACATGTGCTGCTCGCCCTCGAAATAGAGTACGCAATCCACCATGTGCTCCAGCACCTTGGGGCCGGCAATGGAGCCTTCCTTGTTGATGTGGCCGATGACAAAGACGGTCAGCCCCTCCCCTTTTGCCAGCTGCATCAGGGTCATGGTGCAATCTTTGACCTGTCCCACACTGCCCGGCGCGGTGGTCAGATCTCCGTTGTAGAGAGTTTGAATGGAGTCAACGATCAGCACATCGGGAGCAAGCTGGTGCACCGCCTCCACGATGGCTTCCAGATCGGTCTCTGCCAGCAGGTACAGGTTGTCTCCGCGCACCCGAAGCCGTTCGGCACGCAGCTTGATCTGGCGCTCCGACTCTTCGCCGGAGACGTACAGTACTTTGGAGCCACGGCACATCTGCTCACAAATCTGCAGCATAAGCGTGGACTTGCCGATACCGGGCGCACCGCCCAGCAGTACCAGCGACCCGCGTACCGCGCCGCCGCCCAGAACCCGATCCAGCTCGCTCATTCCGGTGGAAAAGCGAAGCTCATCCCCCGGCTCCACCTCGGACATGAGCTTGGGAACAGAAAGCAGCGGATAGCTGCTTCCCGGGGAACGGGGTGCGCCGGGGCGCTTTTTAGGCTCAGCCGGACGCTCTACCACCGTATTCCACTGTCCGCAGGCGGAACAGCGTCCATCCCATTTTGGTGTCTCATTTCCGCAATTTGTGCAGTAAAACAGATTTTTTGTCTTCATTTAATACTCGCTCCCTGAGTTGTGCTGGTCTGATAAGAAAGCAATCCACCGGCCAATGCCGCTGCAAGCTTGGTCTGATAGTTTGGTGAGGTCAGCAGGTGCTCCTCCTCCGGATTGGACAGAAATCCGCACTCTACCAGTATGGCCGGACAGGCGATATGGTTCATCAGATAAATAGTATCTGGGATAGGTTTGCACACACGTTGATTTTCCGGGTCAAGAGTGATACGAAGGGTCTCCTGCATGGCCTCAGCCAGAGCCTGTGAGCCGTCCGTGGGAGCGAAAAATACCTGTGCTCCATGGTAACGTGGGTCGGAAAAGGTGTTCTGGTGAATGGAAATCAGACATGCGTTTTTCTCGGACTCAATGGCGGCAACCCGGTTTTTCAAATCGGAAACCTTCTTTTCGCGCAGTGTTTTCGCGTTGTCGTCATGCAGAGAAATATCCTCCTGTCGCAGCATTACGCCCGGCACGCCGAACAGCCCCAGAAGAAAATCCAGCCGCCGGGTCACGGCCAGATTGACCGCACTTTCCGGTACACCGGACAGGGACACCGCGCCCCCGTCCTCCCCACCGTGTCCGGCGTCCAAAATCAGCGTGCAGCTTTGTTTTATCGGAGATGCTGCGATGGTCTGTTTGGTATGAAAAGCGAAAGAAACAGACATAAATACGAAGAAAACGGAGAATAAAAGAATAAAAATGCGTTTTAGCAAACGGCCGCCCTCCCCTCTCGCACTATCCTATGAGCCGGGGTAGACGGTTATGAGATCTGCTGTTTTTTCATTTTACCACAAAAACTTCCGTTAGGAAACCTCTGCGACGGATTTTATCCATCGGACGTGCACGAAACGAGATCATTGCCATCTTACATCCGAACACCCCGGCGCGCGGCGGCTCATAGAATGCTGTGGGGGTCAATCCCCCAAATTGAACCCTTAGGAGGAACGCAAGTGAATATTGAAAACGGCAGTGCCGACCGTTGCCCGGACCGGTGCGGTACGTTGCCTTCCTGCGCGCCGCTGGCTACGGGCTATGTACCCAATCAGCAGGCGGGCAGCCCACGTTACGGTCAGCGTGACGCTCTGAGCAACGGAACCCTCTTCCCTGCCCTGAACCTCCCCTTCCATCTGGCGATTCCCGGCAGCAAGGTGATGGATGGTCCCCTGGGCGAGCTGCAGGCTCTGTGCTTTGTGCTGCAGGAGCTGGCCTTGTATCTGGACACCCATCCCGACGATGCGGAGGCCTTTGCCCTGTTTAAGCAGTATGTTGCCATGGAAAAGACCGCCCGCGAAAATGTAGAGAAGACCGGCGGACCTCTGCTGCGGGAGCAGGCGGCCAAGGACAGCAAGTACACCTGGCTCAACGATCCGTGGCCCTGGAACTTTGAGCATAACGAGGTGAAGTGAATGTTTATCTATGAAAAAAAGCTGCAGTTCCCGGTGAAAATCGCCACGCCCAACCCAAAGCTGGCGTCTTTCGTTATCAGCCAGTACGGCGGACCGGACGGTGAGCTGGGCGCATCCATGCGCTATCTGTCCCAGCGCTACTCCATGCCTTTTGGTGAGGCCAAGGGGCTGCTGACCGACATTGGTACGGAGGAACTCTCCCACCTTGAGATGGTGGCTACCATTGTCCATCAGCTCACCCGGGATCTGACGGATGAGCAGGTAAAGGCCAACCCTGCTTTTGCCCAGTATTTTGTGGATCACACCGCCGGCGTCTATCCCACCGCCGCCTCCGGTTTCCCCTGGTCTGCCGCTTCTATCCAGTCTACCGGCGACGCCTTGGCCGACTTGACCGAAGATATGGCAGCGGAGCAGAAGGCTCGCAAGACCTATGACAATATCCTGCGCCTGTCTGATGACCCGGACGTGAACAACGTGATCCGCTTTCTGCGAGAGCGGGAGATCGTCCACTATCAGCGCTTCGGCGAATGTCTGCGCAATGTGCAGGAGAAGCTGGATCAAAAGAATGTGTATCTCTACAATCCATCGTTCGACAAAAACAGAATGGCCAAAGGCTGACAGACAAACAGCGGCGCCCCCGTCAAACGACGGGGGCGCATACAGTTATTCAGTGCAGCATTTGATCAAATTCTTCTTCCGACAAAACGGGGATACCCAATTCATTGGCCTTTTTCAGCTTGGAGCCGGCGTTCTCACCGGCTACCACATAGGTGGTTTTTTTCGATACAGAGCCGGCCGCCTTGCCGCCGCGCGCTTCAATCAGTGCGCTTGCCTCGTCCCGTGTAAAGCGCTCCAGTGCGCCGGTCAGCACGAAGGTCATTCCCTCAAATCGCCGATCGCTCCCCTGTTCCTCGGCTGTCATGTTTACCCCGGCTTCGGCCAGACGGCGAATGAGATGGGCGCTCTGTGGGCTTGTAAACCACGTCAAAATGTTGGTTGCGGTGATCGTTCCAACATCCTCTACGGCGGTCAGCTCGTCCAATGTGGCGTTGGAAAGGGATTCCAGTGTACCGAAATGGCGTGCAATGGTCTTGGCTGCCTTCTGCCCCACCTGCCGGATACCAAAGGCATACAGCAGGCGTCCGAGGTCATTGTTCTTAGAAGATTCAATGGCGTCAATCAGGTTTTCTGCCGATTTTTTCCCCATGCGTTCCAAGGCGGCAATCGATTGGGGCTCGAGATAATACAAATCAGCGGGGCTGCGCACCAGTCCCGCATTCACCAGCGCTTCCACTACCGCGATACCGAGTCCCTCAATGTCCATGGCATCCCGGCTTGCAAAGTGCGCCAGAGTACGCAGCAGCTGTGCGGGGCATTCCGCACCGGTGCAGCGGATGTGCGCTCCGTCCTCGTCCCGGCTCACCGGTGCGCCGCACACGGGACAGGCTTCGGGCAGATGATACGGCTGAGTTTCCTCGGGACGCGCGTCCATGACCACAGAAAGAATCTCGGGGATAATCTCCCCAGCTTTGCGTACCATGACCGTATCACCAATGCGAATATCCTTTTCAGTGATGAAGTCCTGATTGTGCAGCGTGGCGTTGGTTACAGTGGTACCGGCCAGGCGCACCGGGGCAAGCACCGCTTTGGGAGTCAGTACGCCGGTCCGTCCCACTTGCACCACGATGTCCAGCAGTTTGGATGGCTTTTCCTCCGGGGGATACTTATAGGCTGCCGCCCAACGAGGGAATTTGGCGGTACTGCCCAGCTCTTCCCGCTGGGCAAGGCTGTCCACCTTTACAACGGCACCGTCGATGTCGAAGGCAAACGCCTCTCGTCCCTCGCCAATAGCGGTGATGCACTCCACCACCTTCTCCACCCGGTCACAGCTATAATGGGGAATTACTTTATAGCCTTTTGTGTTCAGGTATTCCAGCGTTTCCAGATGGGTGGAAAACCGCTCGCCCTCCGCCAGCTGTATGTTGAACAACAGGATGTCCAGCCGACGTTCCGCCGCGATTTTTGGATCGAGCTGCCGCAGAGATCCGGCAGCGGCGTTGCGGGGATTGGCAAACAGCGGCTCTCCCCTGCGCTCACGCTGCTCGTTGAGTGCATGGAATACCTTCTTTGGCATGAACACCTCGCCGCGCACGATCAGGCGTGCGGGCGCATTGGGGATATGCAAGGGGATAGAACGGATGGTGCGCAGATTTTCCGTCACGTCCTCCCCCACTCGGCCGTCACCCCGGGTAGCGCCCCGGACAAACTGTCCGTCTACATATTCCAGAGCCACCGACAGACCGTCCACTTTGGGTTCTACCACATAGGTCACATCGGGAGCGACTGCACGCACCCGCTGGTCAAATTGACGCAGCTCATCGAAATCAAACACATCCTGCAGGCTTTCCAGAGGGACGGGGTGGGTCACCTCCGCAAAGGACGATACCGGCTTCCCCCCTACCCGCTGAGTGGGGGAATCAGGGCTGATGAGCTCCGGGTGCGCCTGCTCCAGTTCTTCCAGTCGGCGCAGCTTCAGGTCATAGTCCCGGTCGGACATGGTGGGGTTATCCAGCACGTAGTATTCGTAGCCCGCCTGCTCCAGCTCACGGCGAAGCTGTGCGATCTCCTGTTTGTAATCCAATGTTCCCACTCCAATTCAAGTAGGTTTCCGGCACGCGGCCGACCACCACAGTTTCCGCAAGACATACGGTCGTGCTCACCTGCGTATTTGCCCGGTCTCCGGGCAGAAGTACCGTCAGAGGGACGGTCACATCCACCAGGATACGGTGCAGAGTCTGGTTGATCCCGGCGGAAAGAAATTCACTGCGCACGTGTGTGCTCACAGTTCCGGCGGTGAGACTGCGCACACGAATCGTGGGTCCCAGTGCCCACAGCAGATCCAGTTCGAATAGACTGCCCAGCGGCACCCCCATGGTGTGCACATCCACTGCGGCGATGGCCTCCAGTGCAGCCGTTGAAACCCGGGCGCGCAGCAGATTGACCTGCCCGGGATCGCTGGTGATAGCCAACACCGTTCCTGCGTCATCCTGCTGCAATTGCACCAGCTTGTCATAATCCACCGACACGTCGTACAGCGCCTGGTCAAGTTGGGCTGTGACCCGGTTATGCACCTGGCGGATGGCAAGCTGTGCCGCAACCGGACGCAGGCGCAGCTCCAGAAAGCTGATGAGTCCAGCGGACAATAGCAGAGCAATTGTCACGGTCCACACCAGCGGGTGACCGCCGCGCCGGCGCAGTTTTTGGCGGAATATCCACCGGCGCAGGAACCAGATCCATTCCCTCACCACGGCACACACCCCCTCGGTTCAAGGTATGCGCATCCCGGCTTGTTTCAAAACCGGATCATTCTTCGCCCAGCAGTTCACGTACGGCCAGCAGGATGCCGGCCTTGCCAGACTCGTAGGTCAGACCTCCCTGCAGATAAACGGTGTACGGCTCACGCATGGGGGCGTCGGCAGACAGTTCAATGGAAGCACCCTGAACAAAAGCGCCTGCTGCCATGATGACCTGACTGTCGTAGCCGGGCATATCCCACGGCTCGGGAGTAACAAAGGAGTCCACCGGAGCGCCGAATTGGATGCCCTTGCAGAACTTTTTCAGAGCGTCCGGCTGCTTCATGTGGATCATCTGGATGATGTCATGGCGCACTGCTTGGGAAGTGGGCTGTGTTTCATAGCCCAGCAGTTCCATGATGCCTGCGGCAAATACCGCTGTCTTCAGCGCCTGCGCCACTGTATGGGGGGCGAGGAACAGCCCTTGGTACAGCAGACGGTTCTGTCCCAGCGTGCAGCCGCACTCTCCGCCAATGCCGGGAGCGGTCAGCCGCATAGCAGCGCCCTCCACCAGATCCCGGCGTCCGGCGATGTAACCGCCCGTAGGGGCAAGACCGCCGCCCGGATTTTTGATCAGCGAGCCTACCACCAAGTCCGCACCCACCTGGGTGGGCTCCAACTCCTCGGTGAATTCGCCATAGCAGTTGTCCACCAGAATGGACACACTGGGATTGACTGCCTTGATACGGCGGCACATCTGACCGATCTCCTCCACCGACAGGGACGCGCGGGTGGCATAGCCACGGGAGCGCTGGATCAGCACCGCTTTTACCCGGGGGTCGGCGGCGGCGCGCTCCATGCCCTCCAGATCAGGCTGGTCGTTGACCAGATCTACCTGACGGTACTCCACGCCGTAGTCGGCGAGACTGCCATGTCCCTTATCCACTGCCCCGATGGCGCCCAGCAGGGTGTCGTAAGGCGCGCCCACCGCCGAAACCAATACGTCACCTGCCTTCAGCGCGCCGAACAGAGCGCAGGTGATGGCATGGGTACCGTTGACGAACTGGATGCGAACCAGCGCGGCCTCGGTGCCGAAAATATCGGCGTAGATCTCGTCCAGCTTGTCCCGGCCCAAATCGTCATAGCCGTAACCGGTGGTACCGGCAAAGAAATTTTCCGCCACCCGGTGGCGCTGGAAGGAAGAGAGCACCTTCTCGGTGTTGACTGCGGCGATGGTATCGATACGGTCAAACTGCTCCCGCAGGCTGTCTTCCGCCTGCGCGGCAAGAGCACGGATGCGGTTACTGATATTCAAAGACATTGGAATCACACTTTCTCAAGCTTGGCCTGAGCAAAAGCGCACACAAGGCGCACGCAGGCCAGCGCGTCGTCAATACAGATACACTCGGTTGGGCTGTGGGTGTAGCGGCAGGGAACGGTTATGCCGCCCACCCGCACGCCGGCACGGCTGGGCTGCATGGCGCCAGCATCGGTGCCGCCGGTACGCTTGATGGTCAGTTGGTGGGCGATGCCCTGTTCCTGAGCCAGCTTCTTCAGAGCAGCAATCACCTGAGGGTGGCAGATGACCGAGGCGTCCATCACCTTGATGGCCGCTCCCCCACCCTGTTTGCTGCTGTCGTTGTGCTTGGTGTTCGGGGTGTCTACACTGCCCGTCACATCCAGTACAATGCCGTAATTCGGGTCAATGGCGTAGGCGGCCGTCTTTGCCCCGCGCAGGCCAAGCTCTTCCTGGGTAGTAAAAACGAAATAGAGGTCGTTGTCCGTTTGGCCCAGCTGTTCCATAGCCAACAACTGTACCGCGCAGGAGATGCGGTTGTCCATATAAGGCGAGAAGATCACGTT
>JAZUOI010000127.1:0-3653 GCA_045604585.1 Lawsonibacter sp. | reverse complement strand
AGATCTGGCTGGGACACAGTACCTTCGCAACAACAGCAGACATTTATGCGCATCTGGACTTCGCCGCACAGGAAGAATCCGCAAACGCAATGAGCGGGATGTTCGTCCGCGCTACCGCAGAACAGCCTGCATAAGCAAAAGAAAAAGCCTGCAGTGGATACACACTGCAGGCCGATGGCGGAGATGGAGGGATTCGAACCCCCGGACGGTTTGACCCGTCAACTGATTTCGAGTCAGCCTCGTTACGACCACTTCGATACATCTCCCTATTGTATTCCCAACGCTTTCCGGGTTTCCCGCCGGTCCAGAACCGTGCGTAGAAAATGTTAGAAAAGCGTAGAAAAACCGTAGATATTAAGTTTAGAAAAAAGTAGACAGTCCGAAAAATCCAGTAATACCAAGGGTTTTCGGAGATGGGGTATCTACCGACCTACTCGATTTCGAGTCAGCCCCGTTATGACCACTTCGATACCGCTGCATGAAAAAAGTGGACGAAGGTATTATGGCATACTTTTGCGCCCGTGGCAAGGGGAAAATGCGCTTTTTATTCTCCCGAGACAGGCGTTGCAAGAAAAGAGTGGCGCAACGGAAGAATGTGTGGTATACTGCCTGCGACGAGTTCCCACACCTCGTCCAAGCACAACGAAGTGCCGAATTCCCGAGCAGGGGAGATAACGACAAAGCGGAGGTGGACAAACCGAAGATGACGCAAGGCGGCATCTGTTTGTCCACGCAGTCGGCGGAGTTATCGACCCGGCCGCGAGGGAACCGAGGCATGACAGGCCGAAGCCTAAGGGGAGCGGCTGCTTCGCTGTGTTCGTTCGGCATCTGCCGTTCTCTAAACAAAAAATGGAGGTATCCCCGTGAAGCGAATGACATTGCGTGAATTGACCCTTGCCGCCGTGATCGCCGCGGTATACGCCGGACTGACCCTGTTTCTGCCCATACCCCAGTATGGCGCAATTCAGGTGCGGGTGGCTGAGGCGCTGACCGTGCTGCCGTTCTTCTTTCCGGCGGCCACACCGGGGCTTTTTATCGGCTGCGTGATCGCCAACCTGTTTTCCCCCTTTGTGCTGGACGTGGTGTTTGGCTCGGCGGCCACCCTGCTGGCCTGCCTGTGGACGGGACGGCTGGGCAGTCGATGGCTGGCACCCCTGCCGCCGGTGGTGTGCAACGCCGTTATTGTGGGGGCGGAGCTGGCCTTCTTTGAAGTGGGCGCAGGGTCGTCCTTTTGGGGGGCATTTGCATTTAACGCCCTTACCGTGGGCGCGGGGGAGCTGCTGGCCTGCTGTGTGTTCGGCGGCGTGCTGCTCACGGCGCTGTACCGCACCCCTGCCTGTCGGGAACGCATTTCGCCCCAGCGGTTGGCACAGGTGCACGGGTTTGACGGATGGTTAACATAACGCCGGGGGTGTCCCCGGCGTTAAGTTTTGCTTGTAATTTCAGGGAAAGTAGACTACAATGTAACATGAACAGGATTGTTCCAATACCCAAAGGAAAGGAAGGGTATCCTTATGAAACAGCAAACGGAAAAAGGCGAGATCCGCATCAGCAGCGAGGTGTTTACCAACATCACCGGCGCTGCCGCCACCAACTGCTACGGCGTGAAGGGTATGGCGGTGCGTTCGGCCACCGACGGACTGGTCCACCTGCTCAAGCGGGAGTCTATGTCCAAGGGCGTAAAAGTGTATTATAACGAGGACAATACCGTGTCCATCGAGCTTCATATCATCGTGGAGAACGGGGTCAATCTGGTGACCGTGTGCCGCTCCATTATGAGTGAGGTGCGCTACGTGGTCAGCAAGACCACCGGCTTTACGGTCAAATCCGTGGACGTATGCGTGGACGGCATGCGCGTGTGAGCCGACTGCCGATACAGAAAGGAAAATTGTCGCCATGATACAGACTATTGACGCGGCGCTCTTTCAGAAGATGGTTATCCATGCCGCCGCCGCCATCCATCTGCAAAAGCAGCCTATCAACGACCTGAACGTGTTCCCCGTCCCCGACGGAGACACCGGTACGAATATGAGCCTGACCATCTCCGCCGCTTCCGCGGAGATGAAGAAGAAAAATCACCCTACCGTTGGTTCTGCCGCCTCCGCCGTGGCCAGCGCCCTGCTGCGCGGCGCCCGGGGCAACTCCGGTGTGATTTTATCCCTGCTGTTCCGCGGCATCGGCAAGGCCGTTAAGGAGAAGGAGACCATCGACGGTCGGGATCTGGCCATTGCCCTGGACTTTGGTGTGGCTGCCGCCTATAAGGCGGTGATGAAGCCGGCCGAGGGCACCATCCTCACCGTGTCCCGTCTGGCTGCCGCGGCTGCCGCGGGTAAGGCCCGGGAGGACAGCAGCGCCGAGGCCGTGCTGGAAGCCGCCATTGCCGAAGGGCAGGTGGCGTTGGCTGACACCATCAACATGAACCCCGTGCTGAAGAAGGCCGGCGTGGTGGACGCGGGCGGCAAGGGCTTCCTTATTATCCTGCAGGGCATGCTGGACGAAATGCGCGGCGTGCCCATGCCCGAGGTGTCGGAGGATGACGACGAGGGGGAGGACACTGTGTTCTCCGCTCTGGCCGACGAGGAGATCACCTTCGCCTTTGACACGGTGTTTATTGTGCGCAAGCTGCGTGCCGAGGTGGATCTGGAACCCTATCGCAAGTACCTCAACAGCATCGGTGACAGTCTGGTTATCGGCGAGGATGACGAGGCGTTTAAGGTGCATGTGCATACCAACACCCCCGGCGATGCCCTGAACGAGGCGCAGAAGTACGGCGTGCTGGAACTGGCCAAGATCGAGAACATGGTCACCCAGCGGGACGATCTGGCTGCCGGGCGCAAGGCTCAGAGTACCGACGATCTGGAGGCGGTTGAAGCCGAACTGGAAAACGGCGGTGCGCCGGTGCACGCCGCTCCGGAGAAGAAGTTTGGTTATGTAGCCGTCTGTGCGGGCGAGGGTCTGGAGGCCGTGTTCCGCGACCTGGGCGTGGACGCTCTGGTGGGCGGCGGACAGACCATGAACCCCTCCACGGAGGATATTCTCCGTGCCATCGATGCCACTCCGGCCCAGATCGTCTACGTGCTGCCCAACAACAAGAACATTATTATGGCGGCCCAGCAGTGCGTCCCCCTGTGTGAGGACAAAAAGGTGGTCGTCCTGCCCACCAAAACGGTGCCTCAGGGCATTTCCGCCATGCTGTGCGTTGATCCCGATGCGGACGAAGCGGATAATACCGCTGCCATGACCGAGGCCTTTGCCCGGGTGCGTACCGACGAGATCACCTACGCCGCCCGGGATTCCGACTTCGGTGGCTTTGCTATCAAGCAGGGTGACTATATGGCGCTGGCCGAGCACCAGCTGTTCGGCACCGATACCGACCTGAACGCCTTGCTGGAGCAGCTGGCCAAGGCGGAAGGGGAGAAGGGCGCGGAGTTTGTGTCCATCTTCTACGGGGAGGACGTTACCGAGGAACAGGCCCAGCAGGCCCAGGCCATCTTTGCCGCCGCCTGCCCTGAGGCGGAGGTCAGCCTCCTGCCCGGCGGTCAGCCCGTCTATTACTATATGATCTCGGTGGAGTGATCCTCTGCCATTTCAAAACGACCCTGTGGTGCGGCACAGGGTCGTGTTTTGGAGTCCCCCCCTCCCCGGCAACGGCG
>JAZUOI010000126.1:0-2492 GCA_045604585.1 Lawsonibacter sp. | reverse complement strand
CCCTCCCCAAAGTGGATGCGTGAGCGTCTTCGCGCTATGGGTGTACGTCCCATCAACAATATCGTTGATATTACCAACTATGTCATGTTGGAGTACGGCCAGCCCATGCATGCTTTTGACTACCGCTATGTGCAGGGTGGCAAGATCATCGTGCGCCGCGCAGAAGAAGGCGAAGAACTAACCACTTTGGACGGCATCGTGCGCAAGCTGACTGCAGACCATCTGGTCATTGCTGATGAGACCCGCGCTGTCGGTCTGGCCGGCATCATGGGCGGCATGAACTCCGAAATCGTGGAAGACACCACCGACGTGGTCTTCGAGTCCGCATGTTTTGACGGCACATGCATCCGCAAGGGCGCTCTGTCCCTGGGTATGCGCACCGAGGCTTCTGCTAAGTTTGAAAAGGGTCTGGACCCCATGAACACCATGCCTGCTGTTGACCGTGCCTGTGAGCTGGTCGAGCTGCTGGGTGCCGGTGAAGTGGTGGACGGTGTCATCGACATCCTGAACCACGTCCCCCACCCCACCGTTCTCACTCTGGAGCCCGAGAAGATCAACGCTCTGCTTGGTACCGATGTTCCTACCGAGGAGATGGTCCGCATTCTGAAGAGCGTGGACTTCCAGGTGGAAGGTGATCAGGTCACTATCCCCTCCTACCGTGCCGACGTCCTGCGCATGGCCGATCTGGCTGAAGAAGTTGCTCGATTCTATGGTTACAACAACATTCCCTGCACTCTGATGAAGGGCCAGACCACGCTGGGCGGCTACTCTCCCGCACAGCAGCTGGAGCGACGTCTGGGCGAACTGTGCCGTTCCTTCGGCTATGACGAGATCATCACCTATTCCTTCATCTCCCCCACCTACTACGACAAGATCCGCTGGCCGGAAAATGCCGCCAAGCGTGAGTCCTTCAAGATCCTGAATCCGCTGGGTGAGGACACCTCCATCATGCGCACCACCGTGCTGCCCTCCATGCTGGAGATCCTGACCCGCAACTACAACTTCCGCAACAAGGCCGCCAAGCTGTACGAGATCGGCCGCATCTACCTGCCCGGCGGCGAGGACGGTCTGGCCGACGAGCGCAAGATGCTGTCCAGCGGTGCCTACGGCAGCGACATGGACTTCTTCGCCATGAAGGGCGTGATCAGCGCTGTTCTGTCCGGTATCCGTGCCGAGGATGTGAGCTTTGAGGCGGTAAACGACAACCCCTCCTACCACCCCGGCCGCTGTGCCAAGGTGCTGGTCAAGGGTGAGGAGATCGGCGTGTTCGGTCAAATTCATCCCCTGGTGGCCCGCAACTACGGTGTAGACTGTGAGCTGTACTGCGCGGAGCTGTCCTTCGACGGACTGATGAATGCCAAGGGCGCGGACGCCGTGTACGTCCCCCTGCCCAAGTTCCCCGCCGTCACCCGTGACATTGCCGTGGTGTGCGACGAGGCCATCACCGTGGGTCAGCTGGAAGCTGCCATCCGCAAGGGCGGCAAGAACCTGCTCAAAGAGGTCGCCCTGTTTGACATCTACCGCGGCAAGGGCGTGGACGAGGGCAAGAAGTCCGTGGCCTTCAATCTGGTTCTGCGTGCCGACGACCGCAGCCTGACCGCCGAGGAGGCGGACGCCGACGTGAAGTCTGTTCTGGACGCGTTGGCTAAGGAGTGCGGCGCGGTACTGCGCTAACACTCACCATAATCGAGAATGACAAGAAAGGGACACCTGATTGGTGTCCCTTTCTTTGCTTAGGTCTTCTTTTGCCCTGCGGGAGGTGGTTGAGAGATTTCGCCCTGCGGGGCGACCTACTTTGCCCGTGTCGGCAAAGTAGGCAAAACGCCACCGGGGTTTGAGTGAGATGAGATTGGGCACTTCGTGCCTGCATCTCATACACTCCGCACCCCGGACCCCGGAGAGAACGGCTGGTTTAAGTAAGGTTGTTCCTTGCATCCGGCGCTCCTGTAACGACACATTGTGCTTCTTTAGGCTGCCGCCCTGCCCATATACAATCGGATTGCATGTCTACCGCACAAAGCGCCTGCTACGATGCAGCGTTCGTTTCTGCTCAATAGCCGCCCCTACGCACCGATTGGTTCTCCGCAGCCCGGCACAGTTTGGTTGGCCGTAACAACCGGCAAGTTTGCACAGACAGCGGCAGCAAGCGGGTGCGGAACGTGTCGTTACCCGGTGCCGGGTCAGTGGCAATCAGCTCCTTGTCCTGCACCCAAGGAAGGCCTTGGAAACCTTGGTTTCCAAGCTGACTTTTGGTTTCTTTTGTTCAACGACAAAAGAAACCCGCCGCCGGAGCGGCGGAACAATCCTATCCCGCCCCGCAGGGCGAAATTCATCTGCCTGTGTGGACATATGCGGGGCGTCCGGAGGCCGCCCCCTACGCAAACGCTATGGAATTCGGGTAGGGCGGGGGCTTGCCCCCGCCGTGATAGATATGTCGGAACCGCGGCGGGGGCAAGCCCCCGCCCTACCACTCTTATTCCTCCGAAATATAC
>JAZUOI010000125.1:0-19349 GCA_045604585.1 Lawsonibacter sp. | reverse complement strand
AATAGATGGCGGAAACACCGCAGGCCAGCAGGGCCTGACTGCTGCGCATCTGATAGTTCAGGCTTTCCTTGGTCTCCTTCATGCCCTTCCAGATGAGAAAATAGCCTACAAAGGCGGGGGTCAGGCTGATGCCGTTAATGTTGTAGTCAATAAACAGGAAAAACAATCCGATAAAAATTTTAAACATGCCGCTATCCCCTTAGTTTTTCTTTACAGATCTGTTCCGACGGTTTTCATCTTCCTCATAGGCCTTAATGATCCGCTGGACGATGACATGGCGCACCACGTCCTCGCCGCCCAGACGGCAGATGGCGATGTCCTCCACGCCCTTGAGCACCCGCATGGCCTCCCGCAGACCGGACACCTTGTCGGCGGGCAGGTCGATCTGGGTGATGTCGCCGGTGATGACGATTTTGGAGCCGAAGCCCAGGCGGGTCAGAAACATCTTCATCTGCTCCCGGCTGGTGTTCTGGGCTTCGTCGAGGATGATAAAGGAGTCGTCCAGGGTGCGTCCGCGCATATAGGCAAGGGGTGCCACCTCGATGTTGCCCCGCTCCAGATACTTCTGATAGGTCTCCGCCCCCAGCATATCAAACAGCGCATCGTACAAGGGGCGCAGGTAGGGATCCACCTTGGACTGCAGGTCGCCGGGCAAAAAGCCCAGCCGCTCTCCCGCCTCCACCGCGGGGCGGGTGAGGATGATGCGGTTGATCTCCTTGGCCCGGAAGGCGGCCACGGCGGCGGCCACGGCCAGATAGGTCTTGCCCGTACCCGCCGGGCCGATGCCCAGGGTGACCACATTGTTTTTGATGGCCTCCACATACTTCTTCTGACCCAGGGTCTTCGCCTTGATGGGCTTGCCCTTGGCGGTAACGCACAGCACGTCGCCGGCCAGCTGGCTGATCTGGCTTTCCCGACCCTCCCGCACCAGCTGGATGATATAGCGCACGTTCTGCTCGTTGATCACCTCGCCCCGGGCAGACAGGGACATGAGCGCCTCAATGGCCTTGACGGCGTACATCACGCCCTCCCCCTCGCCGGTGACCTTAAGCACGCTGTCCCGGTTGACCACACTGACGGACAGCTCCTGCTCGATGATGCGGATATTCTCGTCAAAGGAGCCAAAGATGTTGATGGCCTCCTCCAATCGCTCCATGCTGATGCTTTGTTCGATCATTGGTACTCTCCTATCCGGCGGTATCCTGTCCGCCGATGAATTGGGGCTGTGTGGGGCGGCCGATCTGCTCCCGACACTCCGCCGTCCCGGTGACGGTGAGCACTCCGTCGGCAATGCGGGCCGACCAGGTGACACACACCACCTCTCCCCCCTCGCCCACCAGCCCTTCCAGCCGCTGGTACAGCTGCTGCTCCAGCAGCTTCTGAGCCGCGGACGTGTCTACGGGTACTCTCTCCGGTTCCCACCGGGACAATCGCTCCCGCTCCAGCCGGATGGGCAGTACCCGTCCGCCGGGCAGCGTGAGAGGATATGTTTTTCTTATTTTATCATAACTTTCCCATGAAATGCTACCTTTTCCGTAAAAATTGATGCGCCGTTCAAACAGGGTCAGAGACCAGCGGTTTTTTTCCTCGCCGGTATACTCTTTTCCGGTGGCGTGCAGCGGGATGGACGCGGACAGGGTACGCCAGGTGCGCGCCCAAACCTGCCCGTCCGCCCGCACATAGAGATGGTGCGGCGGCAAGCCG
This sequence comes from Lawsonibacter sp., assembly GCA_045604585.1. Classification (GTDB taxonomy): domain Bacteria; phylum Bacillota; class Clostridia; order Oscillospirales; family Oscillospiraceae; genus Lawsonibacter. The sequence continues at coordinate 17,645 of JAZUOI010000125.1, read as the reverse complement.
CTGTACTGTGGCCCCTCCATAGTTACTGTGCCGGAAATGAGCACCTGTCCCCGGGTGACCATGTCCCCCGGCACTACCTTTCCCTGTCCGGCCACCGTGTCGATGCTGATGATCAGTCCGTCCGCCGCCGCCCGGATGTCGCTCACCCCCTCCTGTTCCAACCGTTGGGGTGTGGGCACCTTTTCCGCCACCTGCACCTGCGCTCGGGTGCCGTAGATATTAATGGTCACCCACTCCAGCTCGTCCAGCGCCCACAGGGTCTCCCGGGCAATGGCTCGGCTGTCCAATGCCGGCCCGAATGCTCCCGGTCGCAGCCCCTGTCGGCGCAATTGAGCCAGAATGACCGCATCCGGCACTCTTTGATTGCCCTGTATGTCCACATTCAGAATAAACGACGAGACCACACTCACCCACAGCACCGCCATACCAAGCCCCAGCAAAAAAGCGTATCGGCGGCGAAATCGAATCAGAAAATCGGGCAGCCCCACCCGCCGTTCTTCCTGCACCTCACACCCGGCACGGGGCGCGAGCTCCCGCAGCCGGGACAGATGGCGGCGCACCACCTTCAGCCGCAGCTCCTGCTCCCCCAACCACTCTACCGCCCAGAACACCACGCCCCGCTGGGCACACAGGTTGAGCAGACGCTCCGGAAACGTACCGGTAATCGTGACCGCCACCCACCCTCTGGCGTAGTTGACCGCACTTTGCATCCGTCCACCCCCTCACTCCAACGAAACAGAGCGGATCTGACCGGTAACCAGCAGCCCGGTGGCATTCATGGTGCGCAGCTGCAATTCCTCACCGCAGATGCGCACACAGAACAATCCGCCGCTGACATGGATCTCTTGCGTGCCGTAGGACAGGATGCCCTTGTGATTTTCCATGCGCAGCTGATTGTCACCCACCAGTTCCAGCCGGGGCACGCCCGCCACCACATCCGCAGGCAGGTCAAGAGCCTGCGCCGTCCGTTCCAGCAAAGAGAGCCGCCGACGTCCCTTTTCTTCCATGTGCATCACCTCCCCTCATCTTTATGAACTTAGGAAAGAAAACTTGTTTGTTTTCCGGCGCAAAAAAGAGCGGAGTGCAGCTGCACTCCGCTCTTTCTTATGCTCTTACAGGGCTTTCCCCTTATAGGTCAACCCACGGTATTGGGTCACCGGGTCAATGCGCACATCGTTCACACGAATTTCATAGTGCAGATGGTTGCCGGTGGAACGGCCGGTGGAGCCCACCAGACCCACCACTTGCCCCTGTTTGACGCTGTCCCCCTCTTTCACCGAACGGGAGGACAGATGGGCATACAGGGTCGTATTGCCGCTGCTGTGGCGCACCACCACATAGTTTCCGTAGCCTCCCTTATTGTAGGCGGAGGTGAGCACCGTACCGCTCTTGGCGGCCAGCACCTTGGTCCCCTTGGGAGCGGGCACATCGATACCCGTGTGGGTGGCCGGTTTGCCGGTGAAGGGGTCGATGCGGCCGGCGTACAGGGAGGACAGGTTTTTGTAGTTGGGCAGCGGCCACAGGTAATTGCTTTCACTGGACACGGTGGTGGAGCCGGGGTTTTGCTTTTCCTTCTCCGCCAGCTCCCGCTCCTTGCGGGCGATCTCCGCGTCCATGGCCTTGGCCATGGCCTCCAGTTCCTTGATCTCGTTTTTGGTGTGCGCCTCATCCTTGGAAAGCTCAGAGAGGATGCTCTGCACCTCCTTCTCCTTGCCCTCCAGCTCCTTGACAGAGCTCTCCCGGGTGGTTTTGGCGGTCTGTCGCTCGGTACGAGCCGTCTCCAGCTCCGTTTTATCCGACTGGATCTGCGCGCGGGTGGCAAGCAGGTCGTCCATCACATCGTTGTCATAGGCCATGATCTCGTCCATCATGACCAGCCGATCCAGCAGGTCGGAGAAGCTGGTAGCGCTGAACAGCACCTCCCAGTAGTTGCTCTGCCCCTCCTCCTCCATGTAGCGCACCCGCTGGCAGAACAGGTCAAACAGCTGCGTCTCCTCTGCCTCATTGGCTCGCAGGGCGTTTTCCTTCTCCCCGATGAGGGTGTCGTACGTGCCGATCTGACGGTTGATGTTTTTGATCTCGCCCTCGATCACACCGATCTGCTGTTCCAGCACACCCTTGCGCTTCTGGGCATCCTTTTTCTCCTTGCTGATTTGCTTGAGTTCCTGCTCCAGCGCCTTCTTCTCCTTGTCCAGCTGAGCCGATTCCGCCTTCAGCCCGTCCAACTCGGACTTGGTGGTGGCATAACCGGCGGGAGCCAGCACCCCCTGAGCCGACAGAACGACCGTCAGCGCCAGCAGCACGCTCAGCAGCCGCAGCAAATGGCGAGAGCCGCTTTTTCGTTCCATAACGGCCTCCTCAAAACAGCAGGTCAATGGCGCTGAGCACCATGGGCAGCAGCATCAGCACCGCCAGCACAGCGGCCAGCACAGCTGTAACCATACGTTGTTTTTTCATCTGCGTCACCCTTTCTCACACTTGCAGGAATTTGCGGATGGCCAACAGCGAGCCGCCCACACCGATCAGAAAACCGCTGCCCAGGAAGGTCAGCAAAATCTGCCGGGCCATATCCCCATAGGGAAGTACGGTCAGCAGGCTCAGCCCATTGGACTGAATGACCGCGCTGCATACAAAATGATAGATACCCCACTGGAGGAAAAAGGCCAGAAGGGAGCCGATCAGCCCCAGAATGGCACCCTCCACCACAAAGGGCCAGCGCACAAACCCATTGGTCGCGCCGCACATCTTCATGATGGCGATCTCCTCCCGGCGGTAGAACGTAGCCAGACGCACCGTATTGGAGATGATGAACATGGACACCAGCATCAGCACCGCCACCAGCACCAGAGCAACCCCTCCGGCGATGTTCCGCACCAGGGTGAAGCCCTGAGCCACCTCCACCTGGGCACTGATATTGACCACACCGTTGATGGCACGCACCTGCTCCACGGTATCCTGCATCCGGCTGATTTCATGCACCCGGATGCGGAAACGGTCGCGCAGAGCGGTGGCAGGCAGTTCGTTGAGCAGTTCGTTGCCTTTCCGGTCCTCCCGGTACTGTTCCAGCGCCTGCTCCCGGGTGACAAATTCCGCCGTGGACACATTCTCCACCGCCAGCACGTCCGCCTCCAGCGCCCGCGCCTGTTCGGTGGTATAGGTTTCGTCAATATAGGCCAGAAACTCGTTTTCCGCCTCCAACCTGCTCAGCATATGCTCCAGATTGACGGCCAGCAGGGTAAAAGTTCCCATGATCAGCAGACAGCCCACGATCATACACACGGCGGAAAAGGACATCATCCCGTGGTTTTTGATCCCTCTGAAACCCTCGCCCAGATAGTACCCCAGATTAAGCCTTTTCATTGTAATACCCGCCCATCTTATCACTGATGATCACGCCATCCTGAATGGTGACCACGCGCTTATTCATGCTGTTGACCAGCTTTTCCTCATGGGTGACCACCAGCACGGTGGTGCCCATATCGTTGATCATGCTCAGCAGGGTCATGATCTCCCGGGAACGCACGGGATCCAGGTTGCCCGTAGGCTCGTCGGCAATGATCATGCTGGGGTTGTTCATCAGCGCCCGGGCAATGGCCACGCGCTGCTGCTCACCGCCGGACAGCTGGCCGGGGTAGCAGTCCGCCTTGTCCGTCAGACCCACCAGATCCAGCATATAGGTCAGTCGGCGGCGTATCTCCCGTTTGGAAGCACCCACCGCCCGCATGACAAAGCTCAGGTTTTCCCGCACCGTCTTCTTTTCGATCAGCCGGAAGTCCTGAAACACGACGCCCAGCGTCCGGCGCATATAGGGCACCTGCCGGGGGTGGATGGTGTTCAGATTATAGCCGTTGACCATCAGCCGCCCCTCGGTGGGAGCGATCTCCGCCGTGATCAGCTTGAGGATGGTGGATTTTCCCGATCCGGACGTTCCCACCAAAAAAACAAACTCTCCGTCATCAATACGCAGGTTGACACCCTTGAGAGCTTTGGTTCCGTTGTCATATTCTTTTTCAATGTCAATCAGCCGGATCATATGTTCACTCACCCATTCCTCTTCCCTCGTTGGCGTCCCCAGACGCATATCACGTTTATGATACCATATCTGCGGAATTATGTAAATGACATTTTTGTTAAATTTGCCCCTTTTCTCGCCCACATCTCCACAAAAAAGTGGCGGCTTCTCATAGAAGCCACCACTGCGAAACTTTCCTATGTCAGGACTCAATGCCCCGGGAGATCAGGTACTTTTTGACCATGAGCGCCACCTTAAAGGTGATGGCATCGTCAAACTCCCGCAGATCCAGACCGGTGAGCTTTTTGATCTTCTCCAGCCGGTAGACCAGAGTGTTGCGGTGAACGAACAGCTTGCGCGCCGTCTCCGATACGTTCAGGTTGTTCTCAAAGAACTTGTTGATGGTCAGCAGAGTCTCCTGATCCAGCGCATCGATGGGGTTCTTCTTGAACACTTCCTGCAGGAACATCTGACACAGGGTGGTGGGCAACTGATAGATCAGACGACCGATACCCAAGTTTTCATAGTTGATGATGGATTTCTCCGTGTCGAACACCTTGCCCACATCAATGGCCACACCGGCCTCCTTATAGGCACGGGCCAGATCACGGATGTGGTTGACCACCGTGCCGATGCCGATGACCACCTTGATACCCAGCTCCTGAGCCACGGCATCCGCGACCTGCTTGGCGATTTTGTGCAGATCTTTGCTCTCCACGTTTTCCGGCAGCTGCTTGATCAGCGCGATATCCGTCTCACTGATGGACAGAACAAAGTCGCTCTGCTTGTCGGGAAACAGGCTCTGGATCACATCAATGATGGAGATATCCGCCGGATCCAGCTGACGCACCAGGAAGGCGGCGCGAGGCGCCTCAGAGACAAAGTGCAGCTCCTTGGCGCGGGTGTAGATGTCACCCAGCAGCATATTGTCCGAGATGATATTTTTCACAAAGGTAGCCTTGTCGTGCTTTTCCTCGTAGTAGGTCTTGGCACCGTTAAAGGCCACCGCTGCCATAGCGCACAGCATAAGTGCCTGCTCGTCCTCGCCCTGGACAAAGGCGGCGTAATCAAACTGCGCGCCCCAGCCCATCAGGGGCTTGAATGTTCTGCCCTGCCAGCGGATATCCTGCGTACCGGCAGCATCCACCGCCTCCACCGCGCCGGGCCACTGCTCACCCATCAGGGCAAGCTCGCTGCAGGCAACCACGTTGCCCTCCGCGTCGATGACACCCAGAACACGGGATACATTCTCTTTCATCTGGAGCACAAGGCTTTGAAAAATCCGGTTTGCCACAAACATCCCTCCTGATTTTGGAAGCGTCGTATGCCCCTATTATAAGGGTCTGGTCGGTCATTTTGCAAGAGTTTTTTTCGCTTTTTTGTGGAAAATGCCGAATAACGCCCGTTTGCTCACTCCACCGCCCTCCTTAAGGCATCCAATTCCTCCTGCGTCAGCGCCCGCCACGCTCCCAGTTCCAATCCCTCGTCCAACCGAAGAGGTCCCATGGACAGCCGCTTGAGATAGGTCACCGGTTTACCCCGGGCGGCCAGCATCCGCTTGACCTGATGGAATTTACCCTCCCGCAGGGTGACAAGGCAGCGTCCCTCGCCCAGCGGTTCAAGGCCGGCCGGCATACACTCCAAGCCGTCCTCCAGCGTCATTCCTCGGGCAAAGGCCTCCACATCCGCCTCGTCCGGCTGCCCCTCCACATGGGCCAGGTACACCTTATCCACATGGCTTTTGGGGGCGAGCAGACGGTGGGCAAGATCCCCGTCGTTGGTCAGCAGCAGCAATCCCTCCGTATCCTTGTCCAGCCGCCCCACCGGAAACAGCCCCTGTCTTTGATAGTGCTCGGGCAGCAGATCAAGGACGGTGGACTGGCGCTTGTCCTCGGTGGCAGAGAGCAGCCCGCCCGGTTTGTGCAGCATCAGATAGGTCATGCTGCCGCCCACGCTCTGCCCGTCCACCCGAATATCAGCGGTCTCCCCGCACTTGAGTTCCGGTCGTGCGGCAGACACGCCGTCTACCTGCACCCGACCCTGGCGAACCAGTTCCTTGACCTCTTTCCGGCTCCACCGGCCGGTGGCCGCCAGCCGTTTATCCAGACGTTCCATGTACACACCTTCGTTTCTCTTGTTGGCATATTCCTTCGGCTTGGCTCATAAACATGAGCAAACACACCGCCGGAAGGAGAAATGACATCATGCTGATCTTCACCGCCAAGCTCCCCCGCCGCAAGCTGGCGGCCTGGGCGCTGGCTGCCGCCGCTCTGTGCGGCTGCGCCCTGCTTCTGAACGTGAACGGGCTGCGCCTGCTCCATGGTCCGGAGATTTCCACCGCCGCTCCTGCCCGACGCACACTGAAGACCGAACAGGATCGTCTGGAGCTGTTGGGCGCGTATGGTTGGGAGGTCGACCCTACTCCGCTGGCCGTAGAGGAACTGCAGCTGCCCGAGCCGTTTGACCCGGACATGGAGGAATACCTTTCCCTCCAGCGACAGCAGGGCTTTGACCTGACCGCCTGCGCAGGCAAGCGGGTCAAGCGCTATACTTACGCCATCACCAACTATCCCACCGGCCGAACGGATGTGCAGGTCAATCTGCTGGTACGAAAGAACACGCTGGTGGGCGGAGATGTGGTTTGTCCCCAGCTGGACGGATTTCTCCACGGCCTGCAGCGTCCGGAGCAAACCCCATCATCCTGAACAAACAGCAGCGCCCGGAGTATAACTCCGGGCGTTTTTTATTACTGCTTGTCCACGATATGAACGTTCAGATGATCGTAGGTCATCTCCACACCCGCCTGGTCAAAGGCAGGCTTCATCTCGTCCATCAGGCGGAAATAGATGTCCCAATAGTCTTTGGCCGCGCACCACACGCGCAGGGTATATTCGATGCTGCTGGCTCCGTACTGAGACACGGCCACAAAGGGTGCCGGTTGGGCGTGGATCCGCTCATCCCCGGCAATCAGCGCGTGGATGGTGTCCTTTACCGTCTGGATGGGCGCGTCATAGGACGCGGTCACCTTGATTTCGATCCGACGGGTGTCCTTACCATTGTAATTCACAATACGGGCAGAGGCAATATCGCTGTTGGGGACATAAACCACTTTGTTGTCCGGGGTGACCAGAACCGTATAGGCCAGCCCCACCGCCTGCACCGTACCGCTGTTGGCGCCCGCCTCCACGTAATTACCCACGGAAAAGGGCTTGGTGAGCAGCAGCTGAATACCGCCGGCCAGATTGGACAGGGTGTTCTGCAGCGCCAGAGACACAGCAAGACCCGCCACGCTCAACAGGGCGATCAGGCTGGTCACATCAATGCCCAGCGAGCCCAGCACGATCAAAATGGCGACAAAATACAGCACCACCCGCAGCATGGACTGGATAAACTTGCTCAGCGTAGTCTCCAGATGACTGCGGTTGAGAACCCGGGCGACCACACCGCCGATGGTCTTTACGGCAATGATACAGCACACCACGGTGAACAACACCTTGATGAGCAGTCCCAGCGAAAAATTAAGGGACACGGTGCTGAACACGCCTCCCACTGTACCCAGTGCTTGATCTACACTCATAACCCATTTCCTCCCAATTGTTTATACCAAAGCGTTTATTCTCCGGCGCTGATATATCGCTTGATACAGGAGAACGTCTCCTCGCTGAGCGCATGCTCCATGCGGCAGGCATCCCCGGCCGCCGTCTCCGGGCTGACGCCCAGCCCGGTCAGCCACCGGGTGAGCAGATCATGCCGCTCGTACATGGTGCGGGCAACCCGCTCGCCCTCCTCGGTCAGGCGGATGCCGCCCGAGCGTTCCATTTCAATGTAGCCGTCCGCGCGCAGAATGGACATAGCCCGGCTGACCGAAGGCTTGGAAAAACCCATGTGCTGCGCCACATCAATGGAGCGCACCACGCCCTTGCTCTGCCGCAGGATCAATATGGTTTCCAGATAATCTTCACCGGATTGATGCAGATGCATGGAGCCACCTCATTCAAACTAAAATGCACCGATTTTTGACAGTATACCATAATTTCTGTCCCTGTGCAAGGCGCAAACAAACATGCGGGCATGCCAGGAACGGCACGCCCGCTTTTTCAGTGACCCAGCGCCAGGTCGTACAGTTCGTTTTTGGACAGGTCCAGTTCCCGGGCCGCCTGCTTCACCGCGTCCTTGAGGGACGCGCCCGCGTCCCGCAGAGCCAGCACCCGGGCAAGGCCATCCTCCAGCGTAGCCTCTGCCGCTTCCACCGGCTCCGCCCCCCGCACGACCAGCACAAATTCCCCCTTTGGCTCATTGGCTTCATACCACTCCACCGCCTGCCCCATAGTCAGGCGCAGCACCTGTTCATGCAGCTTGGACAGCTCCCGGCACAGGGAAACGGGGCGCTCCGCTCCAAAGGTGTCCCGCAGGTCGGCCAGGGTAGCGGACAGCTTGTGCGGGGCCTCGTAGAACACCATGGTGCGCTCCTCCCCCTTCAGCTCGTCCAGCCGGGCTTTGCGATTTTTCTTGTTCATGGGCAAAAAGCCCTCGAAGGTAAACCGGTCGGTGGGCTGACCGGACACCGCCAGCGCGGTGACCAGGGCGCAGGGGCCGGGAATGGCCACCACGTCGATGCCCTGGGCGGCACATTGAGCCACCAGTTCCTGCCCGGGGTCGGAGATGGCGGGAGTTCCCGCGTCGGTGACCAGAGCACAATTCTCCCCGGCCAGCAGCCGGTCCAGCACCGCCTGTCCCCCCACCTGGGTATTGTGACGATAATAGGACACCATGGGCTTTTTCAGCCCCAAATGATTAAGCAGCTTCAGGGATACCCGGGTATCCTCGGCAGCGATGAAATCCGCCTGAGCCAGGGTGTCCGCTATGCGGGGCGAGATATCTCCCAGATTGCCGATGGGGGTTGGGACGAGATAGAGCGTACCGGCCATTGTGACCACTCCTTGTTTCTCAGATGATCTCCAGCAGCACCAGTGCAAACAGCACAAAGGTGATCAGCAGCCCAAGGGAAAACAGCACAAAGCCGCCGCTGAAGCGTTTGCCCTGACCACTTTGGGAGGGAGGCACAAGCCCCGCCCGGCGCAGGGCGGTGACTACCGGCTTATACAGCAGCAGGGTGGCCGCCATGTTCAACCCGCCCTTGGTCAGGTTAAAGGGCAGGAACACGGGCAGCAGCATACCGGCGATCACCTCTCGGGGTGTGCCCTGATACAGGGGGGTGATGAGGTAGTTCCACAGCACCATCACCAACGTCAGGGACACCGTTCCCACCGCAAGGCCGGCTACCGCACCGTTCATGGTGTGCCGGCGCTTATAAAGATAACAGGCCGGACAACAGAAGCTGGCGGTGGCGGCGATGTTCATGATCAGGCCGTAAGGACCCGTACCGCTGTAAGTGAAAAACTCCACCACCGGAACAAGAATGGACAGGATCACTGCGGCGGCGGGGCCAAGGGTAAAGCCGCCGATGCAGATGACTACACTTTTGAACTCGAAGTCCAGAAAGCCGATGACGCTGGGAATCGCCTTGCACAGATAGGTGACCACCCATGCCACCGCCGTGAGCATGGCCAGGGTAACCACAGTTCGGGCATTGAGCCACTTGCTGTTTGCGTTTTGAGACATAAAAAACACTCCTTACATTTGTTCTGACTCCCGAAAGATGAAATGCCTTCCAGGTGTCAAAACGCATGAGGAGTGCGCCGTTTCAAACACACATCTTCTTCCATCCGGACTATACCGTTGGTTTCGGAGTTGCACCGAATCAGCGGACGCAGCTGCGCCCGGTCGCGGACTATACCGCCAGTGAGGAATTTCACCCCGCCCTGAAGACATTCGATTTGGTTGTCGTCCATATTATACGACAGTGGCGGGTAAAAAGCAACCCCCGGAAAACCAGTCCGGGGGTCGATACCGTTGCGTGATCGGCTCAGCCGTTTTTGCTCAGCTGGCGAATGCAGCTCAGGCACACGTTTTTGTTGTGGAAGGACACCACATCCCCCGCGTCGTCACAGAAAATGCAGGCAGGCTGATACTTACGCAGCACGATATTCGCCCCGTCCACGTAGATCTCCAGCGCATCCTTGGGTTCGATATCCAGGGTGTGGCGCAGCTCGATGGGCAGCACGATGCGTCCCAGCTCGTCCACCTTTCTGACAATGCCGGTCGATTTCATAATTCAGTTCCATCCTTTCCGTTTCAGTCTGTTTTTCTACATTCATTATACGCTTCCATTTCTGGATGTCAACGGTAAAACAAGCAAAATTTGTAAATTCAGTTGGTATAATGGCACAAATAGTAAATATTTGGAAATTCAGGCCGTTCGCCCAGGCATGTTTTCCACCCGCACGCCATATTCCTTGGACAGAGAGGAGCTGGTGGAATGACCATGTCGGTGATTTGGACGGGAATGGTGGTAGCATCCGTGGTGTGCGCGCTGGTCACCGGACGCACGACTCAGACCGCCGCTGCTGCTCTGGAAGGGGCAGCGGCAGCGGTGGAACTGTGTCTGTCCATTGGCGGGATGCTGTGTCTGTGGTCGGGGGTGCTGGAAGTAATGAGGCGATGTGGACTAGCGGAAAAACTGACCCGGCTGCTGCGCCCGGTACTCAGGCGGCTCTACCCATCATTTTCCCATGACCGGGAGGTGATGGACAGCATTGCCGCCAATGTATCCGCCAACCTGCTGGGACTGGGCAACGCGGCCACTCCGCCGGGTTTGAAAGCTGCCCGTGCCATTCAGCGCCGGGGTGGACGCAAAGCACAGGATGCCCTTTGCATGCTGGTAGTGTGCAACACCGCTTCCATCCAGCTGATCCCCACCACCGTGGCGGCGGTGCGCGCCGCCGCGGGAAGCGCCGCACCCTTTGACATCCTGCCCGCGGTGTGGCTGGCCTCCCTCCTGTCGGTGGTGGTGGGTATCGGGGCAGTCAAACTGCTGGGGCGGGTTTGGAGGGATTGAGATGGGGCGGCTGCTGGGTTCCATGCTCATCCCCTTGCTGCTGGCCTTTATCGCCCTGTATGCCACGACCCGCCGGGTGGACGTATACGACGCGCTGGTACACGGAGCGGGGGACGGTCTGTCCACATTGGTACGCATCCTGCCCGCGCTGGTGGCGCTGCTGACCGCGGTGCATATGCTGCGAGCCTCCGGCGCGCTGGAGCTGGCCTCCCGCCTGCTGACCCCGGCACTGGAGCTGCTGGGCATCCCCCCGGAAACCGCCGCGCTGATGCTGGTTCGTCCGGTCAGCGGCAGCGCCGCGCTGGGGGTTGGTTCGGAACTGATTGCCCAGTATGGTCCGGACTCCTATCTGGGCCGGGTGGCGGCGGTGATGCTGGGGTCGACGGAAACCACCTTTTACGCCATCGCCGTCTACTTTGGCGCGGCAGGTGCCACCCGCACCCGGTACGCCGTTCCCGCCGCCCTGTGTGCCGATCTGGCCGGTTTTGCCGCTTCGGCGTGGGCGGTCAGGATTTGTTTCGGAACGGGATGACATTCGGCTGAATTTGTGTTATAATGATATGTCACAAAAAAAGGAGGTGCGGGATATGTGCGTGGAGGTGGATCGCCATACCTTTGTCCTGCCCCGCCGCCGCCGGGATTCCCACAAGGGCGATTTCGGACGGGTGGGTATTTGGGCAGGCAGCGTGGGCTATACCGGCGCGCCTGTCTTTGCCGCCCGGGGGGCGGTACGCACCGGTTCCGGTCTTGTGTTCCTCCATGTGCCCCAAGAGATTTGGAGCGTGGTGGCCGTCAAGTGTGACGAAGCCATGCCCTTTCCCCTCCCCGACGCAGACGACAAGCTGTTGGAGCGCATGCGCCACTTGGATGGCACCCTCATTGGGCCGGGTCTGGGCGCGGACGAGGAGGTTCGTGACCGGGTGCGCCGCCTTTGCCTGGAGTTGGATGTTCCGCTGGTGCTGGACGCGGACGGACTGAACGCCTTCGCCCCCTGTCCCCGACTTCTGCGCGAGCGCACCGCTCCCACCATTCTCACCCCCCACGAGGGGGAATTCGCCCGACTGACCGGCTGTGCGCTGCCGGTGGGTGACCGGATAGCCGCTGCCAGACAGGCGGCGGAGGATCTGCGCTGTATTGTGGTACTCAAGGGACACCGCACCGTCACCGCCGCACCGGACGGCCGGGTTTGGATCAACACCGGAGGCAACCCGGGCATGGCCAAGGGCGGCAGCGGCGACGTTCTGTCCGGGATCATTCTCTCCCTGCTGGGGCAGGGCTTCCCGACCGCGGAGAGCGCTGCCATGGGCGTGTGGCTGCACAGCCGGGCGGGCGATCTGTGCGCCGGGCAGCTGGGCGAATATGCCACGACCCCAAGCGACCTGCTTGATTTTCTTCCCGCCGCCCTGCGGGAGCTGGAACAAACCGATTGATTTGGAGGAACTATGGTACGCAAAGCACTGGTGATTTGTGTACTGATGATGACCCTGCCGCTATGTGCCTGCCGTGCCGGCGGCGGTACGTCCCCCCAGGAACGGGCGCTGTCCATTCGGGCAGACTACCTTTCCGCCACAGGCTGCACCGCCCGGGTAACGCTGAGGGCGGACTATGGGCGGCGCGTATATGACTACGAAGGGGCGGTCACCGTATCCGGTGAGGACACTGTCCTCACCCTCACCGCCCCATCGGAGGTGGCCGGCGTGGTGGCTCGCCTGTCCGGTGCAGACGGGCAGCTGGAGTACGAGGGTGCCGTGGTGGAAACCGGCCCTCTGTCCGACGGGGGGCTGACCCCCCTGGCTGCCGTGCCCACTCTGCTGGAGGCGGCACGCTCGGGCTTTATGGACAGCAGCACACTGGAAACGCTGGACGGCGTGAGCGTGCTGCGGGTACTGTGCCGTGACCCGTCCCTCTCTCCAGGACAGGGACAGGAGGCCACCCTTTGGTTTGACCCCAACTCCGGAGCCCTGCTGCTGGGTGAGTTAACGTTGGACGGCCGGCAGGCCGTCCGGTGTGAATTTAAGGATTTTACCCTACTGTAACAAACACGAAAGAAGTGACTGAGTATGAACTGGGACACACAACGCACCTGGGCACAGATCTCTCTGTCCGCCCTGGAACATAACTACCACGCCCTGCGCGCCGGGCTGGACGAGGGATGCCGATTTCTGGGTGTGGTCAAAGCCAACGGCTACGGACACGGGGCCATCCCGGTTGCCCGCCGCCTGCAGGAGCTGGGCTGCGAGATGCTGGCGGTGGCCTGTCTGGATGAAGCGGTAGCGCTGCGCAAGGCGGACATCACCGCTCCCATCCTCATTCTGGGTGCCACTCCCGTCAACTTTGCCCGGCAGGTGGTGGAGTACGGTCTGACCCAAACGGTGTTCACCCCGGAACTGGCACAGGCGCTGTCCGAAGCGGCATGCGCCCTGGGCACCACCGCCCGCATCCACATCGAGCTGGACACGGGCATGAGCCGGGTGGGCATCCTCGCCCACGACCCGGACGCCGCCGCCCGTGAGACTGAGACGCTGTGCGCCCTGCCGGGTCTGGCGCCGGAGGGCATCTTTACCCACTTCGCCAACGCCGACGGGAGCGAGGAATACACTATGCTCCAGTTTACCCGGTTTATGGATGTACTGGAGCGGCTGGAAAAAAAATATAACCGGAAATTCGTCATTCGCCATTGCGCTGCCAGCGCGGCTACGATAAACTATCCCTGTACCCATCTGGATATGGTGCGCCCGGGCATTGCCCTGTACGGCCACTATCCCGACCCGTCCTGTGAGGGACTGGTGGAGGGCGGACTTGTCCCGGTCATGAGTCTGTACTCCCGGGTAACTGCCATCCGCACCCTGCCTGCCGGCACACCCGTCAGCTACGGCTGCACCGCCACGGTGAGTCGGGACAGCCGTCTGGCGGTGCTGCCCATTGGATACGCCGATGGTCTCCCCCGCGCTCTGTCCAACCGTTTTTCCGTGGCCTTTGACGGCTGCACCGCCCCCATCGTGGGCCGCATCTGCATGGATATGTGCATGGTGGATGTGACCGACCTGCCCCATGTTCAACCGGGCAGCGTGGCCACTCTGTTCAGCCCGGACAAACCGCTGGAACAGGCCGCCGCGCTGCTGGACACCATCCCCTACGAACTGCTGTGCCGGGTGTCTCCCCGTGTGCCCCGGGTCTACTCCGATTGAACCCTTCCGCTCCGCGCGGCATAGTATGTTCCGGAGCGGCAGCGCGATAACAGCCCTGCCGCCGGAGCGGGCGGCGGAGAAATAAAATTTTCCCGGTATAATTCCCGCCGCCCCGTGGGAAAATCATAGTACAGCGTTACATAGGACAGCTCCGGTAACGCCTGCTATCTTTTTCCGGCGGAGTGTGAATGATGTGGATAACAATGTAAAACGCGGCGATATTTTTTACGCCGACCTCAGCCCGGTGGTGGGCAGCGAGCAGGGCGGGGTGCGTCCGGTACTCATCGTGCAAAACGATACCGGCAACCGGCACAGCCCTACGGTCATCGCCGCCGCCATCACCTCCCAGACGGGCAAGGCGCGTCTGCCCACCCACATTTCCCTGGCGGCTATGAGCTACGGTCTGCCCAAGGACTCTGTGATTTTGCTGGAGCAGATCCGCACCCTGGATAAGCGCCGCCTGCGGGAGCATATGGGCAAGGTGGACGATACGGTGATGAAAAAGGTGGACAGCGCCATTGCCGTCAGCTTTGGCCTGCACCCGGAAACCATGGTCTGACCAACGACGGGATGCCCCCCGGGGCATCCCCGTGATAAAGGAGATACATAAATGAAGAGAAAGAGATTGACTGCCATTCGACTGGGTGCCGCTGTCCTGGCCCTTGTGTGCGTGTGTGCCGGCGTGGCGCTGGCCGCGGGCGAGGGAGGCCAGAATGATCCCCTCATCACCCTGAGCTATCTGACCCAGACCGCCACCCCCTCCATTCTGTCCCAGGTGGACGAGCAGACCCAGGACTACCATGACCGACTGGTGGACGAGCTGACCCAGCTGATCCAGGACTACTCCGGGCAGATGGATGCCGCTTTGAAAAACGTGGACACCAAGCAAACCGCCTCCTACCACGTTGTCACTTTGAAAAAAGGTCAGAAACTGAATATGGAGGTGGGCTGCGAGGTGATGCTGCGCATCGGCACAGCCCAGTGTATCTCCCCCTCCGCCCCCGGTCTGATCAACACCACTACGGGCAACACGCTGGACAACGGCGGCGCGCTGACCGTCAACCACCTGTATATGGCCACCATCTCCGACCGCGCCGTGACCGCCACCGCCAACACGGTGAAGGTGCTGGTGCGAGGCGGCTACTCCATCAAATAACGCAAATAACCCGGCATGTTTTTCACACAAAAAAGCAGAGGCTCCAACGGAGGCCCGGCTTTTTTCATTGTTTAATCAGTAGTTCATCTGCTTTCTGCGGGACAGGTTCATGGTGCCGTCCTGCATGGCGTCCAGGCTCTCCAGACTCTTGCCCGTACCGTAGGCCACACAGGAGATGGCGTCCTCAGCCACGTTGGTCTGAATGCCGGTGTGGGACTCGATGAGCTTATCAAACCCCCAGACCAGGCTGCCGCCGCCGGTCATTACGATGCCGTTGGTGGAAATGTCGGCCACCAGCTCAGGAGGCGTGCGCTCCAGAACACCGTGAATGGCCTCCAGAATGTGGCCGGAGACCTCCTCAAAGGCCTCGATGGTCTCGCTGGAGGTGACGGTGAACTCCCGGGGCAGGCCGGTCATCAGGCAGCGACCCTTGATCTGCATGGCTACTTCCTCCGGACGGGGGAACACGCAGCCGATGGTCATTTTCAGCTCCTCGGCGGTACGCTCGCCAATGAGCACATTGTACTTGCGGCGGATGTACTTGATGATGGCCTCGTCAAACTTGTCGCCACCGGTCTTGATGGAGGCGGACTCCACCACGCCGGACAGGGAGATGACCGCAATATCTGCCGTGCCGCCGCCGATGTCCACCACCATGTGGCCGTCGGGCTTGGCAATGTCAATGCCCGCGCCGATGGCGGCTGCCACCGGCTCCTCGATGAGGAACACCTTGCGCGCACCGGCCTGGATGCCCGCGTCGATGACCGCGCGCTCCTCCACCTCGGTGATGCCGGAGGGGACGCAGATGATCAGACGGGGCTTGAACAGACTGAAGGTGGTCACCTTGCGGATGAATTCCTTGAGCATACGCTCGGTCATGTCATAGTCGGAGATCACGCCCTCGCGCAGAGGACGCATGGCCACGATGTTGCCGGGGGTGCGCCCCAGCATGGCCTGCGCCTCAGAGCCAACGCTGACCAGTCTGCCGGTGTTCTTGTCCATGGCCACCACCGACGGCTCGCGCAGCACCACGCCCCTGCCCTTGATGTAGACCAGAATGGACGCAGTACCCAGGTCGATGCCGATGTCCTTGGTGAACAGACTGTTGATCACACCACGTATTCCCTTGCTGCGGTTGGCCGCAGAAGCGGAAGATCTTCTTGAAGTTCGATTACTCACAGCGATCCGTTCTCACTTTCCTGTTAGTTTTGTTTATCGGCAGAATACTCCACCGTATCTCTCTTACCTATGTATTATATCGGGTCATGGCCGGTATTTCAACCGAAATTTCAAACTTTTTTAGAAGGTGTCTCCCTGGCCTGTCATTGCCAGCGTAAGGCAGACCACTTCCCGCGCTCCGGCGGTACGCAGCGTACGGGCACACTCACCAAGAGTCGCCCCGGTAGTGACCACATCATCCACCAGCAGCACCCGCTTGTCCCGCACCGGCACGTCATCACGCGCAATGTAAGCGCCCAGCACGTTGGCTCGACGGGCGGCCACACCCGTGAGCAGAGACTGCTTTTTGTTGTGCCGAATTTTTCGCAAGGTGGCCGCCAACGGCAAACCAAGTCCGTCCGCCACGCCGTTGGCAAGCAGTTCTCCCTGGTCATAGCCCCGCTCCCACCGCCGCCGGCGGCTGACAGGCACCCAGGTGACCAAATCGAAATTTCCTGTAAGGCGATCCCGGGCGCACTGCACCATCAGGGTGGAAAACGGCTCGCTGTACCGACGCAGTCCCTGAAACTTGAAGCGATGCACCGCCTCCCGGCAGCGCTCCTGATACCACAGGGGCGCAACACACAGGGCGGCAAATTCCACCCTTCGCTCTCCCTGCTTCCCTTGCGTCCATGCCAGCTCCCGCTGGCATTCCGGGCACAACAAGTCCTCCCCCTCTGCCAGCAGCCGCCGACAAAAGGGGCACTTGGGCGGAAAGAGCAGCGCAAACAGCGCGTCTTTCGCCTTACTCACCCAGATCTTCTGCCTTGATGGGGCCATGCTCTTTTTCAAAATCGCGGATGCACTTCTGGATCAAATAAAGAATCTGTCCACTCATGGTTCGTCCCTCAGCTCCAGCCACGTACTGAAACCGATCGTGCAATAATGCGTCCATTCGGATACTCAAATGAGTTTTATCCTTTTTCATACTTGATGCTCCTTTTCTCAAGGTTACATCAAGCATAGCCAATACACTAAAACAGAATTCATTTTTAGTGCATTTTTACGGCTTAATATTTTAGCCCGTTACAATCTCTGATTTTCGGTAGGGCGGGGGCTTGCCCCCGCCGTGATCGTCTGCGCAAGTTTGGGCGGCGGGGGCAAGCCCCCGCC
>JAZUOI010000124.1:0-12192 GCA_045604585.1 Lawsonibacter sp. | reverse complement strand
TGTCTTCCTAAGACCGCTTGGCCTCCGACTTACCGTACTTCTTCACGATGTCAGCGGGGTCAACGCCGTTGCCCAAAGATTTGTGCATGGCGCGGCCCTCGCCGTCCACGGTCCAGCCGTGGGTCAGGCACTGCTTGAAGGGAGCGCCCTGGCCCAGGGCGCCAACGGCGGTAAGCATGGAGGCCTGGAACCAGCCGCGGTACTGGTCAAGACCCTCGATATACATATCGGCAGGCCAGAAGCCCTGGGTCTTTTTCATGGAGGCGAAGTGGGTGGAGCCGGAGTCGAACCAACCGTCCAGAGTATCCTCTTCCTTGAAGAAGTGGGTGCCGCCGCAGTGGGGGCACTTGTAACCGGCGGGCAGAATCTCGGCAGCTTCCATCTCATACCAGGCGTTGGAGCCCTTTTCGGCGAACAGGGCGGACACGGCGGCGATGGTCTCATCGTCGCACACGGGCTTCTTGCAGTCCTCGCAGTAGAACACGGGGATGGGCAGACCCCAGCGGCGCTGACGGCTGATGCACCAGTCGGCGCGCTCGCGGATCATGGCCTTCATGCGGTCAATACCCCAGGCAGGCAGCCAGCGCACGTCGTCACAGGCATCGCAGGCAGCATCCTTAAAGGCGTCCACGGAACAGAACCATTGGGGGGTGGCGCGGAAGATGATGGGGCTCTTGCAGCGCCAGCAGTGGGGGTAGGAGTGGATGATCTCCTCGCTGGCGAACAGAGCGCCGCTTTCCTTCATATCCTCCAGAATGACGGGGTTGGACTCTTCCGTCTTCAGGCCGGCGTACTTGCCGGCGTAATCGGTGTGGCGACCCCGGTCGTCCACGGGGACGACCATCTCCATGCCGTAGCGCATGCAGGTCTCGTAGTCGTCGGCACCGAAGCCGGGGGCCGTGTGGACGCAGCCGGTACCGGAGTCCATGGTGACGTACTCGGCGGTGCACAGCTGGGAAGTCTTGTCCAGGAAGGGGTGCTGCGCCAGCATATACTCAAAGTCCTGACCGGCGAAGCGCTCCACGATCTCAAAGTTCTCGATGCCGCCCACGGACATGACCTTGTTGCACAGAGCCTCGGCCACAATATACATTTCGCCGTTGTCCGCCTTCACCAGCACATAGCTCTCACGGGGATGGACGGCGATGGCCAGGTTGCCGGGCAGGGTCCAGATGGTGGTGGTCCAGATGACGAAGTACATCTTGTTCAGATCGCCGTACTTGGAAAGCTTGCCCTGATCGTCCTTCACCTGGAACTTGACGTACACAGTGGTACAGGGGTCGTCCTTGTACTCGATCTCCGCCTCGGCCAGAGCGGTCTCGTCCTTGGCGCACCAGTACACGGGCTTGAGACCCTTGTAGATGTAGCCCTTCTTGTACATCTCGCCGAAGATCTTGACCTCCTCGGCCTCGAACTCAGGCGCCATGGTGGTGTAGGGATGCTCCCAGTCGCCCAGCGCACCCAGCCGCTTGAAGCCCTCGCGCTGAATGTCGATATACTTCTGGGCATAGTTGGGGCAGGCGGTGCGGAACTCGGGCACGGACATGGCCTTGTGGTTGAGCTTCTGCTCCTTGATGATGGCAGACTCAATGGGCATGCCGTGGTTGTCCCAGCCGGGGATGAAGGGGGTCCAGTAGCCGCGCATGGCGTGCATGCGCACGATGAAGTCCTTCAGGGAGCGGTTCATGGCGTGACCCATGTGGGGGTTGCCGTTGGAGAAGGGAGGGCCGTCGTGGAGAGAGAAGCGGGGCTTGCCCTCGTTCTTCTTCAGCATCTCATTGTACAGATCCATCTCGTACCACTTCTCCAGCATGCCGGGCTCCCGGTTGGGCAGGCCGGCGCGCATGGGGAATTCGGTCTGGGGCAGATTGATGGTCTTGTTGTAATCCATATCTGTTTCCTCCTATATGAAATCACATTTGTTAATAAAAAAAATAAAGACCCTTGCCTCGTTAAGAGACAAAGGATCATCCTCTGCGGTACCACTCTTATTGCCAGCTTTCGCTGACCACTCAAAGCTTCGCCCGGTAACGGGGGCGTGCCGGAGGCGCTTACTTTCTCCAAGGAGTTCAGCCCTCTGCTCCGAGGTGATGTTCACGTCCCCCTCCCGACCGCCTTGCACCGTCCGGCGGCTCTCTGTACGGGTGTATGGGGCGCTACTTGTCCTCATCTGCGCAGGTTTCCATATACGAGTGCTATCTTATCCGCTTTTTCTCCCCGTGTCAAGTGCAAAAATTTCGGGAGAGGCGAAAAAACGCCTCTCCCGAACCATTTATTATTTAATTTCGTAGTTGCGTCCGAACTGCAAATCACCAAAGCGCATGGTAGCATGCTCGTCCACAGCGGGAGGCTCCTGGTCGGGAGCGGGGGCAGCCACGGCGGCAAACTCGGTGGTGTTCTCCATCTGTTCCGCTTCCGCCAACTGCTGCGCGGCCAGTTGGCTCTGCTGCTCCAGAATCCGCTGCACGCTGTCCTCAATGGCGCGAGCGGCCTCGTCCACCCGGTCGTCACTGACCAGCTCAGCCACAGAAGAAATCTCGTCCAGGGCGTCCAGTCCCGCCAAATGCTTCTCCTGCATCTGCTTGACCCGGCGCACGTAGTCGGCGGTGGCCCGTTTGGCCGCCTCCAGCCGCCGCTCCTCCTCCTGTACCTGACGGCGCAGCAGGCTGGCCTTGTCGGACAGCTCGTCCTCCGCCTGACGGATGATGGTGGCCTTTTTCTGCTCGGCCTCCTTGACCAGATCGTCCGCCATGCGCTGGGCCGCCATAAGCGCCTTGCGCATGGCCTCCTCCGTGGACTGGTACTCCTCTACCCGATCCACCAGCACCTTCATTTTGCCTTTCAGAACGGCGTTCTCATTATAAAGAGTGCTGTAATCCGCGGTGAGCACATCCAGAAACTCGTCCACCATGGCCATGTTGTAGCCCCCAAAGGTGGCTTTTGCAAATACGCGTTCGGAAACTTCCTGAGGGGTGAGCATACTCGTTACCTCCCGTGTGTCTAAGTAATCAGAAGTACAGTCCGTTGTTCTCCAGCTCGTCGTCGTCGCAAAGTCCGCTTCGCTTTATTTCCGTCTATGACGAAAATTTCGCCCGCTCCCTTGCTCCGCCTCTTCCTCCGCAAACGCTTCGCTGGTTTGCGTCGGATTTTTCGCTCTCAATCGGACTTTCTCAGAAATAAAGTCCGTTGTTCTCCAGCTCATCAATCAAGTCGCCCAGAATGTCCACGTTGTAGGGGGTGATGATGAAGGTGGACAGGGCAACCTTTTTCACCTTGCCGCCGTGGGCGTAGGTCACGCCGGACAAAAAGTCCAGCAGGCGGCGAGCCACCTCTTTATTGGTGGACTCCAGATTGAGCACCACCGTGCGCTTTTCCAGCAGGTGGTCGGCAATCTCCTTGGCATTTTCAAACCGCTCGGGATTGACCACTACCACTTGAAGCTGGGTGGTGGTGTGGATGTTGAGCACCTTGTTGCTGCGCGCCTCCTGCGTGCCGGGGACACTGGCCTCGCCGGAGGAGCGGCGCTCCCGGCGGCCGGTGCTGTCTGTCTGGGTGCGGCGCACGACCGGCTCGTAATCGTCAAAATCGTCCTCTTCCTCGTCGTCGTAGGGGCGGGTCAGCCGCTTGATCTCTTCAATCAGTCCCATGTTCATTTCCTCATTTCTTCGGTGTGTCCGCCGTGGGGCGGGGGCCAAACAGCGTTGTTCCAATGCGCACCAGCGTGGCTCCGCAGGCAATGGCCTGCTCAAAGTCCCGACTCATGCCCATGGAAAGGCAGTCCATATCGTTTTTATTATCGGCTATTTTCTCCCTGGTGTCAACAAAAAGCTGACGCATGGCCACAAAATAATGGGTGGCCTCCTCCGGGTCTTGCGCAACCGGTGGTATGCACATCAGTCCACGCAGGCGCACATTGGGCATCTGCACCGCCTGCCGGGCAAGCGCGTCCAGCTCCTCCGGAGCTACGCCCCCTTTGCTTTCCTCGGCGCCGATATTCACCTGCAGCAGAACGTCCTGCACGATGCCCAGCTTTTCCGCCTGCTTCTGGATGGCCTGCAACAGACGGTCGGAGTCTACGGACTGGATCAGATCCACCCGCCCCACCACACGATTTACCTTGTTGGTCTGCAAATGGCCGATAAAATGCACCTGCTCCGCCCCGGCGTAGGCGTCTGCCTGCAAATGGGCGGTGAGCTCCTGCTCCCGATTCTCGCCGCACACAAGGATGCCTGCGGCAATGGCGGCACGGATGGTGTCGTCCGTTTGCAGCTTGGTGGCCGCGCACAGGGTGATCTCTTCCGGATCTCTCCCGGCGCGCCGGGCGGCATCTGCCACCCGACGACGCACCTGTTCAATGCGTTCGTTCAGTTCCATATCCACCCTCCTCACTCGGAAAGCACCATGCCGTCCGTCAAGCCCCGGCTCTGGACGATGACCTGGTCTCCGGCGCGCAGCATGGTCTTTTCACTTTCCAGCGGGCGGACCACGTAGAACTGGGAGCCCTCCGCCAAAATTTCCACTTCTTTGAACTCCGCCCGGTTGTTCACCGCGGCATATACTCCGGTACGGCTGGTTTTCGTCACGTTCCCGTCTTTATCCGTAATCTGTTCCGTGAGGATATGGACGCTGGACTTGGGAACGCGCAGCCCCTCCTGCTGGGCGAAGATCAGTTCCACGCTCTGGCGGCGCAGCAGGGTGGTGTCGGCCAGCGCCCGGTCGGTGGACAACACCACACACACACGGGGCAGCTCCCCCTCCTCCACCCGGTCCACCCGCATGGACAGATCCTGCTCAAAGTCACCGGAAAAGCGCACGGTGACCGTTTGGCCTACCGTCAGCCGCCCGGCTTCCTCCGGATGCAGGTTCAGCGCCAGATACCAGCGATTGGAGGTGATCAGCTTGCCCACGGAATCCCCGCCAGCAGCCGGCTCATACTCCAACAACCCGTCCAGCTCGTCCGATGTCAGCTGAAATACCCTCTGGGGGTCGACCAGCGTCTCAAAGCCGTCCACCTGGGCGGAATACACACCGGATTGTCCGGCATACACCCGGGTGGTCTCCTGCTCGGAGCGGCTGCGCAGGGCAGACAGCTCCGCGTTCAGGGTAGCCAGCCGTCCGGCCTCCACCCCCTGTCCGTACACATAGTCCCGGTGGAGCACCGCCCGCTTCAGGTCCAGCACCCGATCCTCCAGCCGCCCGAAGTCGCCCGCCGCCGTATCCGAGCGCAGCCGAGCCGCACATCGAATAAGCTCCTGCTCCAGCTCGCCGCTGCCCGCACTGTGGTCACCGCGGGTGGTGGCATACTCCAGCAGCTCCACTTCCATAGCCAGGCTGCGGATGCGGTCTTTGCGCTCCAGGGCGGCGCTGTCCCGGTAGACGGTGGCCACTGTCTGACCCGCGCCCACCCGCTCGCCCTCTCCGGGCACCACATCCACGATGCCGGTCTGTCCGGGCAGCACCTGCTCCCGGCGCACCAGCAGCGCATCGGTCTCCACGCTGTCGTTGACCGTGTAGCCGTAAGCTACGGCGGTGGTCAGCGGGTCGGTCATGCCGCGCCACACGCTCACGCCGCAATAGATAACCAGCGTGGCCACAACCAAAAGCATGACAAGCCTTGAGATGGCGGTTTCCCCTTTCATACGGACACTCTCTTTCTTTCCGGACGCTTACTCCTCCTCCCGCTCCAGGGGCACCGGCCGCTCGGGAACGATGGTAGAGATTGCGTGCTTGTATATGACCTGTTGTTTTCCGTCAGACATAAGTACCACCGTGAACGAGTCGAAGCCGGACACCTGACCCCGCATTTGGAAGCCGTTCATTAAGAACACGGTGACCGGACGCCGCTCCCGGCGCAGTTGGGTGAGGAACAGTTCCTGAAGATTGCTTGCTTTTTGCATGATGATGCACTCCTTTTTTCTTTCTGGCGGTCGCCCGCCAAGTGCATCATATACCATTTTCTTCCAATTTTTCTGTCGAATAGCGTAGGGCGGCCGTAAAATCCGGCTGACCGCCCCACCGATACCAGTTTGCCGACGGATTTCTCCCAAACCAGGTCAGCTGCCGCTTGGCATACTGGCGGGAGCGCAGTTTGATTTCCTCCGCCGCGGCAAGAACATCACCGTCCCCCCGCAGGGCGCTGACCATCTCTTTATACCCGATGGCCTGCATAGCGGTGCATTTGTCCGGAACGCCCCGGGAGAGAAGTTCCTGCACCTCGTCCACCAGCCCGGCCGCCATCATCTCGTCCACCCGGCGGTCGATGCGCGCCCACATATCTTCCCGCCGCTCAAAGGAAAGGGCAATGGTGGTGGCCTCATACCGGGGCGGGATGCTCTGTGTTTCCAGATTGTGCTGGGATATGGTCTTGCCGGTGGAGTGGAACACTTCCAGCGCCCGGACGATGCGCTTGGCGTCGTTGGGATGCAGGCGGGCGGCGGCTTCCGGGTCGATTTTAGCCAGCTGCGCCAGCATCTCCTCGCCGCCCTTTTGGTCAAACTCCGCTTCCAGTTGGGCGCGCAGCTCACTGTCCGGGTCAAAGGGAGCAAAGTCCCGTCCGGACACCAGCGAGTCGATATAAAGCCCCGTTCCTCCGGCCACGATGGGCAGCTTGCCCCGGGCGAGGATGTCGTCCACGCAGGTGCGGGCCATTTCCACATACCGGGCCACGGAGAAATCCTTCTCCGGGTCGGCCACGTTCAGCATGTGGTGGGGCACGCCCCGCATTTCCTCGGGGGTGGGCTTGGCGGTGCCGATGTCCATGGTGCGGTAAATCTGCATGGAATCGGCGGACACCACCTCTCCCCCGCGCGCAAGGGCCAGCTCCACCGCCAGCCGGGTCTTGCCCGAAGCAGTCGGCCCGCATATGACAACGATTTTGGGTGGCATGGTGTCACCGCCTTTCCTGGTGAGATAGGAGTTACGCCCGCTTGAACTGCTTTTCCAAGTCCTTTCGGGTCAGCTCGATGGCCACGGGACGGCCGTGGGGACAGTATTTCACGCTGCCGTCCATCACCGCCTTGGCTACCCGCTCCAACTCCTGCGCTCCGCTTTTCCAGCCGCCCTTGATGGCGGCCTTGCAGGCCATGGTGTGCAAAAGCTCGTCCCGGGCGGCATTGGGGTCGGCGTTTCCGGTGGTCATGAGCCGCCCAGCGATTTCGGTCAGGGTGTTGGCAATGTCCCCCGTGTCCACGTCGAAGGGTGCCTGGCGCACAATGAGGGCGGCAGAGCCGAACTCCTCCACCCCAAAGCCGAAGTCGGCCAGCAGGGGCAGGTTGTCCAGAAGCGCCGCGCGCTCCCGGGCTTCGGGGGTAAAGGTGACGGGGGCGAGCAGCTGCTGTACCATGGGCTCGTACCCTTGCGCCTTCATGCGGTCGAAATTCATCCGCTCGTGGGCGGCGTGTTTGTCGATGAGCAATACCCGCTCCCCCTGCTCCACCAGAATGTAGGTGTTGAATAGCTCCCCGGCAATACGCCAATTGTCCGCTTCGGGCACGGGAACCACAGGCTCGCGCTCAACCGATGCCGCCTCCGGCTGAGGGGCGGGCTTGGGCTGAGGTGCCGGCTCCGGTTTGGTCACCGGCGGCTCCCAACGCACATCCACCGGCTTGGGGTTTCGGGTGGGAGCCACGGGCTTGGCCTGCTCCACAGGCTTGACCGGCGGCGCCTTGGGCGCGGTGAAATCCCGCAGGGGCAGCGATGTTCCCGCCGGCTTGGCCGCCGGGATGGGCGTCGCGTTCATCTTGATTTGATTGGGGGTCACGGTATCATGGATCTTGGGCTTTTCCAGCACCGCCGCCGGGTGGCTGCGCTCCCCGGTGAGGGCGGACAACACCGCGTGGTACACCGTGGAAAAGACCTGCCGCTCGTTGGTGAATTTCACCTCCGTCTTGGTGGGGTGCACGTTCACATCCACCGCGGAGAGCTTGGTGGTCAGATGGAGCACACAGCCGGGGAATTTGCCCACCATGCGCTGGTTGGCGTAGGCCTCCTCCAGAGCGGCGGTCATGATGCGGGACTTGACGTAGCGTCCATTGACGAAGAAATGCTGATAGTTGCGGCTGGCCTTACAGCACACAGGCAGGGTGGCAAAGCCGGACACGCTCATGTCCTCTCCGCCGCCCGTCACTTCCTTAAATCCCAGCGCCAGCTCCCGACCCAGCACCGCGTAGATGGCGGAGTGGAGCTTGCCGTCTCCGGGAGTGAGCAGCTCCTGCTTGCCGTCCCGGATGAACTTGACGCTCACCTCCGGGTGAGCCAGCGCCAGCCGCTGAACCACGGCAAAGACCGCCGCGCCCTCGGCGGAGTCCTTTTTCATAAACTTCAGCCGGGCGGGGGTGTTATAGAACAGGTCACGCACCACCATGGTCGTCCCCTCGGGACATCCCGCCTGCTCCACCTCGCCGGCCATGCCCCCCTCCAGGGAGAGCGCCGCTCCAAAGGGCGCGCCGGGGGTGCGGGTCATCACGTCGATGCGGGCCACAGCGCAGATGGCAGCCAAAGCCTCACCCCGGAAACCCAGCGTGCCAATGGCCTCCAGGTCGTACTCGGTGCGCAGCTTACTGGTGGCATGGCGCAGAAATGCGGTGGACAGCTGCTCCGGCTCCATGCCGCAGCCGTTGTCGGTGACCCGGATGAGGGTCATGCCGCCGTTGGCGATCTCCACCGTCACCTTGCCCGCTCCGGCGTCGATGGCGTTTTCCATCAGTTCCTTGGCCACGCTGGCTGGACGCTCCACCACCTCGCCGGCGGCGATCAGGTCGGCCACATGACTGTCCAGTATACGAATGTCGGGCATACAATCACCCCTTTATCGGTGTCAGTTCAAATCCCGTTTCAGCTCTGCCAGCAGATTGAGCGCCTCAATGGGCGAGAGCACGTTCACGTCGGTCATGCGCAGTTTGGCAAGCACCGTCTGCCCGCCCATGTCACTCAGAGAAATCTGCTCCTGAGCGGCGGGGGCAAGCCCCCGCCCTACCGGGACGTGGGTACCGTCTCCGCTCTCCAACTCGTTCAAAATCTCATGGGCGCGCTTGATGACCCGCTCTGGCACACCCGCCAACTTGGCCACCTCGATGCCGTAGCTCTGATCCGCGCCGCCCCGGACGATCTTGCGCAGGAAGATCACGTCGTCCTTGCGCTTTTTTGCGCCGATGTTGTAATTTTTCACCCCGGGCAGCTGCCCCTCAAGGCAGGTCAGCTCGTGGTAGTGGGTGGCAAACAGGGTCTTTGCCCCCAGCCGCTTTTTGTCGGCGCAGTACTCCACCACCGCCCGGGCGATGGCCATGCCGTCATAGGTGCTGGTGCCCCGTCCGATCTCGTCCAGAATGAGCAGGGAGCGCTGGGTGGCGTTTTTCAAAAGCTCCGCCACCTCGGTCATCTCCACCATAAAGGTAGACTGCCCGGCAGCAAGGTCGTCCGATGCGCCGATACGGGTGAACACCCGATCCACGATGCCGATGCGGGCGGCACGGGCGGGGACGAAGCTTCCCATCTGTGCCATGAGCACAATGAGCGCCACCTGCCGCATGTAGGTAGACTTGCCCGCCATGTTGGGGCCGGTGATGACGGCGCACAGGTCGTCGGCGTTGTCCATATGGGTGTCGTTGGGGACAAACAGGGCGTCCTTGAGCACCTTTTCCACCACCGGGTGGCGACCCTCGGTAATGTTCAGCACATCCGAGGCGTCCACCATGGGCATACAGTAATTGTTGGCCGCGGCCACCGAGGCGAAGGAACACAGCACGTCCACTTGTGCCACGGCGGCGGCGGAGCGCTGGATCTGGGACACGCAGGCGCACACCTGCTCTTTCAGCTGGCAGAACAGCTGATATTCCAGCGCCGTCACCTTGTCCTGCGCCGAGAGAATGGTGTGCTCCAGCTCTTTGAGTTCCTGCGAAATGTATCGCTCGGCGTTGACGGTGGTCTGCTTGCGCACCCAGTCCTCGGGCACAAGGTCGGTCTGGGACTTGGCCACCTCGATGTAATAGCCAAAGACTTTGTTATAGCTGACCTTCATGTTCTTGATGCCGGTAGCCGCCTTGGTGCGGGTCTCCAGCTCGGCCAGCCGCTCGGAGCCGTGCTCCATGATGTCACGCAACTCGTCCACGTCGGCATGGTAGCCCAGGCGGATAAACTTGCCCTCCCGCACGGAGAAGGGGGGCTCGTCCACCAGCGCCCGTCCAATCAGCTCCCGCAGGTCGGGCAGGTCGTCCAGCTCACTGCGCAACGTTTGGAGCAAAGCCGAGGGACAGCCCTCCAGCAGATCACGGATGCGGGGCAGGCGACCCAATCCAGCGGCCAGCGCCACCAGATCCCGTCCGCCGGCACTGCCGTAGACCACCCGGCCGATGAGCCGTTCCAGGTCGGTGACCTCCCGCAGAACGGCGGAAAGCTCCTCCCGGATGATGATGTCCTCCACCAGATCACTCACCGCCTGCTGACGGCGGCCGATCTGCACCGGGGACAGGAGCGGGCGCTCCATCCAGCCCCGGATCAGCCGCCCGCCCATGGCGGTTTTGGTCTTGTCCAGCACCCACAGCAGGGAACCCTTTTTCTCCTTGGCCCGCAGGGTCTCGGTCAGCTCCAGCGTCTGCCGGGCGGTGAGATCCAGCTCCATGAACTGGTCGGCGGTGTAGTAGTTGAAGTTGGCAATATGAGAAAGGTCGGTCTTCTGTGTCTCATAGAGATAATTGAGCAAACCGCCTGCCGCCCGCAGAGCGGCGGTGTCGTCCGCGGGCAGAGCATCCAGCCCGGTGACAAACTGCTTTTCCACCAGCACCCGAGCCACGTCCAACCCAAAGCGCTCCCCTCCCCCGTCCGACCAGGCGCAGTCCAGCCGCACCCGGAGAAAGTCGCACAGACCGTCCAGCCCCCGGGCACCGGGGAACAACACCGCCTCGGCGGGGTGGAAGCGACCCAGCTCGTTTTCCAGATGGTCGTGCGCTTCCTCCCCCATGGGGAAGGAGGTGGCAAACACCTCGCCGGTGGAGATGTCGCACAGGCACAGGCCGATGGCCGCGGGGTCGGCGAACACGGCACAGATAAAGTTGTTGCGCCCCTCCTCCAGCATAGAGGCGGCAATGACCGTGCCGGGGGTGATGATGCGCACGATGTCCCGATCCACCAGCCCCTTGGCAAGGGCGGGGTCCTCCGTCTGCTCGCAGATGGCCACCTTGTAGCCCTTGGCGATGAGCCGGGCGATGTAACTGTCGCAGGAGTGATAGGGCACGCCGCACATGGGGGTGCGCTCCTCGGGGGGCTTGTTCCGATCCCGGGTGGTCAGGGTCAAGTCCAGCTCCTTGGACACCAGCTTGGCGTCCTCGTTGAACATCTCGTAAAAATCGCCCAGACGGAAAAAGAGAATGCAGTCGGGATTTTGCTCCTTCATCTGCAAATATTGCCGCATCATGGGGGTCATCTCAGCCATGCGTCCACCGTCTTTCTATCTCACAAAGTATTCGTCCTCCGCCCACTTGGCGGGGTTGGTGTCGATGTAGTTCCAGGCATCTTGATATGCTTTCTCGCTTTGCAGGACGCTTTCGTAAAACGAATCCTGCCACAACTTTTCTCCCGGTATCCCCATAGCCTGATTGCTCAGCCGAGCCGACAGGGATTTGAATGCTCCTACCACCTGCATCAGGGTAGGGCGGGGGCTTGCCCCCGCCGCATCCTCCCGAAAGGATAACAGCAAATGCACGTGATTAGGCATGACTACATACTTATCCACCGAAACGAACGGGTACCGCTTAGGTATGCCAAGTATCCGCTCCCGCACGATTTCTCCCACCAGCGTAAGTTTTGGTTCGGCGGGGGCAAGCCCCCGCCCTACCGGGATTTCAGCCAACAGGCAACGTCCGCCATGCACATTGGTGGTAACAAAATATGCCCCGCTTTGGCTGTAATCGTATGCTTTCAGTCTGGGATGCTTTCGTTTGGCGAATTCCATCACACCTCGTCCGACCGCCCGGCCAGATAGTCCAGAGACACGCCGTAGAAGTCGGCGATACGAACGAGGGTGGACAGTTGCGGTTCACGCTCGCCGTACTCATAGCGCTGATATGTACGCAAAGGCACTTCAATTGCCTCGGCCACATCTTTCTGCATCACATTTCGTTTGAGCTTCAATTCCTGCAAGCGCTCCGAGAACACAGACATAATAACTCACTTTCCTTTACATGTCCATATTGACATGCC
>JAZUOI010000123.1:0-5916 GCA_045604585.1 Lawsonibacter sp. | reverse complement strand
CCATGCACAGTCGTTCTCGGGATTGACCTCGCACTTGCCGTTCTTCTGGCCGCCGCAGGGGCCGTTGACCAGGCTCTTGGCACACTGGGTGATGGGGCACACTGCGCCGGTCTGACCCAGTACGCACTCGCCGCAGAAGCGGCAGGCCTCTTCCCACACGCCGAAGCGCACGGCTTCACCTAAGTACATGGTGTTGTTGGAAGGGTAAACGGGCTTATCGTTTGCGTTCTTGGCCACACACTGCACGCCGTCGCCGCAGCTCATGCAGATAACGCAGTCGGGGTTGGCGGCGTTGATGGCCTTCATCTTGGCCTTAACGCCCAGGTTCATGCAGCAGTAATCACAGATGGTGGTGGCGACTACCTTCTTGCCGGCAGCCTCCAAAATCGCGGTCAGCTCCTTGATCTGGGGCTCGCCGCCGGTCTGGCAGGCAGTGGCGCAGCTGTTGCAGCCGACGATACCAACGGTCTTGGCATCACCCACCATGGCCATGACTTCTTCGATTGGCTTTTTCTGAGTAATGATCATGTACAACTTCTCCTTCCGCAAAGCGCGGTAGAATTCAGCGCTTTTCTATGCGTTTTCCATTATAATCCTCTTTCGCCGGAAAATCAATAGATTCCGCACAATATTTCCGCCAACCGCCTGACGGCGAAATGCAAAATGCCACCGGTATCCGGTGGCATGCTTTTTAATCGAGCGCCTTTCCGCAGCTGGGGCAGAATTTATCATTCTGTGCGATCTTGGTGCCGCAGCGGGTGCAGAAATTCTTTGCGCCGTGGACGGGGCTGCTCTGCTGCTGCGCAGCAGGGGCGGCAGCGGCATTGACCGCAGCGGTCTGGACCGGCACCTG
Source organism: Lawsonibacter sp. (assembly GCA_045604585.1). Lineage (GTDB taxonomy): Bacteria > Bacillota > Clostridia > Oscillospirales > Oscillospiraceae > Lawsonibacter. The sequence continues at coordinate 5,063 of JAZUOI010000123.1, read as the reverse complement.
CGTCTGTGCTGCGGCGGTGCTTTTATTCTTTTTTCCATATTGCAGGCACAGCCACACCACGCCGATCGCGAGTATCACCAGACTTCCTCCGATGCCAAGATCCTGATCCTCGGTGATCAGGCAATAGACCCCCACGATCACGAACAGATACGGCAGCCACTTCAGCGGAACTACGAACATACCCCTGCGTCCTCTTTCTGCTTAATTTTTATTGGTGCCGCTGACCGGGATCGAACCGGTACGCTTTTTACGGCGAGGGATTTTAAGTCCCTTGTGTCTGCCTGTTCCACCACAGCGGCGTGTAGACGATGATACCACGATTTTCCGGTTTCGTCAAGCACAAACCCACCAGACCGCAAATCCCGATTTAGCGGGCAGTTTATTGCCACCTGTAGCGCCGCAGGCGCAATGCCTTCCCCCGGGGGGAAGGTGCCCCAGTGCGCTCACTGGGGCGGATGAGGAACGGCGGCAGAACCGACATTGGATAAGGCCTGGCAAAACGCAGAAATTGGAAGATTACTGCCCGCATTCCTCATCAGTCAGCTTCTCCCCGGGAGAAGCCATGAGCGCTGCCGCGCCGCAACACCACCAGGCTGCCCGCCAAACCGGCCCAGTCTTACCCCAGCATCACATCCAGCAGCATCATCACCGCAAAGCCCGCGACGATGCCCATAGTAGCCAGATAGGGCTGTACTTTTTTGTTTTTCTGGCACTCGGGGATCAGCTCATGCACCGCCACCAGGATCATAGCCCCGGCCGCAAAGGACAGGGCATAGGGCAGCAGTGAGCGCACATGCACCACCAGCAGCGCCCCCAGTACGCCCGCCACCGGCTCCACCATTCCCGAAGCCTGCCCCAGCAGGAAGCTCCTTTTCCGGGAATAGCCCTCCCTGCGCAGGGGCACGGATACCGCCGCCCCCTCGGGAAAATTCTGTAGTCCGATGCCCACTGCCACCGAAACCGCGCCCATCAGCGCCTCCGGTGCTGCGCCGCTGCGCAGCGCCCCAAAGGCCACACCCACCGCCAGGCCCTCAGGTATATTATGCAGTGTGATGGACAGAATCAGCATAACGATGCGGCTGAGCCGCTCATTGGGCATTCCCTGGGCGTTGTCGGCCCTTCGGCGGGCGAAGGACACCACCTTATCCGACCCCCACAGAAACAGCGCGCCCAGCAAGAAGCCCGCCGTTGCCACCAGATAAGCAGGCAGCCCGCCGGCAGCCTCCGCCCGCTCTATGGCCGGCTGCAGCATCGACCAGAAGCTGGCCGCGATCATCACGCCGGAAGCAAACCCCAGCATCAGATTCAACCCCTTTGGATCGGGGGATGTAAAAAAGACCACCGTGGCAGCGCCCAGGGCCGTTACGAACCAGGTCCCCAGAGTTGCCAGCAGTGCCATAAGCACAAAATGATCCATGTCGCACCTCCTAATCCATTATACTTGTTTCAGCAATTTGGGTGCATGGGGCCTCAGGAGGAAAAATTTCCTTGCGGATTTCCTGTTTTATGGTACAATGAAAGGTGATTCCAACAGAAAGGATGATCTACACATGACGGATCGCAAGAAAGAATTCCTCCGCACGGTAAAATTCACCCTTTTTTCCATCAGTGCCGGCATTATCCAGACCGTCAGCTTCGCCGTTTTCGAGGAGCTGCTGCATCTGGAGCACTGGCTATCCTACCTGCTGGCCCTGGTGCTGAGCGTGCTGTGGAACTTCACCCTCAACCGGAAATACACCTTCCAGTCCGCGGCCAATGTGCCTGTGGCCATGGTCAAGCTGGCGCTCTTTTATGTGGTGTTCACGCCCCTTTCCACCTGGTGGACGGCAGTGCTCACCGGCGAGGGCTTCCTCTGGAACGAATATGTGGTGCTGGTGCTGACCATGCTGGTAAACTTCGTTACCGAATACCTGTTCCAGCGCCTGGTCATGTACCGCAAGAGCATCGATACAGCTGTTAAGCAATAACCAACCATTTCCTATGGCTCCCCCTCTGGGGGAGCTGGCACGGCGCAAGCCGTGACTGAGAGGGTGTACCAGCAGCGAAAACCCTCTCCGGCCCGCTGAAAGCGAGCCACCTCCCCCAGAGGGAGCGGCTGCTACGTGCATACCTCAATTTTGCATTTATTTTCAAGAACCGAGGTTCCCATTATGAAAAAGAAACTAAGCATCCCCTACCTGCTGAGCCTGTGCGCCCTGCTCACCGGCTGCGGCAAGGAAGGCGGCGCAGGTGCCTGGCCTGTGGTGCTGATCCTGCTGGCCCTGGTATTTTTGGCCATGGCGGCCCTGCGGACCTATAGCCTGATCGAATACAATAAGCGCATCCGCCGCAGCAGTAACGGCCGCCGCCGGCGTCCCCGGCAGATGGACATGCTGACGAAGATCCTCTTCGGCGCAGGCGGTGTGCTGGTCGTCCTTGCGCTGCTCCTTTCCCTGATCGGCGGCGGCAGCAGCGAAGAAACCCCCGATCCCACCGGCGACACCTCCTCCTCTGCGTCCACACCGGAGGATGTGCAGACCCCGAAAAACCCCTACACCGCCGCCCATGTCCAAAGCTCCGATCCCGACAACTGGGGCATCCGCTGGGAGATCTTTGAGGGCACCACGCTGCTGCACAGCTACGAGCGGGAAACGCCCATCTACTTTGGCAACGGCAGTGACTATTTCGCCCTGCCGGGCATCGCCACCTTCCGGGGCAACAACTACCGCAACAGCCCCTCCTACGGCACCGCCGACGTGAAGGACAAGAAGCTCACCGAGGTCTGGTCCAGCCCCACCGAGACCTTGCAGGGCAGCGAGTATTCCGGCAGCACCTGGACCGGCAGCGGCTGGACGGGCCAGCCCCTGATGGTCCAGTGGGACGATGCCACCAAGCAGATCATGAACCTGTATGAAGCCAAGAAGACCAAGGCCGGTCTGGTTGAGGTGATCTACGCCACTCTGGACGGCAACATCTACTTCCTTGACCTGGAGGACGGCACCTACACCCGCGACCCCATCCGTGTGGGCATGGCCTTCAAGGGCGCAGGCTCCCTGGATCCCCGGGGCTATCCGCTGATGTATGTTGGCTCCGGTGATGTCAGCCCCAGCGGCGAGCGGCCCAGAATGTATATCATCAGCCTGATCGACGGCTCTATCCTCTACCAGGGCGGCTACCAGGAGACCCTGAACTACCGCCAGGATAACGACCAGTGGTGCGCCTTTGACTCTGCGCCCCTGGTGGACGCCGAGACCGACACCCTGATCTGGCCCGGCGAGAACGGCCTGCTGTACACCATCAAGCTCAACACCAACTATAATAAGGCCGCGGGCACCCTCTCCATCAGCCCTGCCACACCCGTCGTAACCCGCTACCACACCGCCCGCAGCAGTGCGGACAGCTACTGGTACGGCTACGAGGCCTCCGTGGACATCATGGGCAGCTACCTCTACGTCAGCGAAAACGGCGGCATGTTCTACTGCGTAGACCTGAACACCATGGAGCTTCAGTGGGCGCAGGACACCAAGGACGACTCCAACGCCTCCCCCGTATTCTCCTATATCAGCGACAGCGAAGCCTATATCTACACCGCGCCCTCGCTGCACTGGACCAAGGACCGCTACGACCGGGGCACGGTATCCCTCTTTAAGCTCAACGCCATCACCGGCGAGATCGTGTGGGAAAAGACTTACGATGCCTGCACCATCACCAACCTCTCCGGCGGTGTCCAGGCAACGCCCCTGCTGGGCAAGACCGGCTCGAATATCGACGGCATGGTGTTCTACGCCATCGCCCGCACCCCCGAACTGGAAGACGGCTTGCTGGTAGCGCTGGATGTAAACACCGGCGAGGAGGTCTGGCGGCTTGCCATGGAGCATTACCCCTGGAGCTCCCCGGTGGCTGTGTATGACGATAGCGGCACCGCCTATGTGGTGATCTGCGACACGAACGGCACCATGTTCTTCCTTGACGGCAAGACCGGCACGGTTCTCGACTCCATCAATCTGGGCGGCAACATCCAGGCCACCCCCGCCGCCTTTGAGAATATGCTGGTGGTGGGCACCCGCAAGTCCCGGATCTGCGGCGTCAAGATCAGCTAAGGAGGTACGTCTATGAAAAAAATTATCATCCTTTTGCTGGCCCTCTCCCTGCTGCTGTGCGCCTGCGCGCAGGACACGGCAGAAAACACCGACACCGGTGATACCGGCACCACCGAATCTACCGTAGAGTCCACCCCCGCCACCCCCATCACCTGGCTGCAGCCCCCGGCTGACCGGGCGCTGACCGCCAAGCAGTATTTCGTCTACAACTGCGAGACCCGGGAATTCGTCACCGTCTCCGGGGAGCTTTCCGAGCAGATCTTCCCCGCCAGCGTGACCAAGCTGTTCACGGCCTATGTGGCTATGGAGTTCGTCTCCCCCGATGAGGTGATCACCGCGGGCAGCGAGCTGGACATGGTGATCTACAATTCCTCCGTGGCCGAGATCAAAAAGGGCGACCAGCTCACAGCCAAGCAGCTGGTGGAAGCCATGCTGCTGCCCAGCGGCAACGACGCAGCCTATGTGCTGGCTACCCACGTGGGCCGGAAGCTGCTGAATAACCCCGATGCCAGCGCTGAGACCGCCTCTGCCAAGTTCGTCGAGGAGATGAACCGGCAGGCAAAGCTTCTGGGCATGACGCTCACCAACTTTGCCAACCCCGACGGCATCCACAAGGATACCCACTACACCACCTTCTCCGATCTGGCGATCCTCGGCATGCTTGCCATGGAGGACCCCACGGTCTTAAAGTACGCTGCCGTCAGCACCGACACGGTGACCCTGGCCAGCGGCGAAAAGACCTGGAAGAACACCAACGCCATCATCGACCCCCAGAGCGAATACTACTGCCCCTGCGCCATCGGCCTGAAGACCGGCCAGACCCCCGCAGCCGGAAGCTGCCTGCTGTCCGCCTTTGAATACGACGGCACCACCTATCTGGTAGGCGTGTTCGGCTGCCCCGAGGTAGACGACCGCTTCCCCGATACACTGCAGCTGTTCAACGCAGCCATCACAAAGTAAAAGACTGCCGCCCGGATGGGCGGC
>JAZUOI010000122.1:0-6502 GCA_045604585.1 Lawsonibacter sp. | reverse complement strand
GGTGCCCAGCACCTCCACCAGTCCGGTGACCAGCGCCGCCCAGAAGGTACGGGTGGAGGACATGCCGGCAGCCAGCATGGGGGCGATAATGACCATGCCTTCGGGGATGTTCTGCAGGGCGATGCCGGCGGCGATGGTGAGCGCTTCGGCGTCATTGCCCGTGCCAAACCCTACACCGGCGGCGATGCCCTCGGGCAGATTGTGGATGCCGATGGCCAGCACGAACAGGAGCACCTTGTTCAGCTGTTCGCTTCCCTCCGGGTGGAGTTCCTGCTCCGCGCCGGCCAGCCGGTGCAGATGGGGAACGGCTCGATCCAGCAGGTTCAGACAGAACGCGCCGCAGAAGATGCCAAGAACGGTGACCGGCAGGGCGGTGGGCGCGCTGCCGTATTCCAGGGAGGGGAGCACCAGCCCCACCACCGCCGCGCACAGCATGACCCCCGCGGCGAAGGCCAGCACCAGATCGCTGAAGGTGTGGGAGATTTTTTTGAACGCAAAGCCCAGCAAAGCGCCCAGCAGGGTCGCTCCGCCGACGCCCAGTGCGGTCATAAGAACCAACTGCATAAACAGACCTCCTTTTGGAACGTACTGCCATTATACCAGCATCCGCGGTCGGAGGCAAGGGGGAGGTGGGTGTGCCAATTTACGCGCCTGTCTCTTGACGCGCGCCCCATGCCCGTGGGATAATGAACAAGTATCTATTTCATGAAAACGGGGGTCTTTGTGTGACCGGATTGCTGATCAAACTGTTTATTCCCCGGGCGGAGCTGACCGCCGACCCGGAGGTGCGCCGGCAGTATGGCCGGCTGGGCGGCGGCGTGGGCATTGCGGCAAATCTGCTGCTGTTCGCTGTGAAGCTGGTGGTGGGACTGGTGATCGCCTCCATCGCCGTGGTGGCGGACGCCTTCAACAACCTGACAGATGCGGGCACATCCATCGTTACACTGGTGGGCTTTCATCTGGCGGGGCAGGAGGCGGACGAGGAACACCCCTTTGGGCACGGACGGATGGAATATCTTGCGGGGCTGATCGTGTCGCTGGTCATCCTGCTGGTGGGCTTTGAGCTGGGCAAAAGCGCCCTGAGCCGCATTGTTGTCCCGGAGCCGGTCACCTTGTCCGCGGGGGCGGCGGTGCTGCTGGGGGCGGGGGTGCTGGTCAAGCTGTGGATGTTTGGATTTTACCGCGCGTTGGGCTGTACCATCGACTCCTCTGCCCTGCGGGCGGCGGCCAAGGATTCCCTGTCCGACTGCGCCGCCACCGCGCTGGTGCTGGTCAGCGCCCTGCTGGGCAGCCGTCTTGGCGTGAGCGTGGACGGCTGGGCGGGTCTGGTGGTGGCGGTGCTGATCCTGAAGGCGGGCTGGGACTCGGTGCGGGAGACGCTGGACCCCCTCCTGGGTCGGCCCATGGATCCGGAACTGGCGCAGGATATTGACCGGTTGGTGCTGGATCATCCTTATATTCTGGGCATCCACGATCTGATTTACCACGACTACGGCCCCGGTCGGGCCATGATGTCCTTTCACGCGGAAGTGCCGGCGGACGGAGATCTGCTGGCCATTCACGATGTGATCGACCACATTGAGCGGGAGCTGAAGCAGCGCAACGGGATCGAAACGGTCATCCACATGGATCCCGTGGTTCAGGACGAGCAGACGGAACGGCTGCGCGCCCAGGTGGAGGAGCTGGCGAAGGGGATCGACTCCCGCCTTTCCATCCACGATTTCCGCACCACCGCCGGTCCCATCCACACCAATCTGATTTTTGATGTGGTGGTGCCTTATGGGTTTGCTCTGACGGACGCACAGGTGCGTCAGGAACTGACCACCCGGGTGCGGGCTCTGTCCCAGCGTTACTACGCCGTGATCCAGGTGGACCGCCCCTACGTGGAACACCGGGGCTAATTTACAGATTATTCACTCATCCCCTTTATTTGTGTTTATAATAGGAGTATGAACACGTTGGGCCAGGTGCGCCCGGAAAGAAAGGCAAGGTGCTTTATGGCAACGAAAGTGCTTATTGTTGAGGATGACAGCAACATTGCCCAGCTGCTGCAGCTTTATCTGGAAAAAGAGAGCTTTGAGACCTGTGTGGCCCGGGATGGAGGCAAAGGAGTGGAACTGTTTCGTACGGCTGCCCCCGATCTGGTGCTGCTGGACATCATGCTGCCCGTGATGGACGGGTGGTCTGTGCTCAAAAAGATCCGTGAGGAGGGGACGACCCCCGTCATCATGCTCACCGCCAAGGGTGAGGTGGAGGATCGGGTGGCCGGACTGGAAAGCGGTGCGGATGACTATGTGGTCAAGCCCTTTGAGATGAAAGAGGTGCTGGCTCGCATTCATGCGGTGCTGCGCCGTTCCGGAACGGAGGAGGACACCGGGGAGAAAAAGCTGTCCTTTGACCGGCTGACCATCAATCTGGATTCCTACGAACTGCTGGTGGATGGACAGCGGGTGGACACGCCCCCCAAGGAGCTGGAGCTGCTGTTCCATCTGGCATCGTCCCCCAACCGGGTGTTTACCCGCAACCAGCTGCTGGATGAGGTGTGGGGGTTTGACTATTTCGGCGACAGCCGGACGGTAGACGTGCATATTAAGCGCCTGCGGGAGAAACTGGAGGGCGTATCCCACCAGTGGTCACTGAAGACCGTGTGGGGCGTGGGCTATAAATTCGAGGTGGGCGCTGCGGAGTAACGGGTGCCCGGATCAGAAAGAGGGGTGACGGGCGGTGAATACCTTTTTTAAGCGGCAGGTGGCGCTGGTGCTGGGCATTGTGTTTTTGTCCTTTTTCCTGCTGTCCACAGCCTTTACCATGCTCTCTTACCGCTACGTTATCGAGGATAAAAAACAGACGCTGACCGGAAACGCCCAGTATATCGCCCAGTTTACCGGCACCTATCTGGAGCAGGGAAACAACATTCGGGACGGTTACTTTAAAATGTATGTTTCCTCCCTGGCGAAGATTTCGGGCGCTCACGTCATGCTCAGTGAGACCAGCGGTGAGATCGTCTATGCCACCGACGGCGCGCGCCAGTACAGCTATTTGTCCGGTGTGCCCAAAACCATTGTGGATTTCGTGCTTCAGAGGGGCAGCTATACCGGCATGACCACCCTGGGCGGGTTGTATGGGGAAAGCCGTTTTTTGACCATCGCTCCCGTGTACGCCCGACTGGCCGATGGCACACAGGTGGTGCGGGGACTGGTGCTGGTGTCCACCGGCGCGGCGGGTATTTCCAGCCTGTGGCGGGACATGGCGGGGATTTTCTTCTTCACCGCCATTGTGGTCTTTATCTTTTCTGTGATCGCCGCCACCATTACCTCCGCCCGGCAGGTACGTCCCATTAACGAGATCGCGGAGGCGGCCCGTAAGTTCGGCCACGGTCAGTTTGATGTGCGCATCCGGGGCTATGAACAGCGCACGGACGAAGTGGGCGCGTTGGCCGAGGCGTTTAATACCATGGCCAACTCGTTGGAACGCTCGGAAAATCAGCGCAACGAGTTCATTGCCAACGTGTCCCACGAATTAAAAACACCCATGACCACCATTGCCGGGTTTGCCGAGGGCATACTGGACGGCACCATCCCCAAGGAGCGGGAGGGAGAGTTTCTGCAGGTCATTGCCTCGGAGACCCGGCGGCTGTCCCGGCTGGTTCGGCGGATGCTGGACCTGTCCCGGCTGAAGTCCGACGCGGCGGAGGGTATGACCGCTCAGGAGCGGTTTGACGTCAGCGAGGTCATGCTGCGGGTGCTGGTCAGTCTGGAGGGACGCATCACTGCCCGGGGGCTGGACGTGGATGCACGCCTGCCGGAAGAGCCGGTGTTGGTCTGGGGCGATCCGGACGCGATCACCCAAGTGTGCTACAATCTGGTGGATAACGCGGCCAAATTTGCAAGCTCTGACAGTGCAATCACCGTGGAAATCGCGAAAAAAGAGGGGAAAGCGTACGTTTCTGTGCGCAATGTGGGGCAGACCATCCAGGCAGAGGAATTGCCCCTGCTGTTTGATCGCTTCCATAAGGCGGATCACTCCCGCAGCCAGGACCGGGAGGGCGTGGGTCTTGGCCTGTATATCGTCAAGACCATTCTTGGCGGATTGAAAGAGGATATTACCGTGACCAGCAGCGACGGGGTGACCGAGTTCACGTTCACCTTGACGCTGGCGTAACACGGAAAAGAAAAATAGCGGAAAACACATATTTTATAGCGGATTTTACATGTTTATGAAAAGGGCAACTGGTATAATATGTCTGAATAATCGGTGCTTGTGCGCACCGGTGGAACACGTGCGGATGCCTGCGTTTGCGCGCGGGAAAGAAAGGAGTACTGTTATGGACAAGAAAAACTACAGTGTAACATTTACCGGCCTGTCCAAGGTGGAGCTGATCGAGAGCGAGATCCCCCAGGTTGGCGCCGGTGAGGTTCTGGTGGAGCTGGAGGCTTCCCTCATCAGCACCGGTACGGAGCTGACCCAGCTGGAGGGCAACGTGGAGCCCGGCTCCCCCTGGGAGAATGATATCGTATTTCCCCGTATTCCCGGTTACTGCGGCGCCGGCCGTATCGTTGCCATTGGTGAGGGTGTAGACCCCGCGCTGATGGGTCAGCGCATGGTCACCGGCTTGCTGCATCACCAGAAGTACACGGTGCTGGAGGCTGCCAAACTGGCGGACAACGTGGTTTTCATGAGCGAGACGGACAACGCCGCCGACTGCACCTTCTCCACCATCTCCTGCATCACCATGGCCAGCATCCGTGTGGCCGCCATGCGTCCCGGTGACACCTGCCTGGTGTACGGCGCCGGCATCATTGGCCAGATGGTGGCTCGCAACGCTCGTCTGGCGGGTGCGTCCAAGGTCTTTGTCACCGACATTTCCGATCTGCGCCTGAGCAAGCTGCCCGACGATCCCACCTTCGTTCCCATCAATGGCATGAAGGTCAACACCGTGGACACCCTGCTGGAGATGACCGGCGGTCGCGGCGTGGACGTGGTCTTTGAGACCACCAGCAACCCCAAGCTGGTGGAAGAGCAGCTCAAGTGCCTGGTGCAGAAGGGCAACGGCCGACTGATCATCACCAGCAGCCCCAAGGGCAAGTCTCTGGTGGACTTCGACTACTGCAGCCGCAAGGGTCTGACCATCATCGGTGCCCACAACTTTGCCTGGCACACCCCCGTGGCCCACGTGAAGGACCCCTGGACCCGCAACGCGGACTCCTGCCTGTTCGTGGAGATGCTGGCCAAGAAGCGCGTCTCCGTGAGCGAGATGATCACCAACACCTACAACTATCGTGACGCTGTCAGCGCTTACGAGATGCTGATGAAGGATCGCACCCAGGCTCTGGGCGTCATTCTGGACTGGACGGAAAAGGAGTAATTGATTATGGCTGAGAAACTGAGAGTTGCTCTCATCGGCACCGGCTCCATGGCTCAGCGCCATGTGAATGCCTTCCAGAGCAATCCCCTGGTCGACCTGGTGGCCGTGTGTGACATGAACCTGGAGCGCGCCAAGGGCGTGGCGGAGAAGAACGGTATCGGCATTTACTGCTCCGACTATATGGAGCTGCTCAAGAACGAGGAGATCGACGCGGTCAGCGTGGTCACCCCCACCTTTACCCACAAGCAGATCGTGCTGGACGCGCTGAACCACGGCAAGCACGTGCTGTGCGAAAAGCCCCCCGCTCTGAATGAGGAGCAGGTGCGTGAGTGCGAGGCGGCGGCCAAGAAGGCCGGCAAGGTGCTCATGTACGCCTTTGTCATGCGCTTCAGCGAGAACATCCGCTTCCTGAAAGACTACATTGCTTCCGGCGCTCTGGGCGACATCGTCTCCGTGGACGTGCAGCGCCTGCTGCGGTGCAGTAAGCTGGGCGGCTGGTTCGTGGACAAGGAGAAGTCCGGCGGCGGTCAGCTCATGGACGCTGCCATCCATCAGGTGGACGCGGCTCTGTACCTGATCGGCCACCCCGCCATCAAGTCCGTGCGCGGCTTCACCAGCTATGCCAACTCCGACCTGCCCGAGAAGATGAAAGGTCTGGGCGGCACCTGGGTGTCTGCCGACAACCAGACGGTCAAGCGCACCGTGGAGAGCATGGCCAGTGCCTATGTTACCTTTGAGAACAACGCCTACATGTACATTAAGGCCAGCCTGATCCTCAACACCGTGGAAGAGAGCACCTTTGTGGATATCTGCGGCACCAAGGGCGGCATCCGCCTGACCGGTGGTTCCAACGGCGGCGTGAAGCTGGTGAAGGTGGACGAGTCCGGATACTTCCTGCAGTCCACTCCCGTGTTGACTGAGAAGGTGGATTCCTTCAGCAACGAGATGAACCACTTTGTGGATTGCTGTGTCAAGGGCGTGGAGTGCATCTCTCCCGCCAAGGACGGCGCCGAGGTGCTCAAGCTGATCACCGCCGTCTACCAGTCCGCCGAGAAGGGCGAGGAGATCCGCTTCTAAATTCCGAAATACCGAAATGCAAAGAAAAACATCGCGGGCGCGCCGGCGCGTGGCTTTTTT
>JAZUOI010000121.1:0-2509 GCA_045604585.1 Lawsonibacter sp. | reverse complement strand
AGCTCGGCGGTCACCGGGTAGTCGTAGCCCTGCTCTTGTCCCACCTGCCGCCCGGCGTCGGCCAGACGGGGCAGCGCCTCCTCCAGCCGTCCGTATGCCGCCCGCACGTCGTCCCCGGGTCGGTACAGCCCCTCTGCCTCGACCAGCACCCGGTCGCGCACCAGCAGCTTCAGCTGCTGATCGGCCTGCTCATCCGAGTTGGCCAGCACGTGCAGTCGAATTACGCTGTCTGCCAGCGCCTTTTGCTCCCGGTCGAGGTACATACCGCTCAGCAGCGCGATGCACACCCCGGCAAACAGGGCAATTTCCCATGACTTCAGTTTTCGGGACATAAAAACACCGTCCAATCTGTATTACATACAGTTTGGACGGCGTTTTGCTCTTTTATACCGTTTGGGTCAAGAATGTTTCGGGGTACAGCCCGCGCAGCTCCTCACAGGCGGCTTTGGCCTGCTCCACACGCTCAAACAGGCCGAACACCGCCGAGCCGGTGCCGCTCATGGCGGCGCCCAGCGCCCCATGTTCGATGAGAGCGTGCTTGACCTGCTCCACCTTGGCGGCGTACCGCTCGGGCAGAGCGTCCTCAAACACGTTGTACAGTCTCCGAGCCACACCGGGCAAATCGCCCGCCTGCAACGCCTTGAGTACCCCTTCCGTATCCGGGCGGCGGCGCAGGCGCACCGAGTCGATCTGCTGGAACAGCGCGGGGGTGGACACGGAGAAGTCGGGCTTACAAAGTGCCACCCAGCACTTGGGCAGGGCGGGCAGCGGGGTAAGCACCTCTCCCCGTCCCTCGGCCAGCGCCGTTGCGCCCAACACGCAGTAAGGTACGTCTGAGCCCACCTTCTGGCCAATCACCGCCAGTTCCTCCACGGACAAGCCCGTACCGCAGATGTGGTTCATGGCATGAAGCACGGCGGCGGCATCGCTGCTGCCTCCACCCAGTCCGGCGCAGACCGGGATCACTTTATCCAGCGTAATGTCCAGAGGCGGGCAAGTCAGCCCCGTTTCCTCGCAGAAGGTCAGCGCCGCGGAAGCGGCCAGATTGCGCCGATCCGCAGGCAGAAAACCCAGATTGCTGCGCACCCGCACATCCGGGGTCTGGCCCTGCTCCAGAGTGATGGTATCGCACAACTCCACCGACTGCATCACCATGCGCAGATCGTGATAGCCGTCCTCCCGGCGTCCCAGCACATCCAACGTCAAATTCAGCTTTGCCCGGGCCTTGATCTCGTAGGGCAGCACGCCCCTCACCTCCCCAGCCTAATCAACGGATCTTGCGCGCCTCCAGATAGAAGCGCTTGTCATGGGCATGACCCATGGAGAAGGTCTTGCGGGGCAGCACACCGTCATGGATGACGGTGGGGAACAGCTCCTCCTTGCCCATGGCGGGAAGCAGGAATCCCACGGCGTCGGCACGGCGGGACAGCTCCACCACCACGTCCTCCCCGTGTATGTAGTCCACCCCGCTGCCCTTGTGGGCGGCCAGCCAGCCGTCCAAAAAGCCCTGCAGCGTACCCACCGGCAACTGGGTGGTGGGATGGGGCACGGTGATGACCCCTCTGCCCTCCCGGGTGACGTAGGTGATCCTGTGTCCCTCACCCTCCCCTTCGTGAGCGCCGGGGAATGCGTCCTTCAAATCGGAAAGCAGCTGGGCGGGATCCACACCGAAGACTACCCGGTGGATGGCCTCAAACTGCAGGGACGTGTCGTGCAGATCACACAGCTCCACCAGTGCATAGCGGGCGGGCAGGCTCGCCCACTGGTCGGCAGGCGTGAGCTTTTTCTGCCGCTCATAACACTCCTTGGCGGTGGCCAGAGAATGGTTTCCGTCGCCCACGGCGAAGAGCATCACACTCACATCCTCGCCCACGCCGTACGTTTCCCGGAACGCGGCAGGATCAGCCAGCTCCTCCAGCGCCGCCGCCAGCTGCTCCAGCTGAGCATCGCCCAGCTTCCATCCGGTAATATGACCGCCCCGCTCCATCAAGTCAAAGTCATAGACCTGCTCCATCTTACCGGTCTGCTCGGCCAGCGGCAGGATGACTGCACCCTTGCGGTCGTCACACAGCAGCATCACGTGGGGCAGCTCGATGGGGGCGTTTTTGCGCACAGCCACCCGGGGCGGGATGCGGGAGAGTACCGTGCCCTCGGTGGCACGGATCAGGGCGGGCGAACCCGGCTCATAATCGTACTGTTCCAAATCCACCATACCAACAATACCACGGCGGATCGTACCGTCATCCAAACGGCGCTCTACGTAAATAAGGCTGTCAGACAGGGTGGTAAAGCAATTCTGACGCAGATAGCGGCTCATGGTGGTATTGATCTCCATGATGTCCGACTCCACATCCGGCCCCTCCAGACAGCTTTCAGGCAGAACCAGCTTCAGGGTGGACGGCGCGCTGCCCACAAAATTGGCCACCCGCTCCCAATACTCGGGCTGGGAGGTATACTGGTCACAGGCCACCACGCTCCAGCGGGTCATATCGCAGTCCCGGGGCAGCAG
>JAZUOI010000120.1:0-2484 GCA_045604585.1 Lawsonibacter sp. | reverse complement strand
CAGAGCCTTTCTTGCGGCGGCAATTGTCTCGGGAATGGTCTCGTTGCGCAGTTCCTGCACATCGAACTTATGCAGTTTGAAGATGACCTGCATCACCGGGCCGGACAACAGCACCAGAATGATGGTGCCAAGACCTACCGTACCGCCCAGCAGCCAGCCGATGGTCAGGGCGCAGCCCTCCAGCAGAACGCGGACCATTCCCACGGGCATTTTGGCAGCCCGGCGCTTGAGCACGCACATCAGGCCGTCACGGGGACCGGAGCCCAGCTTGGCGGACATATAAATATACATACCGTAAGCGGCGGGAATGAGCGACAGCACGCACAGGATCAGCCGGGGCACGAAGCTTTCGGTCATGGGCAGACCGCGGAAATCGGGCAGCAGGGCGAAGCCGGGGATCATATCGCCGGTGCAGAAGTCCACCACGTTGCCGCACAGAAGGATGTTGATGAAGGTGCCGAAGCCGATCTTCTCGCGGAACAGCACGTCGATCACAAGAATGGTCAGACCGATGGTGATGTTGGCCCGGCCGAAGGTGATCAGGTCGGCGCCGTTGGCCAGCTGAATGTTGAAGATCCCCTGGAGGAACTTTGCCATACCGTCGTTGAGCACGTCCCAGGGCTCCATGCACAGATCGGCCACCAGTGCCATGGCCGAGCCGAAGCTCATGATGCACAGGCCGACGAACAGGCGCACAAATCGTTTGATGATGGGTTTCATAAAATCGTCCCTCCAGAAAGCGATGTTTCACACATCATTCATATTAGCACAGAGATTTTTTGCCGTCAATGAAAAATTTTTCTTGACATTTGACCGCAGTTCGTGTAATATCTGTATGTTATCCTTGTCTGTTCTATGAGAGCAGGCCAAATGTCCAAAAGGAGGTGCAAAGAAAATGCCCAAAATCACTGGTAAGTACGAGACTATTTTCATCGTCAACGCTACCCTGACCGAGGAGGCCATCAAGGGCCTGGTGGAGAAGTTCACCAACCTGATCGCTGCCAACGGCGAGATCGCCAAGGTCGAGGAGTGGGGCAAGCGCCGCATGGCTTACGCCATCGACGATATGCCCGAGGGTTACTACACCCTGGTCGAGTTTGACGCCAAGCCCGACTTCCCCGCTGAGCTGGATCGTATCTACAAGATCACTGACGGTATCATCCGCTCCATCATCGTCGCGAAGGAATAAGAGGAGGACGCAGCTATGCTGAACAAAGCCATCCTCATGGGTCGCCTTGTGGCCGACCCTGAACTTCGCCGAACCCCCAACAACAATTCCGTAACATCTTTTACCCTTGCCGTCAACCGCAGCTTCGTCCGTCAGGGCGAGCAGCCTCAGACCGATTTTATTGACATCGTCGCCTGGGGCAAGACCGCTGAGTTTGTCAGCCGGTATTTCGTCAAGGGCCAGCTCGTTGCCGTTGCAGGCCGCATCCAGACCAGAACCTGGGAGGACAAGCAGGGCAACAAGCGCAAATCTGTGGAAGTCGTCGCTGAAGAAGTACATTTTGCCGAGCCCAAGCGTGACAGCCAGCCCCGGAACGATCTGCCTCAGGGCGGTTTCGATCCCATGGCCGGTCTGGGCGGAAACGCCTTTGCCGCGCTGCCCGGTGATGACAACGACCTCCCGTTCTAACCTGATTCAAGGAGGATACGATCATGGAAAACAGACCCGAGCGTCCCGCCCGCGACAATCGTCGTCGCCGGAAGGTTTGCCAGTTCTGCGTGGATAAAGTCGCCTATATCGACTTCAAGGATACCGCCAAGCTGCGGAAGTACACTTCCGATCGCGGCAAGATCCTGCCCCGCCGTATGACCGGTACCTGCGCCATGCATCAGCGTCAGCTGACCGTGGCCATCAAGCGTGCCCGTCACATCGCTCTGCTGCCCTACACCGCAGACTGATAAACAAATGGAACAAAACCCACCCCGTTTGGGGTGGGTTTTTTGTTTTGTCGTTTTCAAAAAGTTTCTCTTTTCATACCGCGGGATATATGTTAAAATATTTTATATAAATTCGCAAAGGTGGTGACAAGATGTCCTATATTTTAACATTTCTGTTTGCCTATCTGCTGGGGTGCTCCAATATGGCGCTGTACCTGTCCAGGCTGAAAAAGGTGGATCTCCGCTCCGGCGGCAGCAAAAATCTGGGTGCATCCAACGCCACCATCCTGATGGGGTTCAAGGCCGGCGTTCTGGTGGCCCTGCACGATGTGGGAAAGGCGGCTCTGGCGGTGCTGCTGGCCCGTATCGTCTATCCTGACGTTGCCAACATCGGGGCGGTGGCCGGCGTGGCCGCCGTTTTGGGACACATCTTCCCCGCTCCCATGAAGTTTCGTGGCGGAAAGGGCTTTGCCTCTTATGTGGGCATGACGCTGGCCCTCAACTGGCGGTTTGCGCTGGTGATCATTGGTGTGATTGTTTTGGTGTCGCTGATCACCGACTACATTGTCGCAGGTACCACTGCCACCGTTTTGATGGTGC
>JAZUOI010000119.1:0-3720 GCA_045604585.1 Lawsonibacter sp. | reverse complement strand
GCTTTTCTCCAGCTAGGAGCTCTTCTTCAAGACACAAACAGTTAACATTTATAAAAACAAAAAAAGGGCAGACTTTACGAAATTAATCGTAAAATCTGCCCTTGATATCTGTTGAATTTAGTTCAAGTCCTCCCCAAAGGTAGTCTTTGGCAAATGATATCTTTTGAATTCCACCTTGAAAAAAGGCGCGAAAAAACCCAGAAACCGTTGTGGTTTCTGGGTTTTCCGAACCGATATCTTTTTCGGTTCGCAATGTTGGTTGCGGAGGCAGGACTTGAACCTGCGACCTCCGGGTTATGAGCCCGACGAGCTACCAACTGCTCTACTCCGCGATATGGTGCCGGAGACCGGGATCGAACCGGCACGGGATCACTCCCACGGGATTTTAAGTCCCGGGCGTCTGCCAATTCCGCCACTCCGGCATGGGTGGCACCGGTGTCTCCTGCCCGAAAGGGCTTTATTATAATAGCACAGCCCCCTAGCCTTGTCAAGCCCCGTGTGCAAGAAAGTGTTCGACCGTTTGTGACGTAAAAGCAGGGGATAGTTTGCGAGCCAATGCATATACTGGTTCATAACGCCTATTTTACAGATAAGGAGGATGACCATGTGTGAAACAACTCAGACAAAAAGTGCGTTTCCCGCGGAACAGGAGCGGGAGCGGGATGTGGACGATCTGATCTTTCCGGATCCGCACCATCTGCCCAGCGATCGATGAGCTGTCCCACCACGGCAGAAAAACAGGCCGTTGGTGGGATTTTTCTTTACTTTGATCCGATTGTTGTATATAATATTGTACCGAGAATAATCCGAACAGGAGAGTGCAGTATCGATGCTCCAATTTGACGAATACAAAGTGAAGCTGAACAACATCGCCCCTGCTCTGGAAACGCTGGCACAGGCGTTGGATCTGGAGAGCGCGGAGCGGGAGCTGGATATGCTTCAGGCCGAGTCTGCCGCGGACGGCTTTTGGGACAATCTGGCCAAGGCGCAGAAAGTGCAGCAGCGCATCAAGAACCTGCAGGACAAGGTGGACAAGCAAAGCCGCCGCCGCCGCACATGGGACGACCTGATGGCTCTGTGCGAGATGGGCAACGAGTTTGAGGACGAGTCCCTGATTCCCGAGCTGGAGGAGGGATTTTCCCAGCTGGAGCGGGACATGGAGAACGCTCGGCTGGAGACCCTGCTTACCGGCGAGTATGACCGCTCCAACGTGATTTTGACCATCCATCCCGGCGCCGGAGGTACCGAGGCCCAGGACTGGGCGCAGATGCTCTACCGCATGTACACCCGCTGGACCGAGCGCCACGGCTTTACCTATACTATCATGGATTACCAGGAGGCCGACGAGGCGGGCATCAAGTCTGCAACCATTATGATCGAAGGCGAGAACGCTTATGGTTATCTTCGAGGCGAGCACGGCGTACACCGTTTGGTGCGCGTGTCCCCCTTTGATGCCAACGCCCGGCGTCAGACCTCCTTCGCTTCGGTGGAGGTCATGCCCGACCTGCCTGAGGACGTGGAGGTGGAGAGCCGCCCCGAGGACATCGAAATGCAGGTCTACCGCGGCAGCGGCGCCGGCGGTCAGCACGTGAACAAGACCTCCTCCGCCGTGCGCTTGATCCACAAGCCCACCGGCGTGGTGGTGGCCAGCCAGCAGGAGCGATCCCAGTTCCAGAACAAGGATAACTGTATGAAGATGCTGCGCGCCAAGCTGGTGGAGCTGCAGATGCAGGAAAAAGCGGAGAAGATCTCTGACCTGAAGGGTGTGCAGCTGAAAATCGAGTGGGGCAGCCAGATCCGTTCCTACGTGTTCATGCCCTATCAGATGGTCAAGGACACCCGCACCGCCTTTGAGACCAGCAACATCAACGCCGTGATGGACGGCGAACTGGACGGGTTTATCAATGCCTATCTGACCGCTGAGGCCACTGACAGCTGGGCTGCCAAGTAACCGGATCGCAGGCCATATTACCCGGTCGATGACAAAAAACAGAAAAAGCCACAGCAAGGCGTTCGCCTTGCCCTGGCTTTTTTTAAAGCGCTAAAAACGGGTTTGAAGCGATTGTGTTACGGAGCGAAATCCGCGGGAAGCTCGGCCACGACGGCGGCGATCAGTTTGGCCTGTTGAATCAGAGAATCGGCCTTCATAAATTCATCGGTGGAATGGATCCGTCCGCCCACGGGACCCATGGAGCATACGCTGGGTACACCTGCCATAGTGGTATAGGAAGCATCGGAGCCGCTGGACTGATTGACAGGGACGACCGGACCAAAGCCGTACTTCTGGGACACTTGATCGATGTGAGCGGCCAGCGTGCGGTTGCCCGGGGTGGCATCCATGGGAAGCCGTTCTCCCACGATGTCAAAGGTGGCGCTGGTGCCGGGGATATAGGACGTTGCGATGATACCTTCCACATGGTTTCGGATCTCCTGCCGCTGGGGCATCTCCCAGTACCGGTTGTAGAGGGTGAACATGGCCTCGCCGGGCACTGTGTTGGGAGACGTGCCGCCGGAGATCATACCGCAGTTGTAGGTGATCTGTGCCTGGTCGCTGGGCGCTTCAATGGCGAGGATTTTTTGGGCCGCCTCCTTGATGGCGCTGATGCCCTCGGAATAGCGGGAGCCGGCGTGGGTGGAGCGGCCTTTCACATAGACTTTGTAACGGATGGAACCCTTGCGGCCCACGGTGACCTTGCCGGGGAAATGGGTCTCCAGTGTGATGGCGGCGGCGCAGCCCCGGGCGTTGTTACGGATGAAGTCTTTGCCCGCCTCGCCGGACAGACTCTCGCTCAGCTCCTCGTCTCCAATGAGAATGAACTTGATGGGACGATCCTTATAGCCTGCGTCTTTTAATGCGCACATGGCCAGCAGGCCGATGGCCAGACCGCCCTTCATATCCGCTACGCCGGGGCCGTAGTAGCTGTCACCATCCTCGCGGAACAGGGGCTCTTGAAAAGTGCCTGCGGGGAACACGGTGTCCATATGACCCGTAAAGGTAACGGGAGGCAGGGGAGCATCTTCGTTCCAGGTGATAAGCAGTCCGTCACCCGCTCGTTCGAAGGGGACGGTCTGTACATGAAAGCCCTGCTTTTCCGCAAAGGCTCGGATATGGGCGCCCACCTTGTCCACGTCTGCCTTGTCGGCGGAATAGCTGTTGATGTTGACAATATCCTCCAGCAGCTGTTTGTGCTCCTGCGCCCGTGCTTCTACACAGTTGAATAAATTTGCCATCATATTTTGATTCTCCTTGGTTTGCGGTCAGGGGAGTGTTACGATGCCAAATCCGTCCGGATCGATCGTTATCTCGGTTCCGTAGGGTTGGGACATGTTCGCAAGGCGCTGGATAATGTTTCAATCAGGACAGAATGCGGGGTTTCCGATGCGGTAGCGCGGCTCTCCGATGCCCAGCTCGATGGGCATCAGCTTCAAATGGGTGATTTTTCCATCCTCAAACTGAAACAGGGGGATCACGGACTCCAGCATCCGGTTATCCGTCAGCAGGCCGCATCTGCCTGACAGATGTAGTCACGGATGGATTGGAACCCGTCGTACTGGGTGGAGATCATCCGCTGGATCAGCATATCGCCTACCGCGCAGACGGAGATCGAACTTGATTTCCTATTCACGTCTGTTGCCTCCATTGTCTCTTTTAGTGAAAGCAACTGTTCAGACCAACGCAGCAATATAAGAAAATGTTTCGTACTTATGTGGTGGGACGGG
>JAZUOI010000118.1:0-2077 GCA_045604585.1 Lawsonibacter sp. | reverse complement strand
CCCAGAGCAAAGCCGTTGATGCCGGAAGCGGTCTCAGCGTAAGCGGTGGTGTAAGCGGCCACGTAGCCCACGTTGTTGTTGCCGGTCTCCAGGCTCTTCAGACCGGCGGCGATACCGGCCAGGTAACGGGCCTGGTAGGCGCGGCCGAAGTAGTTGTTGAAGTTGGTCTCGTTGCTCAGGTAGCCGGTGCCGTGAGAGAAGATCACGTCGGGATAAGTGGCAGCGGCCTCAGCCATGGCGTCGATGTAGCCGAAGGAGATGCCGAAGATGATGTCGGCGCCCTGACCGACCAGAGTATCAACGGCGGCCAGAACCTGCTGCTTGTCCTCGGGAACCTCGTCCACGATGACCAGCTGAGTCTCGGGATCCAGACCCAGATCCTTCATGCCGCCCACGATGCCGCTGTGATGGGCAAAGGTGTAGCCGGCGGTGTCGTTCTTGCTGTTGATGTAGATAGCGCCGACGGTCAGCTCGGCAGCCTCAGGCTGGGAAGCGGAGCCGCTGACGGAAGCGTTGCCGGCGGTGCCGCAGGCAACCAGGGACAGGGTCATGGCCATAGCCATGACCAGCGCGAGAAACTTCTTCATGTTGGGATTTCCTCCTTAGTGATTTTGTTTCACTTTATTTATTAAAAATGGCACAGGCCACTTTTAATCCACAAATGTAATGCCGTTGGTCTCGCTCATGGCCGAAACACGGGCCAGGGATTCCACCCGCATGCCCCCGGCACGCAGCTGGTCACCACCGGGCTGGAATGCCTTTTCGATGACGATGCCCGCGCCCACCAGCTCTGCCCCGGACTGGGCCACGATGGAGGCAAGCCCCCGCAGCGCCTCACCGTTGGCAAGGAAGTCGTCAATGAGCAGCACCTTATCCTCCGGATGCAGGTACTCCTTGGAGACAATAACGTTATAGACCTTTCCGTGGGTAAAGGACTCCACCTTGGCGGAGAACACCTCATTGGAGATGTTGCTGGACTGGGACTTCTTGGCGAACACCACCGGGCAGCCGAAATGCCGGGCAGCCAGACAGGCGATGCCGATGCCCGAGGCCTCGATGGTCAGGATCTTGTTGATGTCACAATCGGAAAAGCGGCGCTTGAACTCCGCCCCAATGGCATCAAACAGCTCCACATCCATCTGGTGGTTGAGAAAGCTGTCCACTTTCAGCACCTCGGTGCCCCGAATCTTGCCATCCTTGCGGATGCGCTCTTTCAGCAATTCCATCCCGTTGTCCTCCCACGAAAAATACACATCTATTTTACTCCAAAAAACCATGAACTGCAACGGATTTTGGAAAAAATTGCGGGAAATTTCAAGACAGCGTTTTTTTCTTGAGGGGCGTGCGCATCCCGTTGGGCTGCTGAATGACCGTGTTGTCCAGCTGGGCACGGAGATTTCCGGTGACCGAGTCGATATATTCCCGGCGCAGGGCATCCCGCTCCGCCGTCTCCTCCGGGGTCAGCCCCTCGGTTTTCGCCTTGCGCGCCAAGGCGTTGATGCGGTCGATCTTTTCCTGTGTCATAATGAATGCTCCTTATGTTCGGTGGTATCGTTTCAACCCACGGTAGGGCGGGGGCTTGCCCCTGCCGTTAATGCGACATGATTTTCGCGGCGGGGGCAAGCCCCCGCCCTACCCGGACTCATGTCAAATATAGCGTTCCAAAACCAGCATGATCCGCCCCTTGCGGGACTGGCCCAGAACCTCTTTCACTACGCATTTGCCAAGGCCGCGGCAGGTGAGCACATCCCCCTCATTCACCGCCTTGTCCCCCTTGAGGCACTCCCGATGGTTCACCATCACCCGCCCGGCGGAAATGAGGTCGGCGGCCTTGCCCCGGGAAGTGGAAAAGCCGCTTGCCAGCACCGCGTCCAGCCGCAGGGTAGCTACCGTATCCCGGATGGTTCGAACCTCGGGCGGCTTGATTTCCAGCTGGGACAGGGAATTTGACTGTAATTTGATCTTCCATCGACCCACACCCTCCCACTGGGTCAGGAGGATGGGGGCAGCATCAGCAAGGCACAGCACGTCACAAGCGCCATCGCCCACCAGAATATCTCCCAGCTTTTCCCGGGTG
>JAZUOI010000117.1:0-4097 GCA_045604585.1 Lawsonibacter sp. | reverse complement strand
ACTCGAAGTAGGCGTTCTCGGGGGAGTAACCGGCCTCCACCAGCACCTCGAAGCCGCAGCGCATCAGGTCGACCACGCCGCCGCACAGCACGGCCTGCTCGCCGAACAGGTCGGTCTCGGTCTCGTCGTGGAAGGTGGTTTCCAGCACGCCGGCGCGGGCACCACCGATACCGGCGATGTAGGCCAGAGCGGTCTTATAGGCGTTGCCGGTGGCGTTCTGCTCCACGGCCACCAGGCAGGGCACGCCCTTACCGGCCACGTACTGGGAGCGGACGGTGTGGCCGGGGCCCTTGGGGGCAGCCATAAACACGTCCACACCGGCGGGAGGAACGATCTGCTGATAACGGATGTTGAAGCCGTGAGCGAAGGCCAGAGCGTTGCCCTCTTCCAGGTTGGGCTTGATGTCCCGGTTGTAGACCTCGGCCTGCACCTCGTCGTTGATCAGGATCATGACCACGTCGCCCCACTTGGCGTCGTCGGCCACGGTCATCACCTTCAGACCGGCCTTCTCGGCGGCAGCCCAGTTCTTGGAGCCGGCGCGCAGACCCACGCACACGTCGCAGCCGGAGTCTTTCAGGTTCATGGCGTGAGCGTGACCCTGAGAGCCGTAGCCGATGATGGCGATCTTCTTGCCGTTGAGGTAGTTGATGTCGCAGTCCTTCTCATAATACATTTTTCCCATAGTTATATTCCTCCTTCAATTTGTTGTCGTCATATATGGTGCTCTGTCCTCGTTCAATGGCCAGTGTACCGGTTTTTGCGATTTCCAGAATGCCGAAATCCTCCAGCATGCCGATGAGGGCGGTGGTTTTGCTCTTTTCGCCGAAGATGGCGATGGTCAGCGACTGACGGCTTACGTCAATGATGTTGGCCCGGAAGATGTTGGAGATTTGGATGACCTCGTCCCGCTTGTTGCGGTCGTCCGCCTTGACCTTGATGAGGGCGAACTCCCGGTGGATGGATACGGCCTCGTCCAGGATCTTCACCGCCTGCACGGGCAGCAGTTTGCGGCACTGGGCGGCGATTTGGGCGATCATCAGCTCGTCGGCCAGCAGCACGATGGTGATGCGGGTGATGCCGGGCTTGTCCGTCTCGCCGGAGACGATGGATTCGATGTTGTAGCCCTTGCGGGAGAACAGGCGGGCCACCTGGCTGAGCACACCGGGGATGTCCTGCACCAGCAGGGCCAGGGTGTACAGCTTCTTTTCTGTGTCAAATACCGTTTTCACACATTCTCCCCCTTACTCCAGCAGGAAGCTGGTGATGTCCGCGCCGCCGGGAACCATGGGGCGCACCATCTCGTCGGTATCCAGTACCGCGTCGATGACGCAGCCCTTGCCGCTGGCCAGCGCCGCCTGCATGGCCTGCTCCATCTCGGCCCGGTTGGTGACCCGGTAACCGTTGAGGCCGTAAGCTTCGGCCAGCTTGACAAAGTCGGGACCCCGATCCAGCGTGGTCTCAGAGAAGCGCTGGTTATAGATGAGGTTCTGCCACTGGCGCACCATGCCAAGACAGCCGTTGTTGAAGATGACGGTGATGACAGGCAGGTCGTAATGCTCCACGGTGCACAGCTCATGGCAGTTCATGCGGAAGCAGCCGTCGCCGGTGGTGTGGATGACCACCTTGTCCGGGTTGCCCGCCTTGGCGCCCAGCGCCGCGCCCAGACCGAAGCCCATGGTGCCGAAGCCGCCGCTGGTGAGCAGCTGGCCGGGGTAGTGAAAATGGAAGTGCTGGATGGACCACATCTGATGCTGACCCACGTCGGTGGCCACGATGGTGTCCTCGGGTACCATCTGCCGGATGGTTTCCAGAGCCTGCTTGGGGGTCAGACGCTGGCTATCTTCCACCACGGTGTCCCGTTTCAGGGACAGGATCACGTCCTTCCATGCGGTGTGTTCCTGCTGATCCAGCTGCTGGTTGAGCAGATCCAGAACATGGCGGGCGTTACCCACGATGTGGTGGTCGGTGAGTACGTTTTTATCGATCTCGGAACGGTCAATGTCGATGTGGACGATCTTGGCCTGGGAGGCAAAGGTGGCGGGATTGAGGGCGACCCGGTCAGAGAAGCGGCAGCCCACGGCAATGAGCAGGTCGCATTGATTGGCGGCCGTGTTAGATGCCCGGGAGCCGTGCATGCCGATCATGCCGGTGGACAGCTCGTGGTCACCGGGGAAGCCGCCGCCGCCCATGAGGGTGATGGCCACGGGGGCGTCCAGCTTTTTGGCAAACTCCATAAACTGCTTGTCTGCCCGGCCACGGACCACGCCGCCGCCGCAGATGACCAGAGGCTTTTCCGACTGGGCGATCATCTCAGCCAGGATGCGGATGTCCTCCCGGTCAGGCTCGGGCGCCTTCAGCTCGTGACTGGTGGCCAGAGAGCGGAGGCTGGAACAGCCCCGGTTTTCCCGCCAGTGGACGAATTGGTAGTCGATCATCACATCGGGGGCGGTGACATTCTTCAAAAAGTCGATGAGCACCGGGCCGGGACGGCCGGTGGCGGCCACCGCGAAGGCCTGACGGATCACATCGGGGATGGTAGCCGGGTCACGCACCAGATAGGTGGCTTTGGTGATGGGCATGGCGATGCCGGTAATGTCCACCTCCTGGAAGGAGTCCTTGCCCAGCAGAGGTTCGGCCACGTTGCAGGTGATGAACACCACGGGGGACGAGTCCATGTAGGCGGTGGCGATACCGGTGGTCAGGTTGGTGGCACCGGGGCCGCTGGTGGCAAAGCACACACCCACCTTTCCCGTGGAGCGGGCATAGCCGTCGGCGGCGTGAGCCGCCCCCTGCTCGTGAGCGGTGAGGATGTGGCGGATCTTGTCTTTGTAATTGTAAAGCTCATCATAGAGGTTGAGGATGGTGCCGCCCGGATAACCGAAGACGGTGTCCACCTCCTGCTCCAGCAGGCACTCCATGATAGCTTGTGTGCTTCTGACTTTCAAAAGGGAAACCTCCTGTGGGAATATTTCGTGTCAGGCTACGCTTTGGGCGCATGGCCGGGGCGTTTTCGCTCCGACTCGGAACACAAACAGCCCACGCAGTGGTCTTGGTTTGCATTCCTCGCTTTGTTCCAAACGCCCCTATGCGCCTAAGCTACGCACTCAGATTTTACCGGAGCCTTTCTGTATGGCGATCACGCCGGTACGCGCCACCTCCAGAATGGAGAAGGGGCGCATCATGGTCTGGAAGGTATCCAGCCGCTCGGGGGTGTCGGACAGCTCCAGGGTCATGGAGGTGGGCGAGATGTCGTCCACCTTGGCTCCGTAGATGGAGCAGATGGTCATAATGTCCTGCCGGGTCTTGTTGGTGGCGTTGACCTTCAGGATCATCAGCTCCCGGCCGATGAGGCTGTTTTCTTCCAGTGTGCGGACCTTGATCACGTCCACCAGCTTGTTCAGCTGCTTTTCCACCTGATCCACCATGTTATTGCCGCTGTCCACGATGATGGTGATGCGGGAGATGGTGGGATCATCGGTGGGACCCACGGCCAGAGACTCGATGTTGAAGGCTCGGCGGGAGAACAATCCGGTGATGCGGTTGAGCACGCCGGCCTGGTTTTCCACCAGAACGGAAATGGTCTGTTTCATAGCCTGTCCCCTCCCCTGCTCAATCGTTGGTACTCATGTCGGGATGCACCCGGCAGATAAGCAGGCTGCAGCCTTTGGTATTTAAGAAGCGATCCAGCGTCTCGTCCAGCGTGTCCTCGTTGTCGGCGGTCATGCTGGGGATGCCGTAGGCGGCGGCGATGGCCGCGAAGTCGGGGGAGCCGTCCAGGGCGACCCCGTAAGGGCCATGGTAGGGTGCGGAGTTTTGGATCTGATGCACCAGACCCAGAACTGTGTTGTTCATCAGCACGATTTTAATGTCCATGTCCCCACAGCGGATGGCGGACAGTTCGTTCATGGCCATCTGGAAGGAGCCGTCGCCGCACACCACCACGGTCTGGCGGTCCGGTGCGCCGGTTTTGGCGCCGATGGCGGCGGGCAGGGCGTAGCCCATGGTGCCAAGACCGCCGCTGGTGAGCAAGCGGCCGTGCTTCTGGGGCAGATACTTGCAGGCAAAGAGCTGATTCTGCCCCACGTCGGCGCACACTA
>JAZUOI010000116.1:0-7303 GCA_045604585.1 Lawsonibacter sp. | reverse complement strand
TTTGCCATAAAAGTGGACATAGGTGAAACCTCCAATTTGCTTTCTATCTTGAATTTATTGCATACACAACAGATGCCTCACAGTTCCTGAGAGGCAAGTTGCATTATAGTACCCCGGAAAGGAACTGTCAACCACTTTTTTGTGTTTTTTTATTTACAGCGGAAAAAGCTCTTTAAATCTCTTGTTATCTAATTTATACTGCCGAAATCTCGTTTTCGTTTTTTGTTTTTTTATTTGCTGTGTTTTGCTATTTCCGTACTTTTTTGGTAGAATGAATCCAAAGTATGCTTTGACCGGGAGGAACCCTGTATGAGAAAGATCCTGTCCCTTGTGCGCCGGTGCGTGGAGGACTATGATATGATCCAGTCGGGCGACCGCATCGCTGTGGGCGTGTCCGGCGGAAAGGACTCGCTGGTGCTGCTGGCGGCTATGGCGCAGCTGCGGGATTTTTACCCCGTTCCTTTTACCGTGGAGGCGATCACGCTGGATATGGGGCGTGCCGACGGACGGGAGGGTATGGATTTTGCCCCCGTGGCGGACTACTGCAAAGAGCTGGATGTTCCCTATACCATCTTAAATAGTGAAATTCACCACATCATTTTTGATTTGCGCAAGGAGAAAAACCCCTGCTCCATGTGCGCCAAGATGCGCCGGGGTGCCTTGCACAACGCGCTGAAAGAGATGGGTATTTCCAAAATCGCGCTGGGTCACCACTATGACGATGCGGTGGAGACTTTTTTCCTCTCGCTGGTGTATGAGGGGCGGCTGTCCTGCTTCCAGCCGGTGACCTGGCTGGACCGCATGGAGATCACCCAGATCCGCCCCCTGCTCTATTGCGGGGAGACCCTGATCCGCAACACGGCCAGACGGCTGGAGCTGCCTGTGGTACACAACCCCTGTCCCGCCGACGGAAACACCCGCCGACAGGAAATGAAGGAACTGATCTACGAACTCAATGGCCGATATCCCGGGTTAAAAGACCGGGTGTTCGGTGCCATGCAGCGCCTGCCCCTGCCTGAGTGGGGGCCGGTCAACCCGCCATCCAGACCCATCCGGGAAGAGGAGGAATAAGTCCATGTCAAGGCTGCGCCCCGGCAAAAATGTCCGCCCGTTGGCGGTCTATACCCTGGTGTTCGCTCTGGCGGCGGCGCTGGTCTTTTTCCCCTTCTGGAGTGAGGGGCGTACCTTTATTTATTATTTCGCCGGGCAGGAGCGGGATGGCTATACCCAGCACTATACCGCCTTTGTCTACATCGGCCGCTATCTGCGAGAGCTGGTGGGCGGCCTGTTCCGGGGGCAGCTTGCCCTGAAGCACTTTGACTTCACCCTGG
Organism: Lawsonibacter sp.; assembly: GCA_045604585.1. Lineage (GTDB taxonomy): Bacteria > Bacillota > Clostridia > Oscillospirales > Oscillospiraceae > Lawsonibacter. The sequence continues at coordinate 5,972 of JAZUOI010000116.1, read as the reverse complement.
GCTACGGGGAGGACGTGATCCAGAGCTTGGGATACTACGGCTTTGGCGATCCCCTCATGCTGTTGTCCGCGCTGGTGCCCCAACGTTTGGCGGAGGCGTTCTATCAGGTGTACATTCTGCTGGAACTGTGGCTGTCCGGCCTTGCCTTCGGCGTGTTTGGGCGGGAGAAGGGCTATGAGGACGGTCGAATCCTGCCCTGTGCGCTGGTCTATGTATTTTCCGGCTTTGCCCTGTGGGCGGGACTGTGTCACCCGGAATTTCTTGCCCCCACGATTTGGTTTCCGCTGCTGCTGACGGGTCTGGAGCGGGTGCTGGCAGGAAGACGGCCGGTGTTTCTGGCGGTGGTGACGGCGCTGTACGCCCTCACGGGCTATTACTGGCTGTTCATGGGCACCATCTTCCTGTGTCTGTACGCCCTTGTTCGGGTGCTGGAACAGCCCGGGCAGCGGATTTGCCGCCTGTGGAATGTGTTTTGGCGAGGGGCGGGCGGTTACCTGCTGGGGTTGTGTCTGGCCGCCCCCATCTTTATCCCCAACGTGGTGGGATTTCTCCAGTCCAACCGGGTGGGGGGCGACAAGGAGATGCCCGCCCTGTTTGCCGATTGGGAGCAGATCAAAGGGAGCTTGTTGTCCCTTGTTGGGGCGGGAGAATGGAATTTTGCCGCCCTGGGAGGGGCGGTGCTGCCTGCTGTGGTGCTTCTGCTGACCCGAAAAGAACGTAAGTACCGGGGACTGCAGGTGCTCACTGTGTTGCTGGGACTGTTTGCGGTCATGCCTGTGTGCGGCTGGCTGTTCAACGTGGGGGCCTATGAGACCACCCGGTGGTACGTGTTCTCCAACTTCTTTCTGGTGTTTGTGCTGCTGGCTATGCTGGATGAGCTGACCGTCCCCAAGTGCCCCGCGGTGCTGATGTGCCTTGGGGTGGTGCTTCTGTACGGTTGGGCTGCGTTGGACGGAGGCTGGCAGCAATGGTGGATTCCCTTTGTCCTGCTGGCGGTGACGGCGCTGATACTGCCGTTGATGGGACTGGCGGGGCGGCGTGTGGCTGCGGTGGGGCTGACGGCGCTGATGCTGGTCAACGTGACGATCAACGCCCATCAGGCCTTTTCCGGCTATGTGGATATGTTTGCCCCGGCGGGGCTGGTGGAGAGGCAGACGGCTGCCATGCCCGCCAATGCCATTCCGGGAGGGGAGATTTGGCAACGGGTGGATCAGGAGTACAGGGGAAACCCCAATGCGTCCATGCTGCTTGACCGGGCGGGCGTTTCCTCCTATTTCAGCACTTCCAACGGGCATACCGCCCGCTTTTTGACCGAAATGGAGCTGCCCCTGCACAACAAGGTGCTGTTTCCTGACCTGGATGGGCGCTGGAGTCTGCACACGGTGCTGACCACCCGGTGGTTCGCCGGGCAGGGGGGGCGTACCCCGCCCTACGGGTACACCCCGGCGTCCGAGGGTGTGTGGGAGGACACAGGGGTCTTGCCCCTTGGCTTTACCTATGATACCATAATTTCGGAAGAAGAATGGGCGGCGATGTCTGCCCTGGAACGGCAGGAACGGTTGGTGCAGGGGGCGTACGTCCCCGGGCTTGCCCCGGCGGGGCAGCTGCCGGAAAGCAAGCTTCAACCGGTGGATATCCTCAGTGTGGGGGAGCAGGATGCCAGCTGGTATCAGAACGAACTCAACGCGTGGGAGCCGGGCGGAGCGCTCATCCTGCACGTTGACGCACCGGCGGGCAGCGAGGTCTATCTGCGTCTGGACGACCCGGAAGTGACCTGGGGAGAGAGCAGTACCTTTTCCTTTGCCGTCATGGCGGGGGAGGACGTGCGAAGCTATGTGCTCACCAGCGACACCTTTCTCTGGCACAGCGAGCAGGATGGCGTTCTGCTCCATCTGGGCTATCATGAGGAGGGATTGGAGCAGGTCACCCTCACCTTTGACCGACCCGGAGGTCTGACCGCCCGGGGGCTGGAGGTCTGGGCTTTGCCCGTGGATGATTTTGCGGCGCAGCGGGACGAACTGCGCCGGGAGAGTTTGACGGATGTGACGGTGGACACCGACCGAATCACCGGTTCCGTTACTACCACCGGGGAGCGGGTGATGGCCTTTGCCATACCGTATAGCACGGGCTGGCGGGCGCATGTGGACGGGGAGCGGATACCTACCCTTAAGGTCAATGACCTGCTGCTGGGCGTACAACTGGGAGCGGGAGAGCACCGGGTGGAGCTAACCTATCATTCTCCCGGTTTCGGAATGGGGTTGTTCCTGTGCGGCGTGGGACTTGTGTGCCTTGGGCTGCTGCGCCGACCCACCAAAGACAGAAAGGCGGAATAGACTATGGACAACATCGCGGTGCTGATCCCGTGCTATAACGAGAGCCAGACCATCGAAAAGGTGGTACGCGACTTCCGCGCGGCGCTGCCCGAAGCGACCATCTACGTCTACGACAACAACTCCATCGACGGCAGCGCCGAGCTGGCGGCTCAAGCGGGTGCCATCGTGCGCCATGAGTACAAGCAGGGCAAGGGTAATGTGATCCGCCGTATGTTCCGGGAGGTGGATGCCCGGTGCTATCTGATGGTGGACGGGGACGACACCTATCCGGCGGAGAACGCCCCGGAGATGGCGCGTCTGGTGCTGGAGCGGCAGGCGGACATGGTGGTGGGGGATCGGCTGTCCTCTACTTACTTCACCCAGAATAAGCGCCCCTTCCACAACAGCGGAAACGCGCTGGTGCGCTTTTGTGTCAACCGTCTGTTCGGAAGCGATATCACAGACATTATGACGGGCTACCGGGCGTTCAGCTACCAATTTGTCAAGACCTGTCCCGTGCTGACAAAGGGGTTTGAGATCGAAACGGAAATGACCATCCACGCGGTGGACAAAAATATGCAGGTGGAACATGTGGTGGTGGAATACCGGGACCGCCCCCGTGGCAGCAGCTCCAAGCTGAACACCGTGTCCGATGGGCTGCGGGTGCTGAGAACCATCTGTTCTCTGTTCCGGGATTATCGACCCATGCAGTTTTTCTCGCTGGCGGCGTTGGCGCTGCTGGCCGTCAGCCTTGGATTTTTTGTTCCGGTACTGGTGGAGTATACCCGGACGGCGCTGGTGCCCCGTATCCCGACCCTGATCGTGTGCGGCTTTACCGCTCTGGCCGGAGTGCTGGCCTTCTTTGCCGGTCTGGAACTGGAATCTGCCCGAAAGAAGCACCGGCAGGATTTTGAACTGGCTCTCCACCGGGCTAGTGACCGGCTGAAGGATCTGCTGGAGAGGGAGACGAAATGAGAAAGCTGTTGGAACAGATCGTCCGCTTTGGTATTGTAGGTGTGATCGCTTTTGTGGTGGATTACGCCACGCTGCTGCTGCTGACCGAAATCGTTGGCATCCACTATCTTGTCTCCTCTGCTGCGGCCTTTGTAGTGTCGGTGGCGGTGAATTATGTGTTGAGCATCGCCTTTGTGTTCCAAACGGATAAAAGCCGGAGCAAAGGGCAGGAGTTTATTTTGTTTGCCGTGCTGAGCGCGGGCGGGCTGGGCATCAATCAGCTGATGATGTGGCTGCTCAGCGAGGGGATGTTCATTCCCTATCAGCTGTCCAAGCTGCTGGCCACGGCGGTGGTCATGGTATACAATTTTGTGACCCGCAAACTGTTTCTGGAGCGGAAAGAGGGGGACTGACATGGCGAAAAAGACTGCCCGCAACACTAAGGGGCGCATTATCTCCGCTGCGTGGCAGCTGTTTTATCAGCAGGGCTACGACAACACCACGGTGGAGGAGATCATCGAAGCGTCTGGCACCTCCAAGGGATCGTTTTACCATTACTTTGAGGGCAAGGATGCGCTGTTGTCCTCTCTGTCCTACCTGTTTGACGAGAAGTACGAAGAACTCATAGATCGTATTCCCGAGGATATGAACCGATTCGATGTGCTGATGCTGCTCAACCGGGAGCTGTTTGCTATGATCGAGAACTCCATTGCCCTTGACCTGTTGGCGCGGTTGTACTCCTCTCAGCTGGTTACCCGAGGGGAAAAGCACCTGTTGGATCACAACCGCATCTATTACAAGCTGCTGCGGCGCATCGTCTCCGAGGGTCAGCAGCGGGGGGAACTGCGCGGGGATGTGACGGTCAACGAGGTGGTGCGGGTGTACGCCATGTGTGAGCGGGCGCTGATCTATGACTGGTGTTTGTCCGAGGGCAGTTACTCGCTGATGCAGTACGGACGCACGATGTTGCCCCGCTTTTTGGACAGCTTCCGGGAAAAGAAGTGAAGTTTGTACAGATTGTACAAATCATATTTCTAATAATCGTACAGCTTAAAATGCTTGATAAGTAAGGAAAAAATAGGGATACTATTGAACGCAGTACAGAATTTATTCTGTACTGCGTTCTGTATTTCATTCTCCTAAAATATATGTTATAATGCCAAAGTCGAATAAGGATGGGCACGCCCCATCTTGAAAAAAGGAGCTTTACGGTTATGTTCAATGTGGAAAGCATCGTGTTTCTGGTCTATCTGGCGTTCATGCTGGCCATCGGTGTGTTCTTCTTCCTGAAGGATCGCAACGGTGGTGAGAAGAGCTACTTCCTGGGTGGCCGCCGGATGGGTCCCTGGGTCTCCGCGCTGTCCGCCGGCGCGTCGGATATGAGCGCGTGGGTACTCATGGGTCTGCCTGCCTCCATCTACGCCGCCGGTATCGGTCAGGCGTGGATCGCCATCGGCCTGGCCATCGGCTACGCCATTAGCTGGACGGTGGAGGCACCCCGTCTGCGCAAGTTCTCCATTGTGGCGGATGACTCCATTACCATCCCTCAGTATCTGACCAACCGCTTCCTGTCCAAGTCCAAGGCTCTGCAGATCCTGTGTGCGGTCATCTTCCTGGTGGCCTACACCGTCTATGCGGCCTCCTCCATCAAGGCCTGCGGCACCCTGTTCAACAGCGTGATGGGCATTGACACTACCATTGCTATGTACATCGCCGCTGTGGTCATTATCAGCTACACCTTCCTGGGCGGCTTCTCTGCCGTGTGCTGGACGGACTTTTTCCAGGGGCTGCTCATGCTGGGTGCCCTGCTCATCGCCCCCATCTTTGCTCTGGGCATGGTCAACGCCGGCCAGGGCGCGGCCAATGTGGTGCTGCCCGAGAACTATTGGAATCTGTTCACCAACTGGAAGGACGTTGTGTCCGGTCTGGGCTGGGGTCTTGGTTACTTCGGTATGCCCCACATCATTATTCGCTTTATGTCTCTGGAGTCTCAGACGGCCCTGAAAAAGTCTGCCAAGATCGGTATCACCTGGACCACGCTGATCGTGATCTTCTCCGTGATTGCCGGCTGCGCTGGGCATCTGCTGCTGGGCGACATCGCCGACAGCTCCACTGTCTTTATCCAGATGGTACGCAAGCTCTTCCCCGCGCTGATTTCCGGCGTGCTGCTGTCCGCCATCCTGGCTGCGGCTATGTCCACCGCGGACTCCCAGCTGCTGGCGGCCTCCTCTGCGTTCGCCAGTGACGTGTATAAGCCTGTCCTGCGCAAAAACAAGGCCGGCGAGAAGGAGATGCAGTGGGCCGGCCGCTTCGTGGTGCTGGCCATTGCGGTCATCGCCGTGCTCATCGCAGCCAACCCCAACAGCGGTACGATTATGGGCTTGGTGGAAAATGCCTGGGGCGTGTTTGGCGCTGCCTTTGGCCCCACCATCCTGCTGTCCCTGTTCTGGAAGCGCTTTAACTTTGCCGGTGCCGTAGCCGGTATTCTGGTGGGCGCCGTTGTAGACATCGGTTGGTTTGCCTTCCTGTCCTCCACCGGCATTTACGAGATCATTCCCGGCTTCTTCCTGGGAGGTATCGCTGCGGTCGTGGCCACGCTGGCCACCAAGGCGCCCGGCAAGGATGTGGAAGAACTGTTCGACAAGGCGGTTGCCTACGAGGATTGATTTCTCTGCCCGTTCAACGAAATACGCAAGCGCCCGGCAG
>JAZUOI010000115.1:0-30137 GCA_045604585.1 Lawsonibacter sp. | reverse complement strand
GGTCTGGGCGGTGCGGGCTTCCCGGCAGCGGTCAAGCTGGCGCCCAAGAATTTGGACGAAATTGATACGTTGGTCATCAACGGTGCCGAGTGTGAGCCGTACATCACCTCCGACAACCGCTGCATGCGGGAGGATACCGATTACGTCATCAAGGGCATCCAGACTATCATGAAGTATCTGGACATCCCCAAGTGTGTCATTGGCATTGAGGCCAACAAGCCCGAGGACATCAAAACCCTGTCGGAAGTGACCAGGGATATGCCCATTGAGGTCAAGAGCCTGCCCTGCAAGTATCCTCAAGGCGCGGAAAAAGTGCTGATCGAGACCTGTACCGGCCGGGAAGTACCGTTCCCCGGCCTGCCCTCCGATGTGGGAGTGATCGTGATGAACGTCACTTCCGTGGCCTTTATCGCCAAATATCTGGAAACGGGCATGCCCCTGACCACCAAGCGTTTGACCGTGGACGGCGATACCGTGAAAAATCCCGGCAATGTGGAGGTCATCATCGGTACGCCCATTCAGGAAGTGCTGGACTTCTGCGGCGGTACCACGGAGGAACCGGGCAAGATCCTGTACGGCGGCCCCATGATGGGCACCTGCGTGGCCAGTGCCGACCAGCCTGTTCTGAAAAACAACAACGCTATTTTGGCCATGTCCCGCAAGGCGGCGCAGCCGGCCAAGGTTACTAACTGCATCCACTGCGGCCGGTGCACCAATGCCTGTCCTCTGGGATTGTCTGCAAAAGAGATCGTGCGTGCCTATGAAACCGGGAACGTGGAGTTGCTGACGGAGCTGAACGCCGACCTGTGCATGAGCTGCGGTACCTGTTCCTTCGTTTGCCCGGCCAAGCGTCCCCTGGCGCCCTCCATCGCGCTGGCCAAGATCCTGATGAAGAACGGAGGGAAGAAGTGATGGGAAATAAGCTGATCGTCTCTGCCGCACCCCATATTACCGGTGCGGACAGTACCCAGAAAATCATGGGGCGGGTTTGTTTTGCGCTGCTCCCCACGCTGGTGGCGGCTGTACTTATCTTCGGCATAAATGCCCTGTTCCTCACCGCCATTACTGTGGCATCCTGCGTGCTCTTTGAGTATGGCTACTGCAAGCTGATGAAGCGGGACGTGCCTGTTTCCGACCTGTCTGCCGTGGTGACGGGTATGCTGCTGGCCTTCAACCTGCCGGCCACACTGCCCTGGTGGATGGCCGTGGTGGGCGCCTTCATTGCCATCGTTATCGTTAAACAGCTCTTCGGTGGTCTGGGCTATAACTTCGCCAACCCTGCCATCGTAGCCCGAATTGCTTTGGCCGTGGGCTTTGCCAGCCGTATGGCGGCCTATCCTTTCCCGGAGAGTGGTGTGGATGCGCTGTCCTCCGCCACCCCTCTGGCCGCCGAGGCCGGAGTCGAGGCTTATAAAGCTCTGCTACTGGGCACCCACGGCGGTGTACTGGGTGAGACTTGCGCGCTGACCATCCTGCTGGGCGGTATTTACCTCATTGCCACCAAGGTCATCAGCCCCACCATCCCTGTGACGTATCTTGGGACGGTTGCTGTGCTCGCCCTGTGTGCCGGTCAGGATCCCGTCTATCAGCTGCTGTCCGGCGGTTTGATGCTGGGTGCGTTCTTCATGGCCACGGACTACGTGACCTCGCCCACCACCCGCAAGGGCAAGGTGGTGTTTGGCTTGGGGCTGGGTATCATCACCTGCGCCATCCGTTTCCTGGGGACTATGAACGAGGGCGTGTCCTTTGCCATTCTGCTGATGAACCTGCTGGTGCCCTATATCGAGGTGCTCACCCGCCAGGATAAGCTGGGCATCGCCAAGGTGAAAAAGGGAGGTGCCGGGAAATGAATAACTGGAACAAAGTATTCAAACCCATCGTGGTGCTGAGTGTCATCTGTGTGATCATCACCGGTGCGCTGGCGCTGACCAACGATATCACCAAGCCCATTATCCAGGAGGCTATCATCGCCGCTCAGACTGCCGCCCGTAAGGAGTTGCTGCCTGAGGCCGATGACTTCACCAAAGTGGAGGGGCTGTCCGTGACCAATGTGGTGGAGGCTTACACCGCCAATAATGGCGTGGGAACGGTAGTCACCAGCACCGGTAAGGGCTACGGCGGCACCATCACCGTTATGACTGCGTTCACTCCCGAGGGCACCATCAAGCAAATCAAGGTGACCGGACAGACGGAGACCAAGGGCATTGGCAGCAAAGTGGCCGGTGACCCTGCCTTCTGGGCTCGTTATGAGGGGCTGGAGGCCAAGCCTCTGGTGCTGGGTGAGGATGTGGACGCTCTGTCCGGCGCAACCGTGTCCAGCAAGGCGCTGACCGCCGCTGTCAACTCCGCTGTTGAGGCGTATCACGCCATGGGCTGAAAGGAAGGTGAAACAAAATGAGTAATAAAATGAAAATTCTGACCAACGGTATTCTCAACGAAAACCCCGTGCTCCGGCTCGTTTTGGGCACCTGTCCCACCTTGGCCGTGACCACTATGGCCTCCAATGGTATTGGAATGGGGCTGGCGGCTACCTTTGTGCTGCTGTGCTCCAATATCGTTATCTCGGCGTTGCGTAAGGTCATTCCCGACCAGGTTCGTATTCCCTGTTACATCACCGTGATCGCCGGCTTTGTGTCGGTGGTACAGATGATCGTCAAGGCATTCCTACCCAGTCTGGACTCCGCACTGGGTGTGTATCTGCCGCTGATCGTGGTCAATTGCATCATTCTGGGTCGTGCGGAGATGTTCGCGTCCAAGAACAACATCATCGACTCCGCCCTGGACGGCATCGGCATGGGCATCGGTTTTACGCTGACCCTGACCATCATGGGTTCCATCCGTGAGATTCTGGGCGCCGGCACCTGGATGGTGGGTATTTCCGGTCTGCTGCCTTTCCTGCCCAACGGGATCCAGATCCTGCCCGAGTCCATTGATCCCTTCACCATCATGACCAGCGCGCCCGGCGGCTTCTTTGTCTTTGGTATCCTCATGGCCGCTGCCACCTGGCTGACTACCCGCCCCAAGAAAGCGGCGGTGGTTGAGGAAGGGGGCAACGCGTAATGGAAATGGCGATGAAGCTTGCCAGCATCTTCTTCACCATGATTCTGGTGGACAACTACGTGCTTGCCAAGTTCCTGGGCATCTGCCCGTTTTTGGGTGTGTCCAAGAAGCTGGACAGCGCGGTGGGCATGTCTCTGGCCGTTACCTTTGTCATGGTTCTGGCCACGGCTGCTACCTGGCCCATTTACACGTTCATCCTTGAACCCTACGGCATGGATTACCTGCAGACCATTGCGTTCATCCTGATCATTGCCATTCTGGTACAGCTGCTGGAAAACGTGCTGAAAAAGTATATCCCCACCCTGTATAAGTCTCTGGGCGTGTATCTGCCTTTGATCACTACCAACTGCACCATTTTGGGCGTGACCATCCTCAATCTGGATAACGGTTACGACTTTGTGGAGTCCATCGTCTGCGCTGCCGGCGCGGGCATCGGCTTCCTGGTGGCCATGGTGCTGTTCTCCGGCGTACGTCGCCGGGTGGAAGAGGCCAACGTGCCCAAGAGCTTTGAAGGTCTGCCCATCACGCTGGTGGCGGCGGCCATGGTGTCCCTGTCCTTTATGGGCTTTGGCGGCATCGTGGAAGCCATCTTCGGCGTTTGAGAAGGGAGGAGCGAGAGTATGAATCCCATTTTGCTTGCCATTCTCGTTGTCACTGTCATCGGCGTGATCGGCGCGGTCATTCTGGTGGCCGCCTCCATCGTGATGTATGTGCCCGTGGACGAGCGGGTGGAGCAGATCACCGGCGTGCTGGCCGGTGCCAACTGCGGCGCTTGCGGATGTGCCGGCTGCGCTGACTACGCCAAGAGCATTGTGGAAGACGGAGCGCCCATCAATAAGTGTACCCCCGGTGGCGCCTCCTGCGCTGCCGCTATCGCCCGGATCATGGGTGTGGAAGCGGGGGAGACGGCCAGCGCAAAAGCGGTGGTTGCCTGTTCCGGTACCTGCGAAAAGACATCCAAGAAGTATGAGTATACCGGTCTGGACAGCTGCCAGGCGGTGAAGGGGCTGTACGGCGGCGACGGCATGTGCAAATACGGCTGCCTGGGTTATGGCGACTGCGTGAAGGCCTGTCCCTTCGATGCCATTCATGTGGTGGATGGTGTGGCCAAGGTGGATCGTGCCAAATGTGTGGGCTGTGGTGTGTGTGCCTCGGTGTGCCCCAACGCGGTCATCTCCATCGTGCCCGAGCATAAGCGCAAGCCCGTGGTGGCCTGCAAGAACACGGACAAGGGCACGGACACCCGCAAGGCGTGCACCGCCGGCTGTATCGGCTGTATGAAGTGCGCCAAGGCCTGTCCCAAGGAGGCTATCCTTGTGGAGAATAATCTGGCCTATATCGACCAGTCCAAGTGTGTGGGCTGTCAGCTGTGCGTGAAAGAGTGCCCGGTGGGTGTCATTCGTGTCCCCGGCGCGGAGTGAGAACAAACAGAAAACCTGCGGCTATGCCGCAGGTTTTTGTTTGTCTATGGGGAGTTGAGAGCACCAACACGATACGTTGATTGAGACGATGCAGATGAAAGGTTGCGGTTTCAAGTGAACTATGATATATTGGAAAAAATAAGAAGTAGGGAGCTTGAACCGAAACCGTGCGGACCCTTTCCACTGCGCGGTGCGTGGAATGATTGCTTTGATTTGCAGCGATTGGGGGATGAACCACAAATGAAAAAAAGCTTTGTAGGTTTGGTGCTTGTGTTGATGACGGCGGTTCTGCTGTCCACCACCGCTTTGGCGCGGACTTCTTCAAAAACGGAATAACCTATCAGGTTCGCGTGAATGACCTTGCGATCGCGGACGGCAATACGCAGGTCACCTGCACAGTGTACAACGCCGACGGCAGCCAGCACGCCAAAGTGACGGACAGCATGAACAGCTATCTTGCCCGGGCTCTGGAGACCTATCCGTGGATGGAGAGCATTGCCAAGTTCTCCGCTTCCGCCTATAACTACCTGCGCAGCAGATAACGGAAAAACAAACCCCACGCCCCGGCCATTTGACCATGGCGTGGGTTTTATTTATTCTTGAAACATGGGGGTGGAGAAGTAGCGGTCGCCGGAGTCGGGGAGGAGAACCACGATGGTCTTACCTGCGTGTTCCGGACGGGTCGCCAGTTGCTGTGCCGCCCACAGGGCGGCACCGGAGGAAATGCCGCACAGCACGCCCTCACGTACCGCCAGTTCCCGGCCGGCGGCGTAGGCATCGGCTTCCGTCACCCGAATGACTTCGTCGTAAACGGTGCGGTCAAGGGTGTCCGGGATGAAGTTGGCACCGATACCCTGCAGACCGTGTGCACCAGCCTTACCGCCGGACAGCAGAGGGGAAGCGTCGGGCTCCACGGCTACGATGTGAACGGCGGGGTTATGCTCTTTCAGATAGCGTCCCACACCGGAAATGGTACCACCTGTGCCTACCCCAGCCACAAAGATATCCACCTTGCCCTGGGTGTCTCGCCAAATCTCCGGTCCGGTGGTCTCATAGTGAGCCTGAGGATTGGCGGGGTTTACGAACTGACCGGCGAGAAAGCTTCCGGGAAGAGAGGCGGCCAGCTCGTTGGCTTTATCCACCGCACCCTGCATCCCCAGCGCACCGGGAGTGAGGACAAGTTCCGCACCATAGGCTCGCAGCATGGTGCGCCGCTCAGCGCTCATGGTGTCGGGCATGGTGAGAATGACCTTGTAACCCCGGGCGGCCGCTACGCAGGCAAGGCCGATGCCCGTGTTGCCGGACGTGGGTTCAATGACCGTGCCGCCGGGACAGAGCAGACCGTCCCGCTCCGCTTTGTCCAGCATGGCCTTTCCCACCCGGTCTTTGGCGCTGCCGCCGGGATTGAGAAATTCCAGTTTGGCCAGCAGGGTGGCCGCGGGCGCATGGGCGGCGGAGTAGCGGCGCAGTTCCAGCAGGGGAGTGCCGCCGATGAGTTGTTCCACACTTTGATAATGAGCCATACAAACGCCTCCTGATCGGGCATGATAGTATCAGTATGTAGCATGAAAGCGGAAATGTCAATTGTACTTTGCAGGCAAACGTACGTGATTGTGGTTGCACTTTTTGCAAAAAGGCTTACAATAGAAGCAGAAACCGTTGGAGGTGGGGTATGAAGACCGGTTTGGTACTGGAGGGCGGTGCGCTGCGCACCATTTTTTCCGCGGGCGTATGCGACGGACTGCTGGCAGGGGGAATCAAATGCGAATATCTGGTGGGCGTGTCCGCCGGGATTGCCTACGGGGTCAGCTATATCTCCGGGCAGCCTGGGCGCAATCTGGAGGTGGCCACCCGTTTTGCCCCCGACCGGCGCTATATGGGCGTGGGCAATCTGCTGAACCGGCGCAACCGCAGCTACTTCGGGTTGGATTTTACCTTTCGACGTATCCCGGAGGAGTTGGTTCCCTTTGATTACGAAGCCTTTGCGGCCTATCCCGGTCAGATGGAGGCGGTGGTGACCAATGTGGTCACCGGACAGGCGGAATATCTGGAAGTGCCCCGGGACGCACAGGGGAGCTCCCGGCTGCTGCAGGCCAGCTGCGCTCTGCCCCTGATGTTTCCCATTATCCACATTGACGGAAAAGGGTATCTGGACGGCGGCGTATCGGATGGTATTCCATTCCGGCGGGCACTGGAGCAGGGATGTGACCGGTTGATCGTGGTGCTGACCAAGCCCAGAGACTATGTACGCAGGCCGGATGGAATGTTGAAGCTGATTCTGCACCACTATCGCCAGTATCCCGAATTCTGTGAGACCATGCGTCGGCGGGCGGAGATCTATAATGACAGCAAACGCCGCTTGTTGGAGCTGGAACAGGAGGGGAAAGTGCTGATTTTTGCGCCTGAGACTACCAGGGGCGTATCCCGTACCGAGCGGGACGTGGAGAAGCTGCGCCTGTTGTGGTCGGACGGATATCAGCAGGCCGTGGAACGAATGGAGGAGCTTCGCGCCTTTATGGGTTGAATTTCTCCTGGCATTTTTGCAGCTTTGGGTCAAAGGCCAGAAGCCCCATTGTGTCACCCAATACGGTGAAAAACGTGGCCATGCGGCCGATCTCCTCCGGCGTGCGGTCGTGAGTCAGTGCGTCGGCAGCGAGAACGGCTGCGATGGCAAGGGCTCGGGAACCGTTCCCCGGTGTGCAGGGACAGGACATGGACATCACCTCTGTACCAGTTTATGTGGTGTGAGGGGCGGTGTGATTGCTCTTGCTTTTTTTGGAAAAAAGAGTTACACTGGTAAAAACATTGGCAGATTAGGAACGCGCGTGTTGCTGTGAAAGCACAGCTAAGTGCCGAAGGGACAGGGACTGCCCTTTGGACGAAAAGCATCCGCTTGCAGTGCGTGTTCTGGTTCCCGCTGCCGCATACCGGAGATGCTCCTCCTCTGTGCGGCTGTTGTGCAGTATCAAACTGCCGTATGCACAGAAGGAGGAAATTTTTATGTTGGAAAATAAGCGGAACGATCACAGTTTGCTTTGGCCGGCAGCGGCCGGTGTGTTCTTTATCGTGCTTCAGCTGGTGGTCATCTGGCAGAAAAGTCAGGGTGACTTTGCCGGGTGGGCGGCACAGCTGGCGGAAAAGAGCCCGTGGGAACTGTTTGGCTACTTCTCTCTTGGGTTGTTGGGCGCGGTGGTGCTGCTGTTGGCGCTGGTTGGGCGTGCCTTTCGTCCGGATGGGGAGATCACCCGTTCCGGAGCCAACCTGCACAACACCCGGCTGCTGGTCTTTGCCGCGCTGATGATCGCCATGGCCCGAGCGTTGTCGCTGGTGCCGGGAATCCCCATTGCCCATACAAAGCTGACCTTTGGGTTTCTGGCTCGCGCCCTGTGTGCTCTGGTGTGCGGTCCGGTGCTGGGACTGGTGTATGGTTTTGTAGAGGACATTCTGGGTTTTGTTCTCCAGCCCAGCGGGGAGTTTTTCTTCGGATACACCCTGTCCACCATGCTGGGAGTGCTGTTTTACGCCCTGTGTTTCTACCGCCGCCGGCTGACGGTGGCCAACATCGTGCTGGCCAATCTGCTGGTCAATTTGCTGGTCAACGCGGTGCTCGGCTCGGTGTGGAACGTGATGACCCGCGGGGCGGGGTTCTTTGGCTGGTTTGTGCCAAGCCTTGCCAAGAATTTGCTGACCATTGTGCCAAAGACCGTTCTGTTGTACGTACTGTTCCGGGGAATTCTGCCCATCCTGCAGCGCGTGGGCGTGATCCCGCGGCAGATGGATGAGCGGATTCCCTGGCTGTAATAACAAAAAGGAGCGTGGCTATGCGTAAGCTGGCACTGTTTGTGTTGGGATACGCTGTTGCCGTTGCCTGTGCCGTTTATTTTCTCCCAGCGGGATTGCGTCTCCCGCTGGGAGTTGTTTCTGTGGTGCTGATGCTGGCGATGGGGCGGCTGGGCGGAGCAATGGTACGGCGGATCCGTATTGTTCTCCTGGGTATCTGTGCGGCACTTTTATGGATTAGCGTATTTGACTGCCTATGGGTGCGCCCGGCGACCGCTCTGGATGACAAGACGGTGGAGCTGACGGCTACGGTGATCGACTGGCCGGTGCGGACGGATTACGGTTGGCAGGTAGAAGCGCGCACTGCGGTGGGGAAAGCGGTGCGTGTAAAGGTTCGGCTGAACTGTGACGAACAGGGGGAGAACCTTGCTCCCGGCGACCGCATTGGTACCGTTGCCCACTGCACGGCGGTGCGTGACCGGGCAGGCAAGATACAGCTGACAGATGCTGCGCAGGGGATCTTTCTTCGGGCAAGGGCCTATGGAGAACTGAGCGTTGCGCGGCCGGAACGCATTCCGCTGACCCTGCTTCCGTCCTATCTGACCCGGCAGCTGAAAGAAAATATCGATGCGGGATTTTCGCCTGAGACGGCGCCGCTGATCAAGGCCATCGTCACGGGGGATCGATCCGACTGTTCCGGCGCGCTGGCCAGCGCCATTCGGCGCACCGGCCTGTCCCACACCACGGCGGTGTCCGGTATGCATCTGTCCTATCTGGTTGGGTTTTTGCTGCTGCTTCTGGGCAAGGGGAAACGCGGTACTTGCTTGCTTACTCTGCCGGTCATTGTGCTGGTGACGGTAATGGCAGGCTGCACCCCGTCCATCACCCGGGCGGCGGTGATGCTGGTTCTGGTGCAGCTTGCGCCCCTGTTGGGGCGGGAGTCGGACGGGCCGACCTCCCTGGCCGCGGCACTTCTTCTGCTGCTGGTCACTGACCCGTACTGTGTGGCAAGCGTGGGCTTGCAGCTGTCCTTTGCCTCTATGGCGGGGCTGATGCTCTGCTCCGAGCCCATTCGGGATCGGATACTGGACTGTCTATATCCCGGAGAAAAGAAGCAGGACGGGATGTCACGTCTGTGGAAGTGGCCGGCACAGCTACTGGCCGGGTCGCTGGGAGCGACCTTGTCCACCATGCTCTTTACCACGCCGCTGACGGCATACTATTTTGGACAGTTTACCCTTGTAGCGCCCCTTGCCAATCTGTTGGTGTTGTGGGCGGTGTCCCTGCTGTTCTGCGGCGGACTGCTGCTGGGTGTGCTTTGGTCGTATCTGCCAACGGTATGTACGGTTGCCGCACCGGTGGTAGAATGGGCGGCTCGATATATGATTGCCGTGGTGGAGCGATTGTCCCGGCTGCCCTTTGCCAGCGTCCCGTCCGGAGAGCCGTTTTATCTTCTGTGGGTGCTGTTTGTGTACGCGCTGGTTCTGGCGGCTGTCCTGCTCCCGGGCAGAAAGCGGATCGTTCCGGCGGTGGGAGCCGGACTTTGTACCTTTGCCCTTGCGGTGCTGCTGACCAACCTGAGCTTTTACTCCGGGAGTGTGGGCGTGTGGGTGCTGGATGTGGGACAGGGACAGAGCGTGCTGGTGCGGCTGACAGACGCGCTTGTGCTGGTGGACTGCGGCGGAGATGCTTCCAATGATGCCGGAGATATTGCCGCGGACGTGATCCAGAGTCTGGGGCGCTCCCAGATTGATATGTTGGTGGTCAGCCATTACCATTCCGACCATGCCAACGGCGTGCCTCGTTTACTGGAGCGGTTGGAGGTGGATACGGTATTTCTTCCCGATGTGGAGCCGGAGAGCCCACTGCGCGCGCAGATCGTACAGGCAGCGCAGGGACAGGGCAGTCGGGTACGTCTGGTGGGGGAGGATATGCAAATCCCCTTTGGTGGCGGACAGCTGAACATCTACGCGCCTTTGGGCGGAGCGGATGTGAACGAGCTTGGTCTCACGGTGCTGTGCACCCTGGGAGAGCAAGATGTTCTGCTCACCGGAGACATGGGTGCGGAAACGGAACTTGCGCTGCTGGAACACGCGCAGTTTCCCGATGTAGAGGTGATGGTGGCCGGACACCACGGCTCCAAGTACTCCAATTCCACGCAATTGCTGGAGAAGGTGCGCCCGGATATTGCAGTTTTCTCCTCCGGAAGGTATAATACATATGGACACCCCGCTCCGGAGACCATAGAGCGTTTTCGGGCGGTAGGCGCACAACTTTACCGCACCGACCACATGGGTATGGTGCGCATCACATACGCAGAATAGGGTGAGAGTACATGGCCGCAAAACAAAAGACGGATGATTCCGCCTATCAGAAACTAAAACAGGATATTTCCGCCGGAACGCTGGGCTGCCTGTACATCCTTCACGGGGAAGAGGCCTATTTGCGTGAGCATTATCTCGGCCGTATGAAGCAACTGCTCATGGGGCAGGGGATGGCGGAATTTAACCTGCACACCATCAATGGGGCGGAGTTTACCGTCCAGTGGCTGGAACAGGCGGTGGACTGTCTGCCCATGATGAGCGAGCGCACCATGATCCTTGTTTCTGACGTGGAATTTTCCCTCATGGGGGATGGAGATAAGGAGCGGCTGGCCAGGCTGGTGGAGCAACTGCCCGAATACTGCTGCGTGATTTTTGTCTTTGATGCCGTTGGCTACAAGCTGGATGCCCGCAGCAAGCTTGCCCAAAGCTTTAAGCGCTGCGGCCAGATCGTGGAATTTGCCCGACAGGGGCAGGGGGATCTGGTGGACTGGGTACACCGCCGCTTCCGTGCTCTGGGCAAACAGATCGATTCGGAGCTGGCCGGTTACCTCATTTTCCAGTGCGGCGATCTGATGAATACACTGGTGGGCGAGATCGAAAAGGTAGGCGCTTACGCCAAGGGAGAACGCATAACCCGGCAGGATATTGACGCAGTGGTCACCCCGCAGCTGGATGCCATCAGCTTCCAGATGACAGATGCCATCGGTGCGGGTGACTTTGACAGGGCGGCCCGGGTGCTGGGTGAGCTGCTGGAAATGCGGGAGCCGTCCGTGAAGATACTGGCAGCCATCGGGTCCCAGATGCGCAAGCTATACAGTGCCCGTCTGCTGTTGGATGATCATGGTACGGTGGGTGATTTGGCGCAGCTATGGGGGATGAATAACACCTATCCTGCCCAAAAGCTGATGAACAGTGCCCGGCGGTTTTCCCCCGAGTGGTGCCGCAAGGCGGTCATTGCCTGCGCCAGGGCGGATCTGGCGCTGAAATCCGGCGGTGGTCTGAGCGAAAGGGACGTGATGGTCGGCTTGTTGCTGGAACTGTCCGCTCCGGCTAATAATAAATAAGTTAAGGGAGGCGTGTCCATGCTGCGCATCCGGGAGGCCATCGTGGTGGAGGGCCGGTATGATAAAAACACCCTGTCCCAGATGGTGGACACGCTGATTTTGGAAACGGCAGGCTTTGGCATCTTCAAAAACGAGGAACAGATGACCTTGCTGCGCCGGGTGGCACAGCAGCGGGGGCTGATCGTTTTTACCGACCCGGACGGGGCGGGCTTCGTCATCCGCAACCGCATCAAAAGTGCCATCCCCGCCCACCAGCTCAAGCATGCCTACGTGCCCGATGTTATGGGAAAGGAGCGGCGCAAGCGCCGTCCGGGCAAGGAGGGAAAGCTGGGGGTGGAGGGCATGTCCCAAGCCCTGTTGGAGCAGGCTCTCCGCCGGGCGGGGGCGACTTTTTTAGAGGGAGATGCACTTCCGGAGCGTTCTCTTTCTGTGTCAAAGGCCCAACTGATGGCGCTGGGGTTGACCGGAACGGCGGACAGCGCTGCCCGCCGAAAAGCGTTGCTGCGGCAGTTGGATCTGCCGGAACACCTGTCGGTCAACGGACTTTTGCAGGTAGTCAACACCTGTCTCACCCAACCGGAGTGGAAGCGCGGGCTGGAAGCCGCCGGTATCGGCTGAATCGGGACTGGACGACAAAATAATCTTTACAAGCATGCAGGGATATGGTATAGTATTTTGTAAATCTGGTTTTTGAAATTATATCACGGGGTGCTAAATATGAGTTTTAAAATCGTTGTGGACAGCTGCTGTGAGATGACTGGACCGATGAAGCAGGAGGCGTGCTTTGTCAAGGTGCCGCTGACCATTGCCTGCAACAACAGCAGTTTTGTGGATGATGCCGGCTTTGACCAGGCGGATCTGCTGTGGGCGATGAAGCAGAGCAAGGACGCGCCCACCACCTCCTGTCCCTCGCCTCAGGCCTATCTGGATTGCTTTGACTGCGGTGCGGACGATGTGTATGCCGTTACCCTGTCGGCGCTGCTCAGTGGTTCGCACAACAGCGCCCAGCAGGCCAAGGCGCTGCTGGAGGAGGAAAAGCCGGAGAAGAATGTACATGTGTTCAATTCCTGTTCCGCTGTGTGCGGCGAAACGGCTATTGCGCTGAAGATCAAGGAGCTTGCCGAGAGCGGTTTGCCCTTTAAAAAGGTCGTGCGTGAGGTAGAGCAGTTTATCGCCCGCATGAAGACATTGTTCGTGCTGGAGGACTTGGAAAACCTGCGCAAGAACGGTCGTCTGACCAAGCTGCAGGCGGTGGCCACCGCCGCACTGCGCATCAAGCTGTTCTGCCATGCGACTCCGGAGGGGGAGATCGGCAAGGTGGGGCAGGCACTGACCATCAAACAGGCGCTGCAGAAGATGGTGGAGAAAGCGGCCGCTGATCCCGACCATGAGGGACGCCCTGCGTTCATCACCCACGTAAATTGTTTGGAGCGCGCGTTCAAGGTCAAAGCGATGCTGGAGGAAAAGTGTAAGTTTTCCAGCATCTCCATTACCGAGGCCGGCGGGATCACCACTGTGTATGCCAACGACGGCGGTATCGTCATGGCCTATTGATTGGGAGGAAGCGGATATGGCATTTACCCGACAGCAGGCGTGGGAGCTGCTCCGACAGTACAATACCGAGCCGTTCCACCTGCGCCACGCCGTTACGGTGGAACAGGTGATGGGCTGGTATGCGGTGGAGCTGGGCTATGGCCAGGAGAAGGAATTCTGGTCGGTGGTGGGTCTGCTCCACGATGTGGATTATGAGCGCTGGCCGGAAGAACACTGTGTTAAATGCTGCCAGCTTATGCGCGAGGCCGGGGTGGATGAGGATACCATCCACGCGGTGGTCAGCCACGGATGGGGGCATCAGGTGGACATCAAGCCCGAGCATGAGATGGAAAAGGTGCTCTACGCCTGTGACGAGCTAACTGGGCTGATTGGCGCAGCGGCTCTGATGCGTCCGTCCAAAAGCGTCAGTGACATGGAGCTGAAATCGCTGAAGAAGAAGTTTAAGGACAAGAAATTTGCCGCCGGCTGCTCCCGGGATGTGATCGCCCGGGGAGCGGAGCTGTTGGGCTGGGAGCTGGACACCCTGTTGGAACGGACACTCCGAGCCATGCAGGATACCGAGACATCCATCGAGCAGCTTCTGACCGGGCTGGAGTAAGTGGTTAAGATTTCTTTGCACGACAAAACTTTCCTTGACAGCCCGGGGTAAATATGATATCATCCCCAACAGCAAAGGGGAGTAGTCGGCGCGGCCTGCCGCGCGGTGAAGTCAACAAGCATGGGCAGTTGCCCTGGCTTTGCCTGAAATGACCAGACCTGCGTTCCGACCCCGGAACGCAGGTCTTTTTTTACGGCTGGACAGGCCGATACTTCCCAAACGCAGAACATCGAAATGGAGGAGAGAGTATGGATTTCAGTTTCCTGTGGGAAAATCTGGCCGCCATCACCTGGCAGCAGCTGGTGATGTATGTGGTGGGCGCGGTGCTCATCTGGCTGGCCATCGAAAAGGGCTTTGAGCCCGCACTGCTCATGCCTATGGGCTTTGGTGCCATTCTGGTCAACCTGCCCCTGTCCGGCGTGATGGATCAGGTGCAGGGCGGCATCGCCACCCACGGCATCATTCAGTGGTTGTTTGAGGTGGGTATTGAAGCATCCGAGGCGCTGCCCATTCTGCTGTTTATCGGCATCGGTGCCATGATCGACTTTGGCCCCCTGCTGACCAACCCCAAGCTGTTCCTGTGCGGAGCAGCCGCCCAGGCCGGTATCTTCCTGACCATCATTATTGCCGTTGCCCTGGGCTTTGATATGAAGGATGCGGCTTCCATCGGCATCATCGGTGCCGCGGACGGACCCACCTCCATTCTGGTCTCCCAGGTACTGGGATCCAATTACATTGGCGCCATCGCTGTGGCCGCCTATTCCTATATGGCGCTGGTACCTGTGGTTCAGCCCTTTGCCATCAAGCTGGTCACCACCAAGAAGGATCGCGCCATGCGTATGCCCTACAAGGGCGGGACCGTGTCCCGCCGTACCCGCATCCTGTTTCCCATCATCGTGACCATCATTGCCGGTCTGGTGGCACCCGCTTCCGTGGCGCTGGTTGGTTTCCTCATGTTTGGCAACCTGATCCGTGAGTGCGGTGTGCTGGAGACCATGTCCAAGACCGCCCAGAACGAGCTGGCCAACCTGATCACCCTGCTGCTGGGTATCACCATTGCCGCTTCCATGAAGGCTGGGGAGTTTGTCCGTGTGGAGACCCTGCTGATCATGGGTCTGGGTCTTGTGGCTTTCATTCTGGACTCTGTGGTGGGCGTGCTGTTCGTCAAGGTGCAGAACATCTTCACCCCCAAGAACAAGATCAATCCCATGGTGGGTGCTGCCGGTATCTCCGCCTTCCCCATGTCCTCCCGCGTGATCGAGAAGCTGGGTCAGGAGGCCGACTCCCAGAACCATCTGCTGATGCATGCCATCGCAGCCAACGTGTCCGGTCAGATCGCTTCTGTGGTGGCTGGTGGCGTGGTGCTGCAGTACTTTATGGGCTGACAGGAGGACTTGGATATGAATAACGAGAATGTTTTACTGATCGCTCCCGCTCCTACCCCTGACGAGGTGGCAGGTGTTATTGGCAGTGCCGACACGGTGACCTATATTGAAACCAAGCCTGTTGAGGAAGGTGTCATCGGCGGGGCGGATGGCCCTACCGCCATCATCACCACCACCGAGACGACTGAGAACATGACCGGTGCGGTGCAGATCCTGGGCCAGGGCATGGCCAGCATCTTCGTGGTGCTGGGTCTGATCGCGGTGGTCGTTGCCGTGCTGAAGAAGCTGGACAACCGCAAGAAGTAAGTTAGAATATAAAAGATCCGGAGCTGCACCTGCAGCTCCGGATCTTTTATTGCCCAAGCCAGTCCTCCACCACCTCGGGCAGGTGAGTGGGGGAGAGTTCAAGTCGGATCGCCAGAGTCAGAAGACCCTCCACCACCGTCCGGTCAACGCTCAGGTGAGGCAGACGAATCTGGTCATCCCGGGAACTGTCCATACCGATACCGTAGTCGATGTCTCCCTCCTGTGTGCGGCTTTCCAGCAGCGTGTAACGAAAGGTGAGCGGTTCGCCCCGCTCGTCGGTAAGATGCCGTGTGTGCGTGATTAACTCCTGCATATTGTATAAAATCCTTTCATGTTCCTCTTATAGACACATTATATAGTGTCTTGCATCTGAAGGAAAGAGAAAAGTATCGCATAATACGGCCCAAAATCTGCTCCTTCGACAGTTTGGCTGGCGGGAAAGGGGGAGGGAGAGAGAATGAGGTCGGAAGCGGCAGGAGGCAGAGGAATTTTTTACATTTACATAATGGGACGCGAAGAAAATTATGTATGTTGGAGAGAATAATGAAAAAGATGCCAAAAAACTGTTGAAAGAGATATGACTGCGTAGTATAATCCATTTGATATAGTTTTTGAAACGATGTTGTTGTTTATATATACTTGTGCTGATGAAAAGAGCGTGTTGAAGATGGGTTTTCGGGCGAATTCTTATATGGAGGAGCACCGACAGGAGGCCTACGACCTGCTGGTGGAATTGGCGCAGATCCCTGCACCGTCCAACCATGAAGAAAAACGGGCAGAGTTTTGCAGAAGCTGGCTGGAACAACAGGGCTGCAAAGGCGTGTATGTGGATGAGGCACTCAACGTCATCTGGCCTGTAGGCTGCACTGACAGCAATGACCTTGTGGTCTACATGGCTCACAGCGATGTGGTCTTTCCCGACACCGACCCGCTGCCGCTGAGAGAAGAGGACGGAAAACTGTTCTGCCCCGGTATCGGAGATGACACGGCCTGCGCCGTTTCTTTAATGATGACGGCCAAGTATATTGCTCAGACCGGTTTGCGGCCGAAGCAGACTGGACTTTTGCTGGTGATCAACTCCGGCGAGGAGGGGTTGGGCAACCTGAAAGGCAGCCGGAAGATTATGGAGGACTTCGGTTCCCGCGTGGTGGAGTTTGTCACCTTTGACGGCTTCGCGCACAAGATTGTGAATGTTCCCGTTGGTTCCAAACGTTACAGGGTGGAGGTTGCCACCGAGGGCGGGCATTCCTACCATGCCTTTGGCAACCGCAACGCCATTGCGTATCTTGCGTCACTGATCAATACCCTGTACGCCATCAAAGTGCCCACTCGGGGCAAGACTACCTTTAATGTTGGCACCATCAGCGGCGGCACCTCCGTCAATACTATCGCCCAGAACGCCGAGATGCTTTACGAATTTCGCTCGGATGACCGGGAGGATCTGGCGGAAATGGAGACGCATTTTAAGGCGGCGGTTGAGTTTTACCGCGCAAAGGGGATTGATGTCACCGTTACCCAGGTGGGTGATCGTCCCTGCATGGGGGAGATCGACCCTGCCCGGGAGCAGGCCCTCATGGAGCGCGGCG
Organism: Lawsonibacter sp.; assembly: GCA_045604585.1. Classification (GTDB taxonomy): domain Bacteria; phylum Bacillota; class Clostridia; order Oscillospirales; family Oscillospiraceae; genus Lawsonibacter. The sequence goes on along the minus strand of JAZUOI010000115.1, from coordinate 13,059 downwards.
CGCGTGCCATCCGGAACTACTATGGCTATGATGTGACCTACAGTTCCGGTTCCACCGACTGCAACATTCCCATGGCTATGGGCATCCCCTCCATCTGCGTGGGGACGGTGGTGGGCGGCAAGGCTCACACCCGTGGGGAATACGTCGAGATCGAAAGCCTGCTGCCCGGATTGAAGGTCACGGCGGAGATGATTTTGCATCATATTTGAAAGGGACAGCCCGATAGAAAAAAGCAGGTGAATGATTGTGGGTAACTATTTCAATCGCAAGGATCTGATTTATACCGTGTACCGGGAGGGGAGTATCTCCAAGGCGGCGCAGAAGCTGTTTGTGTCTCAACCGTCTTTGAGTATCATGATTCGCAAAATCGAAGAGGATGTGGGCGTGCCGTTGTTTGACCGTACCAGCAAGCCGCTGCGACTGACCCAGGCGGGGGAGGAGTATATCAAGGCGACCGAGGCCATTTCCCTTATTGAGCGGGAGTTTGAAAACTACGTCAACGCCTATAACCAACTGGTCACCGGGTCGTTGACCATCGGAGCCAATCAGCTGTTGTCCTCCCAGGTGCTGCCGGACTACGTGGCACGTTTCATCCGCCGCTATCCCGGCATCGACCTGCATATGGTGGACGACAATCCTACCGTGCTGGAGAACATGATCTCCTCCGGTCAGCTGGATCTGGTCATTGACAACAAGCGGCTGGATGCTGCTGTGTTTGAGCAGCGGCTGTTTCGCGTTGAGCGGCTTCTGTTGGCGGTGCCGGAGGAGTTTGACAGTAACAAAGGGTTGGAAGAATACCAGCTGTGGGAGCAGGATATCCTCAGTGGGGCCTATCTCTCGTCAGAAGTGAAGCCCGTGCCGTTGGAGCGGTTTCAGGGGATCCCCTTTATTTCCATGACTAAGGACAACGATACCCGTCGCCGTACGGATGCCATGTTCCATGAGGCGGGGGTAAGTCCGGATATTATTCTGGAGATCGACCGACTGGTTACGCTGTATAATTTTGTAGAGAACGGCACAGCGGCTTCGGTGGTCAGTGATACTCTGGTGCGCAATCTTCGTCACCCTTCCGGGCGAGTGGTTTTTTACGCCCTGCCCCCAGTGCACGCCCAGCGGGACATCTATGTATCCTACAAGCGGGGACGCTATTATTCCAAGGCCATGAACGCGTTCATGGAGTTGCTGTTTGACGGTGGAGAGGAACAAATGTGACCAAGTCCAGGGGAAAGGAAGAGATACTTATGAACGTGCAGATGTTGGCCGACTACATTTCCGTCCAGCTGCCCCGGGCGTGGGAAAACTGCTACGAGCCCGCCATGGCGCGGTACCGCCCCGACTGGCTGGACGACTATGATTTCGAATATATTCTGGACTACTACGGCTTTGAGGAGAGGTATTATAAGCCCCGCTTGCGGCAGGAAGTGGCGCTGCTCAAGCAGGATGCCACCCTGAACCGTATCTGCTGGCTGATGCACTATATTTTGTTTTATGGGGAAAAGGCGGATGTTCTGAGTGTTTGGCGCTGGAAGGGGACACCCGAAGCCTTTTTGGAACACGGCAGCTATACCACCTGTGTGGTGGCTCAGCTGACCGGACAGCCCATCCACCAAAAAAACATGGCCGAACGGGGCTATGACCAGGAGCAGATCGCCATCCACAAGGCCAGCGTGCGCGGTGTGTGGGAAGAGCAGCACGAGACCTTTGGGCTGGACGGCATGGACTTCGGCCGCATGGTCTGGGGCACCTACTACATGCATTGCTACCTGGTGCGGTTGGGGCGACTGCAGTACGAGACCGGGTTGAAGCACTATTCGGCTTACGACGACCGGTTCGGGGGCGACCCGGTTTACATTTACATTCACATTCCGCCGGCAGACAACGGCCTGCAGTCCGCTGATATCGATGCCTCTTTGCAGCTGGCTGAGCAACGGCTGGAGGAGTATTTTCCTCACATCAAAGGAAAACAGCGGGTGTTCTGCACCAGCACCTGGCTGCTCAGCCCGGAACTGAAAGAGATTCTCAAGCCCACCAGCAACATCATCCAATTTCAGAATCGTTTTACCGTCACCGAGTTTACGGAAACCGTCGTTCCGTTCCTCGGTTTTGCGTTCGGCGTTCGTGCCGTGAATGCGGATTATACCAAGCTGCCCGAGGATACACACCTGCGCCGGGAACTGAAAAAGCGGCTGCTCAACGGCCAAGCGCTTCACACCGGCTGGGGGTATTTTACCCTTTGAGCGCCAAAGGAAACGAGGGGGGCATATCCATGAAGATCATCACGCTGACGCTGAATCCGGCCTTTGATATCCACTGCGAGATATCCGACTTTAAGCCCTATCACGAAAACCTTGCCCAAATTACATCCAATGACGCGGGGGGGAAGGGGATCAATATCTCCCGCGCCCTTACCGCCAACGGTGTGGACAACCACGCCTTTGTTCTGCTGGGGGAGGAGAATGGCGCGGACTTCGAACGCGCTCTTGTGCGTGACGGCATTGCTTACCGCAAGATGACAGTGCCCGGGCGCATCCGGGAAAATCTGACCTGCCACACGGCGGGCGTACCGGAGACGCGAATCAGCTTTGCGGGCTTTTCTGTGGATAAGAAATGCCTTGCGGCGGTGGGCGACTGGTTGGAGACTGTGGTGGACTCGGACACGGTGGTCACCTTTACCGGACGAGCTCCGGACGGAGCGGACATCACGGATGTGATGGATTTGCTGTGCCGGGTGCAGCGGCGGGGAGGTCGGCTGGTGATCGACTCCCGCTCGATGCAGCTTGCTCACCTGCAGGCGGTGAAGCCCTGGCTGATCAAGCCCAATCAGGAGGAGATCTCTCACTACCTCCGGCGTGAAGTGACCTGCTTTGAGTCCATCGCCGAGGCGGCGGAGCAGCTGCACCGGGACGGCATTGCCAATGTGCTGGTCAGTCTGGGGGAGCAGGGAGCTATGCTGGTGTGTGAGCAAGGGGTGTTTACCGCCACCGCACCCCGGATTGCCGCGTGTTCCACGGTGGGCGCGGGGGACAGTATGATTGCCGGATTTTTAGCGGCACAGCAGCAGGGGGCAAATGCGAAGGAGAGTCTCCGTCTTGCTGTGGCATACGGCAGTGCCGCTTGTATGACCCCGGGGACACGGCCGCCCGAGGGCGGCGAAATCGCGCGCCTACTCCAACTTGTCCAAATAGAAAAACGAGCATGAAAAAAGCACTTGCGATATCAATCGCAAGTGCTTTTTGTTTACAGACCTTCGATCAGACGAACGGTGATATAGCCCTCGTCTACGTTGGTTTCCAGAACAAAGTCGGGCACGGCGGGAATCAGAAGCTCCCGTGCTCCGCCCTTGACCACGTACACGTTGTTGGCCGGGGGGGTGAGCACCTCGGCAATGCGGCCCAGCACAGCGCCGGTATCCCCATCCCGCACCTCCAGATCCTGCAGGTCGGCAAGGAAGAAGTGTCCCTCCGGCAGTTTCACATCCTTGCGGGCCACATGGAGCACCTGGTTGCGCATGGCCACGGCACCGGGGACATCGGTGATGCCCTCCAGCTTGAGAATGACCATGTTCTTGTGTACCCGGGCCCGCTCTACCTTGATGGGCCAGTGGGTGGAGCCCACGTACAGGGTGTCAAAGCGGCACAGAAACGCGGGGGAGTCCGCCCAGGGCTGCACCCGCATTTCACCCATGATGCCGTGGGTGCTGGTGATTTGACCCACCTCTAAAAATTCCTGCTTCATATACGTGTCCTCCCATCTGTTAAAAAAGCGGCGCAGGGAAAGATCCCGCGCCGCTTTTTCAATCGACAATGTCGACAGAGACGCGCTGGCCGGTGCGCTGAGCCACGGAGCGGACAAGGGTGCGGATCTCCTTGGCGATACGACCCTGACGGCCGATCACCTTGCCCATGCCCTCCGGGGCCACACCCAGCTCCAGAACGGTCTCCTCATCGCTCTTGTACTGGTTGACTTGTACCTGATCGGGATTGTCCACCAGATTCTGGGCGATGTAGGTCAAAAGCTCTTTCATTGGTCAGTCGTTCCTCCAACCATTAGATGGCGCCGGCCTTCTTCAGCAGGGCCTTGACGGTGTCAGTGGGCTGAGCACCGGTCTTGATCCAGGACTGAACGCGCTCGGCATCCACCTTGATCTCGGCGGGGTTGGTCAGGGGGTTGTAGTAACCGATCTCCTCGATGAAACGGCCGTCACGGGGGTAACGGGAGTCAGCCACCACGATGCGGTAGAAGGGAGCCTTCTTGGCGCCCATACGACGCAGTCTGATTTTAACCATGGTATATTCACCTCCAAAATTGTTGATAAGTTTATATGGAAAACACATCTTCTGTGCTTTACCCAAAGTTAAAAGGGGAAGCCCCCCATACCAGGAAATCCACCCTTGCCGCCCTTGCCCATCATCCGGCGCATATGTTTGGGAAGCTTGCCGCCGGAGAATTGTTTGGTCAGCGACTGCATCATTTCAAACTGCTTGAGCAGCCGGTTTACATCGACTACCTGCAGCCCGCAGCCGGCGGCGATGCGCTTTTTCCGGCTGGAGTTGAGCAGCTTGTGGTCTTCCCGCTCGGCGGGGGTCATGGAAAGGATGATGGCCTCGGTGTGGGCGAGGGTCTTCTCGTCCATGGCGGCACCGTCCAGATCCTTGGCGTTGACCCCGGGGAGCATCCCGGCGATATCGGCCAGGGAGCCCATGCCCTTGATCTGCACCAGCTGGTCATAATAATCGCTGAGGGTGAACTTGTTTTTACGAAGTTTTTCCTGCAGCTTGGCGGCTTTCTCCGCATCGAAGGTTTCCTGTGCCTTTTCGATGAGGGAGAGCATATCGCCCATGCCAAGAATGCGGCTGGCCATGCGGTCGGGGTGGAACACCTCGATCTGATCCAGCTTTTCGCCGGTGCCAACGAATTTAATGGGTTTTCCGGTGACCGCGCGGATGGAAAGCGCCGCACCGCCCCGGGCATCGCCGTCCAGCTTGGTGAGCATCACACCGGTGATGTCCAGCGCCTCATCAAAGGAGGCGGCGGCGTTAACTGCGTCCTGACCGATCATGGCGTCCACCACCAGCAGGATCTCAGTGGGGGAGACGGCGTTTTTGATATTGCGCAGCTCGTCCATGAGCTGCTCGTCCACATGCAGGCGGCCGGCGGTGTCCAGAAATACCATGTCGTTGCCGTGGGCGATGGCGTGTTCCACCGCGGCCTTGGCAATGTTTACCGGGTCGGTCTGACCCATCTGGAACACGGGGATACCCAGTTGTCCACCCACCACTTCCAACTGCTGGATGGCGGCGGGACGGTAAATATCACAGGCGGCCAGCAACGGCCGCTTGGCATGCTGCTTTTTCATCAGGCCGGCCAGCTTGGCGCCGTTGGTGGTTTTGCCCGCGCCCTGCAGACCCACCAGCATCACCACTGTGGGAGGCTTGGGGTTGATGGTCAGTTTCGCGCTCTCGCCGCCCATGAGGGCGGTCAGCTCCTCGCTGACGATCTTGACGATCATCTGGGCGGGGGAGAGAGCTTCCAGCACGTCCGAGCCGACGGCTCGTTCGGTCACGTCGGCGATGAACTGCTTGACCACCTTATAGCTCACGTCCGCTTCCAGCAGGGCAAGGCGAATCTCCCGCATGGCCTGCTTTACATCGGCCTCGGTCAATCGACCCTTGCCGCGCAGCTTTTTAAACGCGGCGGAGAGTTTTTCCGTTAATCCTTCAAATGCCATGGGCGTTATTCCTTACTCATGGTCTCGGCGGCCTCGCGGATCTGGCAAACCAGCGCGTTGAGCTGCTCGTCGTTATATCGGGTACAATGCTCCAGCAGTTCGTCTGCTGTTTTGATCACCTGATCCAGCTGGGAGCGCATGGCGTGGAAGCGGCCAATCAGGCCGGTCTTGTCTTCCAGTTCGGACAGGATCGCCTCCGCACGGACGATCACATCCCGCACACCCTGCCGGGTAATGCCGTAGTTTTCCGCGATCTCGGCCAGGGAGAGATCCTCATTGTAGTACAGGTCGTAGAACTCCTTCTGCCGGTCGGTGAGCATGTCACCGTAGAAATCGAACAGAAGGGTCATGCGGTAAGCCTGATTCTTCACCAGTTCACCCCCATGGCACGGTTTGGTGTAAAGCGAAAATGCTTTACCTCGCAGAACTATACTATATTCTGTGCGGTTTGTCAAGGGGAAAACGCAGCTTTTTTCCGAAAAACGGGATAGGATCTTTGCGGGGAGGACAGGATGAACAGGGAAGGGTATGCGCGGCAGGGGGACAGAAGAAAGCGGAAGTATTTGGTAAGAATGTTTTGCTTTCTTGTGCCCGGCGATGTATAATACAAGATAACGTATTCTCCACAAAGGAGTGGTTTGCTTGACAGCGGTGACCCACACGCAATTATTGCCCGGCGTACAGCTTACGGCGGTGCATACCAATAAATTCAAAAGCAGCTATCTTAGCGTGTGCTTTTTTGCTCCGCTCAACGGGGAGGAGGCCTCGGCCAACGCCCTGCTGCCCATGGTGCTGCGCCGGGGCTGCCGGCGCTGTCCGGACATGCAGTCTATTGCCGCGCAGCTGGACGAGTTGTATGGCGGCGCCATTGAACCTCTGGTCACCAAAAAGGGTGAGACCCAGTGCGTGGGCTTTGCCGCCAGCTTTCTGGATGATGCCTATGCCCTGAATGGGGAGGATATTCTGTTTCCTGCTGCCCGGCTGTTGGGAGAACTGCTCCTCGACCCCGCTACCCAGGACGGAGTGTTCCGGGCGGATTATGTGGAAGGGGAACGAGCCAACCTGATCGACCAGATCCGTGCCCAGCGCAACGATAAGCGGAGCTATTCCATGCTGCGTCTGGCCCAGGAGATGTGCCCGGATGAGGCTTACGGTGTGGACAAGCTGGGCAGCGAGCGCTGCGCCGCCGCCCTTACGCCCCAGTCCCTTTGGCAGCGCTACCAACATCTGCTGCGCCGGAGCGAGGTGCATATTTACTACTGCGGCGGAGCGGACCCCTCCCGGGTGGAGCAGGTCATGCGGGAGGCATTTGCAGACCTGCCCGTCAGTGATGAGCGGGAAAAGCCCTGCTGCCAGGTTCGCAGCCATCCTGCAGCCGACCAGCCGCAGGTAGTGGAGGAAACCCTGGACGTGACCCAGGGCAAGCTGGCCATGGGTCTGCGTACCGGCGGCATCTGCGTGCAGGATGAAGCGTATCCCGCGCTGTTGCTGTGTAACGCCGTGTTCGGCGGCACCAGCATGTCCAAGCTGTTTATGAATGTGCGGGAGAAGCTGTCTCTTTGCTACTTTGCAAGTTCCGCACTGGAGAAGATGAAGGGTCTGATGGTCATCTCCTCGGGCATTGAGTTTGACAAGTACCAGCAGGCCAGGGACGAGATCCTTGCCCAGCTGGATGCCTGCCGCCGGGGGGACATCACCGCTGATGAGCTGGAGGGGGCCCGGCGCATTGTGATCACCGCTCTGCAGACCACCCTGGATTCCCAAAGCCGCATGGGCGACTTCTGGCTGGGGCAGGCGGCGGCCGGTCTGGAGGAAACGCCGGAGCAGCTGGCCGGACGGCTGGAGCAGGTGACGGCGGAACAGGTGGCTGCGGCCGCACAACGGCTGGAACTGGACACCATTTACTTCCTCAAGGGAAAGGAGGGGGCGAAATGATCCGTCATGACTTTCCCCGGGTGGGGGAGACCATGTACCACCAGGTGCTGGAAAACGGTTTGAACGTTTTCGTATTTCCCAAGCCGGAGCACGGAAAAAGCTATGCGTTCTTTGCCACCAACTACGGCGGCATGGATATGCGTTTCCGCCTGAACGGACAGTGGCACGATACCCCGGCGGGTGTCGCTCACTTTCTGGAGCATAAGATGTTCGATACCCAGGAGGGAAACGCCCTGCAGGATCTGGCGTCCAACGGCGCGTCGCCCAACGCATTTACCTCCAACGCCATCACCGGTTACTATTTTGAGAGTACCGAGAAGTTTGAGGAAAATCTGCGTATTCTGCTGTCTTTTGTGTCCGTTCCCTGGTTTACACCGGAGAGTGTGGATAAGGAGCAGGGGATCATCGCCCAGGAGATCCGCATGATCGAGGACAACCCCGAATGGCAGGTTTATACCAACATGATGGCCGGTCTTTATAAAAACCACCCCATCCGCACCAGCGTGGCGGGTACGGTGGAGTCCATCTCCCACATCACGGCGGACACCCTCTACGCCTGCCATAAGGCGTTCTACGACCCGGCCAACATGGTTCTGTGTGTGGCGGGTAATGTGGAGCCGGAGCGGGTGTGCGCCATCGCCGGAGAAATTCTCCCTGCCGCCTCCGGTATGGAGGTAGAGCGGGACTACGGGCTGGACGAGCCGGCGCAGGCGGCGCACTCTGTGGTGGAAGTGAAAATGGAGGTTTCAGCCCCCCTGTTTCAGCTGGCGTTCAAGGGGGATGGAGTGACTCCGGGAGAGGAAACGCTGCGTGTGCAGCTGTTGGGTGAGCTGGCCATGGAGGCCTTGGCGGGCAAGTCCAGTGCGTTGTATGCGAGCCTCTACGAGCAGGGGCTGATCAACAGCGAGTTTGACTGCGGTTGCGAAATGTACCCCGGCTGCGTGTTCCTCTATGCCGGGGGTGAGAGTCGCGACCCGGAGCGGGTGCGTGAGCAGATCATGGAGCAGGCACGGCGGCTGGTGCGTGAGGGCATCGATGAACCGCTGTGGCAGCGGTTGAAAAAGGCGGCCTACGGCGGTCGGGTGCGCGCGCTCAATTCCTTTGAAAACCTGTGTGTGGAGCAGGCTCAGTGCTTCTTTTCCGGGGCACAGTCCCTGTCCTTCCCCGAGGTGTTTGACCAGCTGATCGCCCGGGATGCCCGTGATCTGCTGGAGCGCTGGGTCACGAAGGAACGGGCCTCCCTTTCAGTGGTGCGGCCTAAGGAGGAGAAGAAATGAGCTTTATTGGTTTGCCGGGGACGGAACTGGTCAATCGGGTGTCCTTTCCCGGCCTTGGTCTGGAATTTGACCTGAACCGAGTGGCATTTATTCTGTTTGGGAAAAACGTCTACTGGTACGGCGTGATCATCGCCTTGGGCTTTCTGCTGGCAGTGCTGTGGTGCTGCCGGCAGGCGGGTAAATACGGCGTAAGCCAGGACAATATTCTGGATGTGCTACTTGCGGCGGTGCCTGCGTGCATCATTGGCGCCCGGACGTACTACGTTCTGTTTGATCTGGATCGATTCCGAAACGCCAACGGCTCTCTGGACTGGTCGCAGGTTCTTTCCATTCGGGACGGAGGCATTGCCATCTACGGTGCGGTCATTGCCGCCGCGCTGGTGGTGCTTAGCTACTGCCGGTGGAAGAAGATCGAGTTTCTTCCGTTTGCCGATCTGGGCGTGCAGGGACTGCTCATCGGTCAGATTCTGGGGCGCTGGGGCAACTTTATGAATGTGGAAGCCTACGGCGCGGTGACCGACGCTGCCTGGCGCATGAGTTCGCCCACCATTGCCCGGGAGCTGTTCCGTCCCACCGATGCGGCCTATGACGCCATCGTGGACGGCACGCTGGGTGTACATCCCACCTTTTTCTACGAGTCCATGTGGAACCTGCTGGGCTTCTTGCTCATCGTGGCGGCCGCCCGGTGGTTTTACCGCTTTGACGGACAGCTGTTTTTGAGCTATCTGTGCTGGTACGGTATTGGCCGGGCGTGGATTGAGGGGCTGCGTATGGACAGTCTGTATTTCTTTGATCTGGAACTATTTGGCATGCCCATCCGCACGTCCCAGGTTCTGGCTGCCCTGTCCGCGTTTGCCGCGGGCTGGGTGCTGCTCTATCAGCTTATCGTGCGCAGAAACAAGCATAAGCCTCTTTATGCCCAGCGTCTTGAGGCAGAGAAGAAAAACGAGGAGAATACCATGAAACCTGTGGTTATGGACGGAAAGACCCTTGCCGCGAAGGTCAAGGAGAACATGCGCTGTCAGGCAGATGAGATGACGGTCAAGCCCGGTCTTGCGGTCATTATTGTGGGGGACAATCCCGCTTCCCGGGTGTACGTCAACGGTAAGAAGAAAGACTGCGAGGAATGCGGTTTTTACAGCGAGGAACATGCCCTGCCGGAGAGCACCACCATGGACGAGCTGTTGGGGCTGATCACGGAACTCAACGAGCGAGAGGACATTGACGGCATTCTGGTGCAGTTGCCTCTGCCTAAACAGCTGAACGAGCAGGAAGTGCTGCGTACCATTCGTCCGGACAAGGACGTGGACTGCTTCCACCCCTATAACGTGGGCAAGCTGATGATCGGCGGCGCGGGCTTTTTGCCCTGTACCCCTGCCGGCGTGATGCGGATGCTCAAGGAATATGAAGTGGATGTAGCCGGCAAGCATTGTGTGGTGGTTGGCCGCTCCAACATCGTGGGCAAGCCCCAGGCCATGCTGATGCTGCGGGAGCACGCCACCGTCACCATCTGCCACTCCCGCACCCCCGACCTGGCGGAACAGTGCCGCAAGGCGGACATTCTTGTGGCCGCGGTGGGCAAGGTGGGTCTGATCACCGCCGATATGGTCAAGGAGGGCGCCGTGGTCATCGATGTGGCCATGAACCGCAACGAGCAGGGCAAGCTGTGCGGCGATGTGCTGTACGATGAGGTCGCCCCCAAGTGTACCCACATTACTCCCGTTCCCGGGGGCGTGGGTCCCATGACCCGGGCCATGCTCATGGAAAATACCCTGTATGCCGCCAAGGTGCACGGCAAGAAATAAGCAGATTTGTAAAAACGGCTTCCGTCCGGGACGGAGGCCGGTTTTTTGTGTGCAGGCATAAGCGGGGACAGGCCGTCATACAAATGGGGTAACGAAACGGGGTGACGGGATGCAAAGTTATCGACAGGCGGTGCAGGTACTGCCGCTGAACCTGCGTCAGTTGGCGCTTCGGCTGACTAAGGAGCAAATGGAACGGGCGGAGGAGATCCGACTGCGCATGGGACGGCGACCAACGGTGGTGCTGCCCGAAGGGGAAATTCTTTTGCCGGACAGCCGGGCGGTGGAACGGGAGGAACTGGAACGGCTGGTGGAAATTGCCAGTCGGTGGTCCATCCACGCGGTGCTGGAACAGCTGTGCCGGGGATTTTTGCCTTTAGAGGGCGGGCATCGGCTTGGGTTGTGCGGCACGGTGGTGATGAAAGGGGAGAACATTCACGCCCTGCGTGACGTGTCCTGCGCCAATCTGCGCATTGCCCGCCAGCGTATCGGGGTGAGCGTGCCGCTGCTTCCCCGGCTGCGCTGTGGCAAACAGGTATGCAGCACGCTGATTCTTGCTCCGCCCGGGGCAGGCAAGACAACCCTGCTGCGCGACCTGATCCGCAGCCTTTCCAACGGAGAAGAGGGTCTTCGCGTGGGCGTGGTGGACGAGCGTGGAGAGTTGGCCGCTGTGTGGCGTGGACAGGCACAGCTGGAGTTGGGGGAGCGCACCGACGTGCTTTCCGATTGCCCCAAAGCCGTAGGAATGGAGATGCTGCTGCGGGGAATGTCCCCCCAGGTGCTGGCGGTGGACGAGATCACTGCCCGGCGGGATGTGCAGGCTATGGCGGGTGCGGCGGGGTGCGGCGTGTCCCTGCTGGCTACCGCCCACGGAAACACACGGGAGGATCTGGAACGCCGCCCGGTATACCGGGAAATGCTGGAACAGGGGATTTTTCAACGGCTGGTCACCATACGGGTGCGCGGCGGTCAACGGGAATTTGATGTGGAGGAGCTTCCATGAGGGCGGCGGGGGTGCTGCTGGTGTGCGCGGGCAGCTTATGGTGGAGTGTGCGCGCCTGCCAGCGTCAGCGGCTGACCCTGCGCGTACTGGAGGATCTGGCGCGGGCGGTGGAATATTTGGAACGGGAACTGGCGCTGGGGCAGCGGCCGCTGCCGGAACTGCTGGAGCAGTTGTCCCGGCGGGGCTGTCCAACCTCCGGAGCGGTCTTTACGCAGTGCCGGGAAGGGCTGGAGCAGGGAATGGGATTTTCTCAGGTGTGGCCCCAGGCATTGGAACAGACCGGGCTGGACGGGGAGGAACGCCAAGCGCTGGAACCGCTTGGGTGGCTGCTTGGGCGGTATGACGCGCAAGGGCAGGGGGACTCCCTTGTTCGGCTGCAGCGGCGGCTGGAACAGGTGGTGGAGCAGCGCCGCCGAACCACCAGCCAGCAGGTGCGGGTGATTCGTGTGCTGGGTGTGACGGCGGGGGGCTTTTTGTCCCTGACTTTGATTTGATGCAAAGGATGAGAGTGGCATGGATGTGGATCTGATCTTCAAGATCGCCGCGGTAGGAATATTGGTCTCGGTACTCAATCAGGTGCTGACCCGGGCAGGGCGGGACGAGCAGGCCACCATGGTTACGTTGACTGCCCTCGTGGTGGTGCTGATGATGGTGGTGCGTGAGATCGCCGACCTGTTTGCCATGGTGAAGGAGCTGTTTGCCCTGTGATGGAAGTGATGCTGAAGGTGGCGGCAGGAGCGGTGACGGCGGTGCTCTGTGCGGCGATGGTGCGACGGGGTGCAGCGGAGTTTGCCCTGTTGATCGTGCTGGCGGCGCTGGGCTGGATCCTGCTTCAGATGGGAAAAACGCTGGGCAGCGTGCTGGAAGTAATGAAACAGCTGACCCAACTGGGTGGGCTGGACGCCACGGTGATCGAGCCGGTGGTCAAAGTAGTGGGGTTGTCCATCATTACCCGGGTGACGGTGGAGCTGTGCCGGGGAGCGGGGGAGGGCGGCGTTGCCGCGGTGGTGGAGATCGCCGGAACGGTGCTGGCACTGGGGGCGGTACTGCCCCTGGTCAGCGCGGTGGTGGAACTGATTGCGGGGCTGCTGACATGAAACGACTGCTTTGTGTGCTGATCGTGTTGCTTGTGATGACGCCCATCTGTGCGGCACAGGACGACCGGCTCTGGGCGCAAGTGGGAGCAGACGAGCTGGAACGGGCTGGTGAGCGTTACGGAGCGCAGACCTCTCTGTCTGAAAGCGCGTCTCTGGAGCAGGGGCTTGGACGGGTACTGGACACTCTTGCAGCCTTCCTTCCGCAGGTGGCACGGGA
>JAZUOI010000114.1:0-5501 GCA_045604585.1 Lawsonibacter sp. | reverse complement strand
GCATGTCGAAGGTGCCGTCTTCCTGCATCTTCTTCAGCTGATTCAGGCGATCCACGCGGGTGCGCATGGTCTTGAAGTTGGTCATCATGCCGCCCAGCCAGCGGGCGTTGACCCAGTACATGCCGCAGCGAGCGGCCTCTTCCTTGATAGCGTCCTGGGCCTGCTTCTTGGTGCCCACGAACAGGACGGACTGACCGTTGCCGGCGACCTCACGCACGAAGGAGTAAGCCTCCTCCAGCTTCTTCACGGTCTTCTGCAGGTCAATGATATAGATACCATTGCGCTCGGTATAGATGTAGGTGGCCATCTTGGGGTTCCACCGACGGGTCTGGTGACCGAAGTGAACACCGGCCTCCAGAAGCTGCTTCATAGATACGACTGCCATTTTGTTTTCCTCCTAAAATTTGTTTTTGTTACCTCTGGAATGCTCATCTCCCCTGCCAACCCGAGGCAGCCGGGCAACCGGCAGAAAATCCCACTCCATGCGTAATGCTTTGGTATTTTAGCATAACTATACCCCAAATGCAAGCCTTTTTTGCAAATTTGGAGCAACTTTTTCAGCGAAAGCGCTTCCCTTCCCCATCCAGCGCCTCCTTGCGGTGAAAGGAGACAAAATCAGGAACAAATTGAGGGTAATGTTCACAAAACGCGGCGCGGATCAGTTCGGGATTCAGCCCGGGGTTTTGCGCTGCCAGCACCACATCCAGGATCATGGTATCGCTTCTACCCTCCACCGTCCACTTCTTGATCAGAGGGATCAAGTCCACCTCGGTGAACCCAGATTTGGCTTTCTTGGACTTTTTCGTGACCACCAGGCTATCCCGGCTGAGCAGTTCCTTCAGGGCATTTTCCGCACCCATAGGGCGGCCGGCCGCATAGTCAAAGGTAAGGATATAGTTCAGATGGGTCAGCGCCTTGATGGGCCGCTCCGCCTTATAACACTTGTGGATCACGATGCCCTCGGGCAGGGCGGCATTCATGCGCTTGGGCACATCCTGCTCGCTCACCCCATCCAGCAGACCAAACTCCAGAATCTCACATTGGCTGGAGTAACCAACGGAAAGAGGCAGCGCGATGGACACAAAGGCGTGGGGGTTGAACCCCTCCGTATGCTTGATAGGAATGTCCGCCCGGAAAAAAGCGCGCTGGAAAGTACGCATCAGGTCAAGATGGGAGATGTAGCGGGCGCGGCCGGTCTTGGAAAAGAGCAGACGATGATCAGCCATTGCACACACCTCCCGACAGGAACTTGTTGGCTCCGCAGCCGGAGCAGCGGGTACGGCAGTCCGGTGTGGTCACCGAGTTGTAGCACAGTTCACGCTCCCGCCACAAAAATTCCCGACTTACGCCCACGCTGGGCACCGACCAGGGGAACACCTCGTCCTTTTCCCGGACGCGGTGGGCATAAAAGTCACCGTTCAGCCCGCAGGCAGAAAGAGCGTCCAGCCAGCGCTGAAAATCAAAAAACTCGCTCCAGGAGTCAAACTTGGCTCCATGCTCCCACGCCCACTCCAGCACATCGGCAAGGCGGCGATCACCACGGGAGAACACCGCTTCCATATAGCTTGTCTGAGGGTCGTGCCAGTTGTAGGTGATGGACTTGTCCCGTTTGAGCGCGTCACGCAGCAGATTCACCCGGCGCTGGTACTCTTCCACCGGGATCTGGGCTTCCCACTGGAAGGCAGTGTGAGGCTTAGGGACAAACCAGGAGGTGGACACCGTGATGCGCACGCCCCTTGCCTTGTTGGGAGCACACTCTTTCCACGCAAAATAGACCTTACGGGCAAGGTCCGCAATCCCCAGCACATCCTCATCCGTCTCGGTGGGCAGACCCAGCATAAAGTAAAGCTTCACGCCGTTCCATCCCCCGGAAAAGGCAGTACGGCAGGACTGGAGCAGATCTTCCTCCCGCAAATTTTTGTTGATGGCGTCACGCAGACGCTGGGTACCTGCCTCAGGGGCAAAGGTCAACCCGCCCTTGCGCACCTTTTGCAGGCGCTGCATCAAGTTCATGGAGAAGGTGTCCGCCCGCATGGAGGGCAAGGACAGGCTGATGTTGCGGGGCTGGCAGAACTCCAGCAGATCATCGCACAGATCCACCAGACCGGGATAATCCGTGGAGGACAAACTGGACAGGGTGATCTCCTGATAACCGGAATCGAGACACGCCTGTTTGCCCATTTCAGCCAGCTGCTTGGCGTCCCGGCAGCGCACCGGACGGTAGGCATAGCCCGCCTGGCAGAACCGGCAGCCACGGATGCAGCCACGGAACAGTTCCAGCATGACCCGGTCGTGGACGATCTCGGTGGAGGGAATGATGGTCTTGACGGGGAAATAGGCCTCGTCCATACGCTCCACAATGCGCTTGGTCACCTGCTCCGGTGCACCGTCCAGGGGGGTGACGGCTTTCACTGTGCCATCTTCGTTGTAAGTCACGTCATACAGGGAGGGTACATAGATACCGGGAATTTTCGCCGCTTCCCGCAGCAGCTCCGCCTTGGTCCACTCCTCATCCCGTGCCTTACGGTACAGCTCGATGTACTCCAGTGTGACCTCCTCTCCCTCGCCCAGCACAAAGAAATCCACAAAGGGGGCAAGGGGCTCGGGATTATAGCAGCAGGTGCCGCCCGCCACCACCAGCGGGGCGAGGTCGCTGCGCTCGGCGCTGTGCAGAGGAAGACCAGCCAAATCCAGCATGTTCAGCACATTGGTGTATGCCATCTCATACCCCAGGGAGAAACCGATGATGTCAAATTCACCGATTGGGTCCCCGCTCTCCAGTCCGTAGAGCAGGATGCCCTCTTTACGCATCTGCTCCTCCATGTCCGCCCAGGGGGCGTACACGCGCTCGCACCACACGCCGGGCTGCTCATTCATCAGACCGTAGAGGATACGGCAGCCCAGATTGGACATGCCGATCTCATAGGTGTCAGGAAAGCACAGGGCGTACCGCAGGTCCACGTCCCGGCGCTTTTTCACCACCGCGTTATATTCCCCGCCGGTATACCGGGCGGGCTTTTGTACATTGGGAAGGATCCGTTCCAACATTCGATTCATGTCTTTTCTCCATCCTCTCAAAAAACAGACAGAATCATTTTACCCGTTCCTCCTCACTTTGACAACCCCTTTTTCCGTCATCTTTCGTCCAACCCACAAAAGCCACAGGGCGCACAGGGGCAGCGTCACTCCGCCGCCCCAACACAAACATGCCCCGCCCAGTAGACACAAAAGGGTCAGTCCGGCACGTTCCACCCACAGGCACACCCCCTGCGCCACCCCCGGGTCTGTGAGCAGACAGGCTGCGCACAACAGGGCGCGCCCCCCATCCAGCGCAGGAAGTGGCAGCAGATTAAACAGCGCCAACGCCAGATTTAGTCCCGCAAAAACCAGCGCCCATTCCCCCGTACCACGGGAAAAACACACCGCAAGCAGCAAATTGACCGCCGGACCGGCAAGGGCGCAAAAACACTCCCTGCCATAAGACAGGGAGCGCTCCAGCACCATCCCAGCCCCCACCGTGCTCAACCGCAGACAGCGCACCTGCCCCCCAAGCAGTCGAATCACCGCCCAATGTCCCAGCTCATGGGCGGCTGCCGCACACAGGGCGCGCGGAAGCAGCCCCTGGGTATCGACATAGTTCAGCCACGCCATCACCAGCAAAAAGCCGCCGGTCACCTCCACCTTACCCCAGCGCAAGCTCGGTTCCCTCCGGGCGGATGTAGCGCAAGGGGTCAAGCCCCACCCCATCCAACTGCACTTCAAAATGTAAATGGGATCCGGTAGAACGTCCGGTAGAGCCAACCTGAGCGATCTGCTGACCTACGTTCACTCGCGCGCCCTGTTCTACCATGATGCGGCTGCAGTGGGCGTACAGGCTCTCCACGCCGTTTTCGTGGAGCAGCCGCACAAAGCGGCCATGATCCTCATTCGCCCCCACCTCACTCACCGTCCCGTCGGCAAAGGCGCAAATGCGTGTCCCCTCATCCGCAGCGATGTCCACCCCGGTGTGAAAGCCGTCCCGTTCCAGAACCGGGTGTTCCCGGTAGCCAAATCGGGACGTCACTTTGCCGAATACTGGGGTCGCAGTAAGAATCGAGCCCAGACTGAGCCACTGCATACTGTACCCGGCAGGCACATCCAGGCCGTCATACTCCACCTCCTGCACCACCGCGCCTACCTCCAGCCCCTGCACCCGGGGTTTCTCCGTTTCCCAGGTCAGCACTGCCTTTTCCTCCCGTTCCCACGCCGGGCGGTACAGCGGCTGCTCACGCGGTACGTAGTTCCATCTGTTGTGCTGTGTCTGTGGCGCAAACACCTCCACACACATTTTTCCAAATTCCCCCAGAGCATCCTCTTCCCCGCTCAGCACGCCCCCCAGCTCCAACAGCAATCCTCGCACGTCCGTATCCGCACGCAAAAACCGCAAAAGCTGGCTGCCCGCCTGCGCTGTCTGCTCCGGCCACACACCCTTCCCCGCAAACACAAGGGCAAATATCACCAAACAAACCAGCAGCTGCCGCAATTGTCTGCTTGTGCGCCGCTCCCGCCGCTCTTTCCGGCTGTACTCCTCCCGTCCTCTGCGTCCGTACGTGGTCTGCATACCGCACCCCTCCATCCCTGCTTTATCAGTTCAGTGTATTCCTGTCCGGGGACAAAAAGAACGGGCGTATCCCGGTGGATACGCCCGTAAAGGGTGCAAAACGATCAGTCGAACAGCTTGGCGATGGCAGGAACAATTTCCTTAATAACCGCGCCGGTGGTGTTGACACACAGGTCGTAATTATATTTGTCGCCCCACTTCAATCCGGTATAGAAATCATAGTAGCGGGTACGATCCTTGTCCATGGAGCGGATGCGGCGCAGCATCTGCTTTTCGGTCATGCCCTGCTCCTCCTCCCGAAGGTGCTCCATACACCGGCGCACGCGGCTTTCCTCGTCGGCGTAGACAAAGATGCGGAAGGGATCAAGGTCGCGCAGAATATAGTCGGCGCAGCGTCCGATGATCACACAATCGGTCTTTTCCGCCAGTTCCCGCAGGATGCGCCCCTGCGCCTGGTAGACGGACTGTGCCTGCTTGAAGGCATAGTTTTCCACATAGGCGAAGCTGCGTCCAACCGTAATGGGCAGCAGATTGTGAGGCTGGCGTTCCAGCACATTCTGGATGTACTCCTCGGCAAGGGAGGTGTCCTCCGCAATCTTCCCAAGGATCTCCCGGTCGTAATATTCAATATTCAGTTCCTCGGCCAGACGACGACCAAGTTCCCGGCCTCCACTGCCAAACTGACGACCGATGGTAATAATGCGCTTCATGGCTGGTTCCTCCTTTTGCGCCTGCGGATGGGTTGTTCTTCTTTTAAATCTTATCGCAGTTGACCCCCGCTGTCAAATCATTCCTGCTCCGAAAGGGGATCAGTTCTCCCTTTTTTGCCCGCTCCACAAAGTCCCGCTCGTCACGAATGGGACGTTCGGCCTGCATTCCGCCCAGTGCAGTGATTTGTCCG
>JAZUOI010000113.1:0-22986 GCA_045604585.1 Lawsonibacter sp. | reverse complement strand
TGGGGGGAAGGCGTGCCTGATTTGAAGGCGGTGACCTCCTATGCCAAAGACCTGCAGGAGAAGGTGTTCCCTGACCTGCGGGTGGGCTTTGTCCACGGAAAGCTCAAGTCCAAGGAAAAAGAGGCGGTCATGGAACGCTTTGCCGGGGGAGAGCTGGATGTGCTGGTATCCACCACGGTGATCGAGGTGGGGGTGGATGTGCCCAACGCGGCGCTGATGATCGTGGAAAATGCCGAGCGTTTCGGCCTGAGTCAGCTGCATCAGCTGCGCGGCCGGGTGGGACGAGGGAAACACCAGTCCTACTGTGTGCTGGTCAGCGCAGGCAGGGGAGAGACGGCACGGGAGCGGCTGAAGGTGCTGGCCGAGACAACGGATGGATTCAAAATCGCGGAGGAGGATCTGAAGCTGCGCGGGCCGGGCGACTTTTTCGGAAACCGGCAGCACGGTCTGCCCCCGCTGCGGATTGCTGATCTGGCTGGGGACACCCGCCTGCTGAAACAGGCGCAGGATGCCGCCCACGCCATGCTGGCGGACGACCCGGGGCTGTGCCGGGCGGAGCACCGGGCGGTGCGGGAACGGATTCAGACCCTGTTTGCCCAACAGGCAGATATTTTCAACTGAAAGAGAAAAGGAGAATACAGACAATGGATAAGATGGAACACGTTCGCCAACTGCGGGCGATTACAGACAAGCATTACAACTGCTGCCAGTCGGTACTGGTGCCCTTTGCTGAGGAGTTGGGGCTGAATGAGGAACGGGCTTATGCCCTGGGCGCGCATTTCGGTTCCGGTATGCGCCACGGCAGCACCTGCGGGGCGCTGACCGGGGCGCTGATGGTGTTGGGTGCCATGGGTTATGGTGAGCAGGAAGCGCAGGCGCTGCTGCGCGCCTTCCGGGAGAAGAATGGCTGTACCGACTGCGCCCATCTGCTGGCTGCGGCCAGAGAGCGGGGGGAGGAGAAGAAGCCTCACTGTGACCGGCTGGTGTACGAGTGCGTGCAGGCGCTGTTGGAGTTGACAGGCAAGTGAGCCGGCAACCATTGGAACAGCTGCCCATCCCCCTGCTGGAGTGGTTTGGGGAGCATGCCAGAACGCTGCCCTGGCGGTCGGACCCCACACCCTATCACGTGTGGGTGTCTGAAATCATGCTGCAGCAGACCCGGGTGGCAGCGGTGCTGGACTACTACCGGCGTTTTATGGATGCCGCCCCCACCCTTGCCGAACTGGCCGAACTGGACGAGGAGCAGCTGATGAAGCTGTGGCAGGGGCTGGGCTATTACAGCCGTGCCCGAAACCTGCGCAAAGCCGCCCGACAGGTGATGGAGCGCTTTGGGGGAGCATTTCCCGCAAACTATGAGGACATCCTGTCTCTGCCCGGGGTGGGAGAGTACACGGCGGGAGCCATTGCGTCCATTGCCTTTGGACAGCCGGTGCCGGCGGTGGACGGGAACGTACTGCGGGTGGTCAGCCGCATCAACGGTGATGAGAGCGACATTACCCTTACCGCGACCAAAAAGCAGGTGCGCAGGCAGCTGCAGGAGATCATCCCCGTGAAGCAGGCGGGGGACTTTAACCAGGCTATGATGGAACTGGGCGCTACGGTGTGTCTGCCCAACGGCGCGCCTTTGTGTGACGAGTGTCCGGCGCGGGACTTTTGCCGGGCGAGGCTGGAGGAGCGCATCCATCAGCTGCCGGTGAAGGCGGAGAAGAAGAAACGCAGGGTGGAGCAGCGGGTTGTTTTCCTGTTGTTTCACAAGGGACAGGTGGCGCTGCGTAAGCGGTCGGACAAGGGGCTGCTGGCCGGGCTGTGGGAATTTCCCAACGAGTTGGCTCCGGCCCGGGATGTGCTGGAACACTGGGGCGTGAATTGGGAAAGTGTCCGGTCGGCCGGGACGGGAATCCATATTTTCAGCCACATTGAGTGGCGGATGGAAGGCCGGGCGGTGGAGTGCGGTACGGATGCGCTTCCACCGGACTGGGTGTGGGTGAGCCGCGGGGAACTGGAACGGCAGTATGCCGTGCCCAATGCCTTTCGTGCCTTTGAAACGGCTGTGAAGGAACGGCTGGGTTATTTCTGAAACGGAGGAATGTGCGGTGGTATGCAATCTGTGTCCCCGGATGTGCGGTGCGGTACGTTCAGCCGACCGGGGCGAGGGCTATTGCCGGATGCCTGAAACGCCGGTGCTGGCACGGGCCGCCCTTCACCACTGGGAGGAACCGCCCATCTCCGGGACACAGGGATCCGGTACGATCTTCTTTTCCGGGTGCAGTCTGGGCTGTGTGTTCTGCCAGAACGAGGAGATCAGCCATCGGGATACCGGTAAAACGGTGAGCATGGAGCGGCTGACGGACATCTGCCGGGAACTGGTGGAGCAGGGGGCGCACAATCTCAACTTCGTCACCCCCACCCACTATGCCCATGTGGTCAAAGAACTGCTGGAGGGATACCGACCCGGTGTGCCGGTCGTGTGGAACAGCGGCGGCTACGAGCGGGTGGACACCCTGCGCTCTTTGGAGGGACTGGTGGACATTTATCTGCCCGACCTGAAGTATCTGGACGGGAAGGTGGCGGAACGATATTCCGCCGCTCCCGATTATCCGGACGTGGCCATGGCTGCCATCCGGGAGATGGTGCGGCAGGTGGGTGCGTATGAGCTGGATGGGGACGGTCTTTTGAAAAAAGGCGTGGTAATCCGGCACCTGCTGCTGCCCGGTCAGCTGGCGGGAACGAAAGCGGTGATGGATTGGGTGGCTCGGGAGTTTGCACCGGGGACGGTGTTGTTTTCCCTTATGAGCCAGTATACCCCCTGGGGCAGAGCCAACGAGTTTCCGGAAATTGACCGCAGACTGCGCGGGAGCGAAATTCGTGCGGCGCAGCAGTACATGGACGCGCTGGGGCTGGAGGGCTTTGTGCAGGACGGTGAGAGCGCCAAACGGGAGTATACCCCGGACTTTGATTTGACCGGAATATAAAACACCCTGCATCGTGATGCAGGGTGTTTTTGCATATAGGACGGCGGGCATCAGCCCAGAAGCTGCTGGTAGATGTCCAGGTATTCGCCGGCGGAGTGCTTCCAGGTGAAGTCGGCGGTCATGCCCGCTTTTTGCAGACCGCGCCACGCCTTGCGGTCGGTGTGGAACAGATCCACCGCCTGCTCCAGAACCCAGAGCATATCCCCCGCGTCGGCGTTGGCGAAGGTGAAGCCCCGACCTTCGCCGTTGTACTTGTTGTAGGGGGGGACACTGTCACGCAGACCGCCCGTCTCCCGCACCACGGGGACAGTGCCAAAGCGCATGGCGATCATCTGGGACAGACCACAGGGTTCGGACACCGAAGGCATAAGGAAAATGTCCGCGCCGGCGTAGATCACGTTGGACAGGGCGGCGGAGTACATCAGCTGGGCGGAGAAGCGGCCGGGATACTGCTGCTGAGCGGTGCGGAAGGCCTCCTCAAAGTACCAGTCGCCGGTGCCCAGCACCACCATCTGCACGTCCAGCTCCATGATCTTGTCCAGTGCGTCCACTACCATGCCGAAGCCCTTATGACCCACCAGGCGGGACACACAGGCGATGATGGGGACGTTGGGGTTTTCGTTCAGCCCCACAGCCGACTGCAGGGCGGCCTTGCAGGCCTTTTTGCCCGTGACCGGTGCGCGAGGAGTGAAGGGATGGGCAATGCCTGGGATGGTGGCGGGGTCGTACAGCTTGGTGTCGATGCCGTTGAGGATACCACGCAGCTTGTGGGAATGGGCGGCGATGACACCCTCCAGCCCATGGGCGTAGAAGGGATCGCGCAGCTCCCGGGCATAGGAGGGGGAAACGGTGGTGACGTAGTCGGCGCAGACGATGGCGCCCTTCATCAGATTGACATCGTTCTGGTGCGCCAGCATATCCACGGAGAAATAGCCGGCGTTGAGACCCAGCACGTCTTCCAGTACTTCACGGCCAAAGCGGCCCTGATATTCAATGTTGTGGATGGTGAAGACCGATTTGGCGTGGCTGAGCTGGGGGATGCGGTAGCGGTCTTCCTGCAAGTAGATGGGGATGAGGGCGGTCTGCCAGTCGTTGCAGTGGATGATGTCGGGGAACCAGTTCAGCTGACCCGCCGTTTCCAGCACGGCACGGGAGAAATAGGCAAAGCGCTCGCAATCGTCAAAGTGACCGTACAGCTGGGCGCGCTTGAAATAACTCTCGTTATCCAAAAACCAGTAGGTGACCCCGTCACGCTTGAGTTCAAATACGCCGCAATAGACGTTGCGCCAGGAAACGGGCACGTCGAAATACTTCAGGAAGGTCATCTGGCTGCGCCATTCCTCGCCGATGCCCTCGTACAGGGGGAGGATGACGTGAACCTCATGTCCCGCGTTGGCAAGGGCGGGAGGGAGAGAGCCGGCTACGTCGGCCAGACCGCCGGTCTTGATAAAGGGGGCAACTTCGGAAGCGGCAAAGAGAATATTCATAAAACGGCACCTCGATTTGGAAAGATGAGAAGTTAAACCTCGGAGTTTTTGGCAATGGCGATGGGGTAATGAGCGTGCCCGGTGAGGGTGCGCCGCCGGCCGATATGGACGCCCTTATCCGCAATGATATGGGACAGCTCGCTGTCCTGACCCACCACGGTGCCCTGCATGAGCACGCAGTTGGAGATGGTTGCGCCCTTTTCTACCACCACCCCGGGGAAGATGATGCTGTTGCGCACCTCACCCTCAATGACACAGCCGTCGGCAATGAGAGAGTTTTCCGTGTGGGAAGCGGGGCCATAGTAGGTGGAGGGGTCGGAGCGGTCCTTGGCACGGACGGGGGCGCTGGGGTTGAATAGATCCTTTCGCACCTCCGGCCGGAGCAGGTCGGCCGAGCGCTGGAAGTAGTCCTTGACGGACTGCACCCGACCCACGTAGCCATCGTAGAAATAGGGGCGGATATTCAGCGTATTGATACGGGGCAGCAACGCCCCCAGACTGAAGGAATACTGGTCGTGGGCGGCGCAGTCCTCCACCAGTTCCAGTAGAAGCTGCTTGGACATGATGAAAATATCCAGGCTTTCCGGGCCGTCGGGTTCGGTGTTGGGGCGCACCGCCATATCACACACCCGACCGGAGGGGTCGATGTGCACATACTGGCATTCATGGGGAACACCCCAATGGGTGTGGGAGCAGACGGCGGTGATATCGCAGCCCGAGGACAGGTGCTGGCGGAACACGTCGGCAAGGGGGATATTCATTGCCATATCGCCCCAGGCCATGACCACGTAGTCCTGGCGAATCTTCTTCAGGTAGGAGGATACGCTGATGAGCGCCTCCATAGTGCCCCGGTACTCGCCCTGCTTGCGCTCGGCGGTGCTGAAGGGGGGCAGGATACGAAGACCGCCGTGTTTGCGGCTGAGGTCCCAGTCCTTGCCCGAGCCTACGTGATCCAGCAGGGACTGATAGTTTTCGTGGACGATGAGCCCAATGTCGGACACGCCGGCATTGACCATGTTGGACAGCATGAAGTCGATGAGCCGGTGGCGGCCGCCGAAGGGGACGGAACAGGTGTTGCGGTGGCGGGTCAGCTCACCCAGATTGCGGTGAGAGCGGTAGGCGAAGATGATACCGTGCAGGTCGTTCACACCCGCTCACCTCCTTTCACGTTTTCCCGGACCATGGCTGCGGCGCTCACCACGGCCTTTTCTCCTACGGTCACGCCGCCGGCCACCACGGCCACACCCCAGTCGGGGTCGGCGGGGTCGGGAGGTGTGCCCACGCAGGCGTTTGCCTCCACCACCGCGTGTTCGGCAATGATGGAGTATTCAACTTTTGCCCCGGCACGCACGGTCACGCCCGGCATGAGGATGGAGTAGCGCACTTCAGCGCCTTCCTCCACGGTGACAGAGTGGAACAGAATGGAGTTTTCCACCGTGCCGTATACCTCCGAGCCGCCGGTGACCAGCGAGTGGGAGATGGTGGCGTTGGGGCCGGTGAAGTGGGGCGGCTTAATGGGGGTGCGGGCGTAGATGGGCCAGCTGGGATCGTACAGGTCGATGCTGGTGCGGGGGGCGAGCATGTCCATGTTGGCGTCCCACAGGGAGTCGATGGTACCCACGTCCTTCCAGTAGCCCTGGAAGCGGTAAGCGGCCATTTTCTCGCCGGCAGCCAGCATATTGGGGATGATGTTCTTGCCAAAGTCATTGGCGGAGGCGGGGTCGGCCTCGTCTGCGATGAGGTATTCCCGCAGCTTGGACCAGGTGAACACGTAGATGCCCATGGAGGCAAGGTTGCTCTTGGGCTGGGGGGGCTTTTCTTCAAATTCGAAGATGATGTCGTTCTCATCCACGTTCATGATGCCAAAGCGCTTGGCCTCCTCCATGGTCACCTCCAGCACGGAGATGGTGCACGCCGCCCCCACCTGCTTGTGGTGGTCCACCATTTTGGAGTAGTCCATCTTGTAGATGTGGTCGCCGGACAGGATGACCACGTATTCCGGGTCATACATATCCAGAAAACCGATGTTCTGGTAAATGGCGTTGGCCGTGCCCTTGTACCAGGTGCCCTGGTCTCCCTCCCGCATATAGGGGGGGAGGATATGTACGCCGCCGTCAGACCGGTCAAGGTCCCACGGCTGGCCGGAGCCAATATAGCTGTTGAGCTCCAGGGGGCGGTACTGGGTGGGCACGCCCACGGTGTCGATTCCGGAATTGACGCAGTTGGACAGGGGGAAGTCGATGATGCGGAATTTGCCGCCGAAGGGGACAGCGGGCTTGGCCACATGGCTGGTCAGAGCATACAGTCGGCTGCCCTGGCCGCCGGCCAGCAGCATGGCCACACATTCTTTTTTCATTTCGGTCACCTCAAGGTTTGGTTTTTGCCATGCCGTCGGTGGAGGGCGGCACGAGTTGGTAAATGACGCAGGACATGGGGGGCAGGTCGATGGTCAGCGAGTGCTCCTGCCGGTGGCAGGGGACGAGCTGGGCACAGTTGGGATGCACATCTCCGTGACCCCAGCCGCCGAACTGCGGCCAGTCGGTGTTGAGCAGCAGAGCATAATCACCCGGGGCGGGGACACCCACCCGGTAGCCCCAGCGGTGGACGGGGGAGAAGTTGCACACTACAACCAGGGCGTTGCCCTGCCCGTCTCTTCGCAGGTAGGCGATGGTATTGGCGCTGGCATCGTCCGCCTCCAGCCACTCAAAACCGCTCCAGTCCGTGTCCCGCTCCCAAAGCTCCGGGCGGGTGAGGTAGAGTTGGTTGGCGGCTTTGAAGAAGTCGTGCAGCTGACGGTGGCGGTCGTATTCCAGCAGGTGCCAGTCCAGAGAATGCTCGTAGTGCCATTCGTTGAACTGACCCAGCTCCGAGCCCATGATGTGCAGCTTTTTGCCCGGGTGGGTGAGCATATAGGCGTAGAAGGCACGCACGCCGGCGAACTTTACTTCGTCATTTCCGGGCATTTTGCCCATGAGCGAGCCCTTCATATGCACCACCTCGTCGTGGGAGATGGGCAGGATAAAGTTCTCGTTGAAGGCGTACATCATGGAGAAGGTTACGTCCCGGTGGCTGTACTGGCGGAAGATGGGGTCGGTTTTCAGATAGTGACAGATGTCATTCATCCAGCCCATATTCCACTTGAAGTTGAAGCCAAGTCCGCCCTCGCTCACCGGGTGGGTGACCTTGGGCCAGGAGGTGGCCTCCTCGGCGATCATCAGCACGTCCGGATGGGCGGCGAAAACGGCGGTATTCAGCTTTTGCAGAAAGTCGATTGCCTCCAGATTTTCATGGCCGCCGTGGACGTTGGCCATCCAGTTGCCGTCATGTCGGGCGTAGTCCAGATAGAGCATAGAGGACACCGCATCTACCCGCAGGCCGTCGGCGTGGTACTGCTCCAGCCAGAACATGGCCGAGGAGAACAGGAACGAGCGCACCTCACTGCGACCCAGATCAAAGCAGTTGGTGCCCCATTCCGGGTGTTCCCCCTTGCGGGGATCGGCGTACTCATAGGTGGGAGTGCCGTCAAAATGGTACAGACCGAAGGCATCCCGGGGGAAATGGGCGGGCACCCAGTCCAGAATGACACCTACGCCCCCCTGATGCAGCTGGTCGATGAGGGACATCAGGTCGTGGGGCGAGCCGAAGCGGCTGGTGGCGGCGAAATAGCCGGTACACTGGTAGCCCCAGGACATATCCAGGGGATGCTCCATGACCGGGAGCAGCTCCACGTGGGTGTATCCCATCTCCTTGACGTAGGGGACGAGGTATTGGGCGATATCCCGGTAGGAGAGGAATTCCCCCTCGCCGGTGCGACGCCAGGAGCCCAGATGCACCTCGTAAATATTCATGGGGCGCTGATAGGGCGGGCGCTTGGCCCGATGGGAAAGCCAGGCCTTATCCCCCCAGGTATAGCCCGACAGGTCGCACAGCACGCTGGCGGTGTCCGGGCGAAGCTGAGCCTGGAACGCATAGGGGTCGGCCTTACCGACGTAGTGGTGCTCGGAGGACCAGATGGCGTACTGGTACGCGTCACCGGGATGCAGGTCGGGAACAAATCCTTCCCAGATGCCGTTTTCCACGGGGGAGAGAGGGTGGGAGGAAGGGTCCCAGTCGTTGAAGGGGCCGAAGACCGCAACCTTGGCCGCGTTGGGTGCCCAGACCCGGAACTGGAAGCCGGACTGCTTATTTTGAACGTGGGGGTGGGAACCGAAGAAACGCCACGCGTCCAGACAGCGACCCTCGGTAAAGGCTTCCAGACCGAGATAACGGTCGTAGGCAGACGGCTTTTGCTTGGTTTTGGCCATAAAATCACCCGATTTCAGAGAAAAAAGTGTTGTGTGAGAAATTACAAGGAATTACCAAAAAATACGCTTCTAATTTAGGTAAAGTATACAACTATTTGCTGCCCCCGTCAAGCGGTGGGGACACATTATATTAGGAATATATCAGGAAGGAGGCCCGGAGCAGTGCTCCGGGCCGTTATGCGGTCAGGGGTTGGGAGGTCAACCGGCCATGAGAAGCTGGCGCATAAAACGGGAAAGCAGGGCGGGGAAGGTCAGCCGTGCTACCGGGTGAGCGGCTACCAGAGGGACGGAAGCTTTGATTTCACCGTCGATACAGACGGTCATCTCCCCCAAACGCTGACCCTGTTCCACCGGGGCTTCCACATTGTCGGCCAGGGTGAATTCGGTGGTGATCGAACCGGACTGCCCTTTGGGCAGCAACAGGCGGCAGTCGTATTCCGGGACGGGCTGCACCAGCTCGCTCTCGCCCAGAAGCACCGGTACGGTGGGCAGCGCCTGCTGGGGGTGGACGGTGGTCAGGGAGTAGTTGGCAAAGCCGTAGTCCAAAAGGGAACGGGCGGCTTGGAAGCGCTGGTCGGAGGAGGCGGAGCCCATGACGGTGGTAATGAGGGTCATGCCTTCCCTCTCGGCAGCGGCGGACAGGCAGTACAGCGCAGTATCGGTATAACCGGTTTTGAGTCCCACCGCGCCGGGATAGAACCGGATGAGTTTGTTGGTGTTGGAAAGGCCGAAGGCTCCGTTGCGGATGGTGTCCATCCAAATGGTGGTGTAGCTGCGGATATCGGGATGATGCAGCAGAAGCTGCCGGGACATGAGGGCGATGTCATAGGCGCAGGTATAGTGGTCGGCTACGGGCAGGCCGGTACAGTTGGAAAAACGGGTGTCCGCCATACCCAGCTGGGCGGCGCGCTCGTTCATCTGCTGAACGAAGGCGGTCTCGCTGCCGGACAGGTGCTCGGCCATGGCCACGGCGGCATCATTGGCGGAGGAGACGGCGATACACTTGAGCATCTCGTGCACAGACATCTGTTCCCCGGGCTCCAGATAGACCTGGGAGCCGCCCATGCCGGCGGCGTAGGGAGAGACGGTGACCATGTCCTCTTTGGTGATGCGACCGCTGTCCAGCGCCTCCATGATAAGCAGGAGGGTCATTACTTTGGTCACGCTGGCCGGTTCCAGGTGGGCATGGGAGTTCTGTTCATAAAGGATGGTGCCGGTCTCCTGCTCCATGAGCAGGGCGGAGGCGGCGCTGACCGGAGGGCAGGCGGGTGCGGCGGAGGCTGCCGGGGCCAGCAGCGCGGCGCAGAGCAGGATGGGCAGAAGGCGTTTCATGTGCAATCCTCCAAATTTGGTTGATAAGGGCAGGATGTGGAGGACAGGCGACCCTTATGTACGGAAAAATTTTGAAAGTTTTCGGTTATGTGGACGCAAACGTCCACATCCGGCCCCTATTTTACCCCATTAGTGAGGTGGGATTTATGGGAAAACAATCGACAGGAATCAGTCGTGGACAGATTCTTCGCCGCTTGAGTGCCCTGGCCGGAGTGAAGGTGAATGACGTGGTGCAGTTGGCCTACCTGTCCCAGGAGGAGGCGAACCGGATCGCGGAACTGGATCTTAAGGCACTGAAGGAGTTCAAGCGGGGAGCCAACGGGACGGTGGAGATGAAGCTGATCGACCGGGTGGAGGTGCTGAAAACGGCGCTGGAGCTGCTGCAGGAGCAGGAACAGACCACGGGAAGCGGATTTTTACAGGCGCTGGAGCAGGCGGGGCAGGAGAGCGCAGGCGAATGAAGATCACGCGCTTTTCCCCACAGCAGCGCAAGGTGCTGCTGTGGTGGTGCACCCCCGGTCTGCAGGAGCATGAGGCGGTGATCTGCGATGGGGCGGTGCGAAGCGGAAAGACCCTGTGTATGGGTGTGTCTTTCGTCTGCTGGGCCATGGCTCGATTTGATGGGCAGGCCTTTGCCCTGTGCGGGAAGACCATTCGGTCGGTACGAAGAAACCTGCTGCATGAACTGCTGCCCCTGCTGCGCAGGCTGGGCTTTGCCTGTCAGGAGCAGCGAACGGCCAATCAGTTTACGGTGAGCATGGATGGGCGCACCAACGTGTTCTATCTGTTCGGCGGAAAGGACGAGGGCAGCGCGGATCTGATTCAGGGACTGACTCTGGCCGGGACGCTGCTGGACGAGGTGGTGCTCATGCCCCGCTCCTTTGTGGAGCAGACCTGCGCCCGCTGTTCGGTGGAGGGAGCGAAGCTGTGGTTTTCCTGCAATCCCGAAGGGCCGGAACACTGGTTTTATCGGGAGTGGATCTGCCGGGCGAAGCAGCGAGGGGTGCTGTATCTGCATTTTACAATGAAGGACAACCCCTCCTTGTCGGACAAGGTGCGCCGCCGGTACGAGAAGATGTTCCGGGGTAGCTTTTACCGGCGGTTTGTGCTGGGGGAATGGGTGGCGGCGCAGGGGCTGGTGTATGACTTTTTTCAGGCAGAGGACTGCCCTCCTCCGCCCCGGGAGGAGCTGGAGCAGTGGTGCATTTCCTGTGACTACGGGACGGTCAACCCGGCTTCCTTTGGTTTGTGGGGGAAGAAAGGGGCGGTGTGGTACCGGGTGGCGGAGTACTACTACGATTCCCGGAGAGAGGGCAGACAAAACACGGATGAGGAGTATGTCCGGGCGTTGAAGCGGCTGGCGGGAGGACGACCCATCCGAAAGGTGGTGGTCGACCCGTCGGCGGCCAGTTTTATAGAGGTGCTGCGCCGGGAAGGGTTTCGGGTGGTGCGGGCGGACAACGACGTGCTGCGGGGTATCCGGGTGACCGCCCGGCTGCTACAGGCGGGGACGCTGGTCATCTGCGACAGCTGTCCCGACGCCATACGGGAGTTTGGACTGTATCGCTGGGAGGAGGACGCGGCCAGAGACCGGGTGAGAAAGCAGGATGACCACGCCATGGACGACATCCGATATTTCGCCGCCACGGTGGCAGCGCCCCAGTCGGAGGGAGTGCCGGTATTTGCCGGCAGTGTGAGCCGGAGCAGCAGAATGTGATTGAAGGAGCGAGAGGATGAAATGGTTTAAATCAAACAGTCCCCGGGTGCGGGGAGCGGCGGTGCAGACCCGGGATGTGGGACGGCACCCCTTTGGAGCGCTGGACCGCTATGTTCCCCTGAGTCGGGGAGAGAGCCAGATCTACCGCGCCATACGTGAGGCGGTGCCCATCGTGGATGCGGCCATTCTGAAACTCATCCGTCTGTGCGGCGGTGTGAGTGTAGTGTGTCAGAACAGCCGGGCCCAGGAACAGATGGATGAGTTTCTGCGTACGGTGCCCACCGGACGGGGACAGCGGGGGCTGCAATCCTTTCTGGACGGGTATCTGGACTGTATGTTCACCTGCGGACGGGCGGTAGGTGAGATCGTACCCGACCGGCAGGGACGGGACGTGGCCGCCCTGCTGTGGTGCGACCCGGCGGCGGTGGACATTCGGGAGGGGGACAACCCGTTGGAGTTTCAGCTGTGCCGCAGCGCGGCCCAGGGCGGCGAGCCGTTCCCAAGACAGGAACTTTTGCTGTTCACCCCCTTTCAGCCCGAGGCCAACAACCCCTACGGGGTATCCATGCTGCGTTCCATGCCCTTTATGAGCGAGATCCTGCTGAAGATCTATCAGGCGGTGGGATTGAACTGGGAGCGGGTGGGCAATGTGCGCTTTGCCGTGGTGTGCAAAAACGGTGAGGGGGACGAGACCTATGCCCGGGAGCGCTGCGAGCAGGTGGCCCGGGAGTGGAGCCGCGCCATGCAGGAGGGAAGCCAGGGGACGGTGCGGGACTTTGTGGCTATGGGTGATGTGGAAATCAAGGTCATCGGCGCGGACAACCAGGTGCTGGACAGCGAGGTGCCTGTGCGTCAGATTTTGGAGCAGCTCATTGCCCGCACCGGCATCCCGCCCTTTATGCTGGGTCTGTCCTGGTCGTCTACCGAGCGCATGAGCAGTCAGCAGGCCGATTTGATGACCAGTGAGATCACTGCCATCCGGCGCAGCTTGGAACCGGTGATCGAGCGCATCTGCGAGACCTGGCTGAAGCTGCGGGGCTGGGGCGGCAGTGTGCGTGTGGAGTGGGCTGAGATCGACATGCAGGACGAGGTGGAACAGGCCAGAGCCGAGCTGTATCGCCGACAGGCAGAGCAACTGAAAGGAGACGGGAAAGAATGAATGTGACCAAGCAGGCGGTGTGCGATATGCACACCCAGGTGGAGGAACAGGAACTGGAGCTGATCAACCGCTTCAGCCGCAAAAAGCTGACCGCGGAGCAGGTGTACACCTTTACGGTTCGCCTGTGCGACAACGAGGTGGACCGGGATGGGGAGCGCTTTGCTACCGAGACGTTGGATGTGCTGGCGCAGTTGTTTGTGGGCAAGAGCGGTATTTTTGACCACCAGTGGACGGCGGCGGGGCAGACCGCCCGCATTTACCGCGCTCAGGTGGAGGAGGAGCCGGGTACTCGAACCAGTGCCGGGGATGGCTACCGCTATGTGAAGGCGTGGGCGTATATGCTGCGCACGAAAGGAAATGAGGAACTGATCGCCCAGCTGGAGGGCGGCATTCTGCGGGGGGTCAGCGTGGGCTGCGCGGTGGAGCGCGCGGTGTGCTCTGTGTGCGGAAAGCCCGCCGGCAGCTGCGAGCACCGCAAGGGTGAGATGTATGACGGCAAGGTGTGCTTTACCAGTCTGGAGGGGGCGGCAGATGCCTTTGAGTGGTCCTTTGTGGCTGTGCCCGCCCAGCCCAGAGCGGGTGTGATGAAGACCAAGAGCGTGCGCAGTGCTGATTGCCTGAAGTCGCTGGCCCAGCGGGAGGGCTTTGACGAGGAGTTCCGACAGCTGGAAAAGCAGGCGGCGTTGGGCAGAAGCTATCTGGACGCGTTGCGCCGGGAGGTGGTGCGTCTGGCCGGACTGGGTGAGCAGCCGGTGGAACACAGTGTGATGGAGCAGATTGTGAAAAAGCTGGATGAGGGGGAACTGTTGGAACTCAAGCGCGTATACGGCGCCGGAGCACAGCGGTACATGCCCCTGGCCACCCAGCTGGATCACCGCGTGGAGCAGGACGAGCCCCAGTGCGCCGATGGCGCGTTTCTGATTTGACGGGGCGAAAACAGGGAAATTGGAGCCGGAAGGCTCGGTTTCAAATATAGGAACGGGAGGAACAAACATGAACAAGGTATCTTTTGAACAGGTCGGCAGCCTGATGGTGACCTTCTTCGCCGAGGAGGGCGTGCAGGACGGTCAGGTGGTCAAGGTTTCGGCCAACGGTACGGTGGCACCCTGTGAGCAGGGCGACTGCTTCTGCGGTGTGGCCGGCGCCTGCCGCAACGGTGCGGTGGGCGTGCAGGTGGACGGCTTTGTGAAGGTGGCGGCTACGCTGCCTCTGGAGCTGGGCAAGGTCGAGCTGGTCGCTGACGGCAAGGGCGGCGTGATGGCCGGCGAGGGCGGTATTTCCGCTCTTGTGGTGGACGTGGACACTGTGGCCAAAACCGCTGTGGTCTGTCTGTAAGAAACGAGGAGGAGAAAACGATGGCTTATCAGTATGACAATCTGAAACTGGAAAAGGGCATGTACCATGAGGCGGGCAAGAGCTTCACTCAGGTGCTGGAGAGCATGGATCCCGACCAGCAGTACAAGGGCACGGCCATGGAGGGTCTGGATGCGTTTCAGCGCCAGCTCAAGCGCTTTGACATCAAGGTGAAGGGCGCGGGCAGCGACGTGGTGGAGAAGTTCTTCCGCACCGCCGATTCTGCCGTGCTGTTCCCCGAGTACATTGCCCGCAGTGTGCGTCAGGGTATGGAGGAGCAGGATCTGCTGCCCTCCATCACCGCTGCGGTGACCCGCTTTGACGGCATGGATTATCGCTCCATCACCGCCCAGCCCGGCGGCGAGGACAAGGAGCTGCGCCGGGTGGAGGAAGGCGCGGTCATTCCCAGCACTACGGTGAAGGTGCAGGACAATCTGGTCAAGCTGCACAAGCGCGGCCGTATGCTGGTGGCTTCCTACGAGGCCATCCGCTACCAGAAGCTGGATCTGTTCTCCGTCACCCTGCGTCAGATCGGCGCCCACATCAACCGCATGCATCTGGAGGATGCCATTGATGTGCTGGTCAACGGTGACGGAAACGACAACGCCGCCAAGGTGTATGAGGTGGGCACTTCCGGCCAGCTGACCTACGAGGATCTGGTGGACTTCTGGGCCAAGTTCGATCCTTATGAGATGAACACTCTGCTGGTGAGCAACGACACCATGGTGAAGATGCTCAAGCTGCCCGAGTTCCAGAATCCCCTGACCGGTCTGAACTTCCAAGGCACCGGCAAGCTGACCACTCCTCTGGGTGCTACTCTACTGCGCACCTCCGCCCTGCCTGAGGGCAAAATCATCGGTCTGGACCGCAACTACGCCCTGGAGATGGTCAAGGGCAGCGATGTGCTGGTGGAGTACGACAAGCTGATTGACCGTCAGCTGGAGCGCGCCGCCATTACCAGCATCAGCGGTTTTGCCAAGCTGTTTGACGAGGCGGCCAAGGTACTCAGTGTCTGATGCAGTACCGGATGATGGAGCTGGCCCGGGGTATGGGCGGCTGCCCGGAGGGGCAGGAGGAGGCGCTGCTGTGTGCCTGCTCCGCTGCTTGTCAGCAGCTGAGGGCTGCCCTGCGTGAAGGGGTGACCGAACAGGATTGCGCGGATGCCTTTGCGTTGGCCGGGGCATGGCTGGCGCTGGCGGCCATGGAGACCGGCGGCGCGGCGGGACAGGCCGAGTCCTTTACGGCAGGGGATGTGAGCGTGCACTCCGGGGACACGGAGCGAAATGCACGCACCCTGCGCAAGCAGGCGTGGGAGTTGGTAGCGCCCTGGGTGAAAGACCGCGGGTTTTTGTTTTACGGAGTGAGATAAGCATGAAAACAAAGGACTTTGCTCGGGCGCTGGAGCGCTGGGGCATGCGCGTGGTGGTACACACCGGCGGACAGAGCAGACGGTGCAGAGCCTTTTTTCAGCCCATGAAGGGGGCGGGGACACAGCAGAGTGTCCCCACCCCTTTGGGACAGGTGCTGCAGGATCGGTTTTTGTATTTGGGGGCGGCGAACGTTCCCCTTAATACAACCAGTCGGGTGGAGGTAAACGGGGAGCGGTTCCGGGTGGAGCAGGCACACCCCGTTTTTCTTGGACAGCACATCCACCACTGGCGGGCCATCTGCACCCGGAGAAGACAGGAGGCGGTGGAATGAAGCTGGAACAGATCCAGCAGGAGCTGGCACAGTTTCTCAACGAGCGGGAAGTGCCTGCTGTGGCCGCATGGCCGGATGGTCGGGCACAGGAGCCGGAGCAGGCGATGGTGCTGGTGTCTCTGGAGGAAGTGAAGTGCACCTCCAGCGGGCTGCAGGACTATCTGGGTCAGTGGGCGGATGAGCCGGGCGGGGAGGAGATCCTGCGCTATGGCCGCAGAGCACAGCTGACCTTTACCCTGGACATCCTGACCCCGCCTCAGGTGGGGGCGGGACAGGAACGGGAGATGCTGGATCGGCTGCTGGCCGCAGTTCAAACGCAGGCACCTTTGGGGCTGCGGGTGCAGGAACTGGAAGTGGAGCAGACCGAATATGACACGAAGGAAAAGCTGCTGCGCCGGCGGTGCCGGCTGCGCTGCTCCGGTTGGCTGCACGCCAAGGAGCAGCAGGAGGACAGCCTGCTTTCGTTTGAGTTGAGAGGAGAGATGAGCAGATGAGTATTACGACCCATGAACGCCCGGGAGTATATTCCTCTTACGACGCGTCTGCTGCGGTGAGCGGCGCGGCTGGGCGAAAGAATGTGGGGTTGGCGGTACAGATCGCCCAGCCTGCCCAGTCGGTATGGCAGATCAGTCGCTACGAGCAGGCGGTGACCGCCTTCGGTGCGGGCAGCGCGGCGGAACTGGTGCGCCTGCTGCTGGCCAACGGCGCGGTACAGGTGTATGTCTACCCCGTGGAGGGGGAGGACAAGGCGGCCTATGAGACCGCCTTTGATGCCATGGCGGCGCAGGAGGATCTGGCGGTGTTGGTATGCGACAGCACGCTGGTCCAGGTGCAGCAGGCCCTGCGTGACAGGGTTTGTGCTGCCAGCGCGATCCAGCGCGAGCGCATTGCGGTGGTGGCCGGCGGCGTTGGTGAGACGGTCAGTGAGCTGGTGGAGCGTGGCCAGGCAATCAACAGCGAGCGTGTGGTGCTGACTGCACCCGGCTGTGTGGACGGGCAGGGCAACGGCAGCAGCGGCGTGCAGGTGGCGGCGGCGGTGGCCGGCGCCATCGCCGGACAGATCGATCCCGCTGTTCCTCTGGGGGGTGCGGTGCTCACCGGTCTGTACGGGCTGGACGGGCGGTATGCCGACAGTGAGCTGGACGTGCTGATCCGGGGTGGTGTGACCCCCCTGGAGGAGCTGAGTGGAACGGTGAGCGTGGTGCGTGGCGTGACCACCCGAACCACCACGGGTGGGACGGCGGATACCACCTGGCGGGACCTGAACAGCATCCTTGTGGTGGACGATGTGATCCCTGCCATTCGAAACGCGCTGAAAAGCCGTTTCCGCAGAGCCAAGAATACGGCGCAGACCAGAGGGGCGATCCGCTCCCAGGTGGTGCTGGAACTGGAGAACAAGCTGGCTCGGGAGATCATCACCGGTTATGAGGGCGTAAGCGTGCAGCAGGACAGCGAGGAACCCACCCGCTGTCTGGTGGATTTCTCCTTTACGGTGACCCACGGCATCAATCAGATCTGGCTCAGCGCACACATCACCATTTAAGGAGGGGAAGATATGACGATCACAGGGTTTCCCACCAGCAGCGACATCTATCTGGAGGTGGACGGCAAAAAAGTGGCGGTGGTGCAGAGCTATACCGCCAAGGCCAGCAAGTCCAGCCTGTCGGTGGAGGCGTTTGGAGAGAAAGAACCGGTGGCAACGGTGGCTGGGCCGGTGAAGCATGAGCTGAAGCTGTCCCGGCTGTACGCCACGGACGATGCCATCCGAGACGGCATTGATTTCTACGCGCTGGAGGGATTTTCGCTGGTTATTTGCAAGCCTGACCGCAGAGTGATCTACTCCGAGTGTCAGTGGAAGAACATCAGCGAGAAAGCGTCCATTGGCGACATGGTGCTGGAGGAGGTCGAAGTGGTGGCCTCCCGCCGCATTGAGACGGAGGTGTAAGCCATGCTGGACAGCATTCTTTCCGGCCCGGATCGCATGGAGCTGGAAGATGGACGGCAGCTGCGTCTGCTAAGCGCAATGGAGGTGCTGCAGGCTCGCCGGGAGGCGGTAGAGCTTGCCCGAGAGGAACGGGAGCGGGCAGTATGTTCCAATGCCTGTTTGCTGGCTCGGGCGCTGGAACGGGACGGCCGTCCGGTGTACCGGGACGGAGCACAGGTACTGGAGGAACTGACCGTGGAACAAATCGGCGCATGGAGCGATTTGTGGGTGCGGTTCAACCGGGAGGTCAACCCCTCCGTGGCAGACGGCGAAGGGGCGCAGGAACTAAAAAACGTCTGGAGCACGCGCCGGGGGAGCGGCTGTACTGGCGCGTGCTGCGATCCTTTTCAGCCCTGCCCACGGAGGATCGTGTCCGAGCGATGACCGACCGGGACATTCTGTGGTGCGCGGTCAACTTAATGCTGGATGAGGAACAGGAACTGGAACAGCTGTGTCCCAGTTGCCGCAGCCGGGCGCAGGAGGAGCGGTGCCTTTGCTGCGGCGCACCCATCACCGGTGGAGAGGGTATAGTCAACCCGTCTTTTGATTCGGAACGGTTTTTGGCCTTGAAACGGGGTGAGCGGTTGTGACGGATCAGTTGGAGGAATTGCTGCTTGCGCAGGAGCAGGAGAGCGACGAACCCGATTGGTGGCGGGACAGACGGCTGCGTTCTGTGCCGGAGCGACAGACGGAAACCGGGGAGCGAAACCGGGAGGAGTCGGTGAACAAACCGGAAGAAACCGTGCCGGACACAAAGATAGCTGTGTTGGCAGGAGAAGAGAGCCAAGAGCAGACGCAGGTATGGACGGCACAGGAACTGGAACGAGTCCGTCGAATCGCCCGGCGAGCCGTGCAGAGCAGCACCGGAAAAGAGCGCGCGCAGCGCAATGGGCAGAAGGCGGAACCGTTCGCCGGAGCAGGCACGTCCACGGTGCTCAAGGACAGTCCGGCCGCAGGACGGCAGGGGCTGACGGCACAGATCGATATGCAGTTTCGCCGGGATGCCCGA
The DNA here is from genome assembly GCA_045604585.1 of Lawsonibacter sp. Classification (GTDB taxonomy): domain Bacteria; phylum Bacillota; class Clostridia; order Oscillospirales; family Oscillospiraceae; genus Lawsonibacter. The sequence goes on along the minus strand of JAZUOI010000113.1, from coordinate 3,968 downwards.
CGGTATGACGGGCGGCTGGGGCTGCTGTAGAGAAGAGGGGGGAGAAGCAAATGGGATTGACTTCCATGCGGTACAAGAATTATGTGTGGCCGCACAATCCGCGGGTGTATTCCATCGAATATGAACGGGTGATGGCGGAAAACAAGGTGCCCTACGGACTGTATCATTTACAGGATCTGGGACGCACCCGACGGGTGATGCGCGGCGAAGGGGAGTTTGCCGGGCCGGAGGCTTACGCACAATTTGGTGCGTTGGCTAACGTGTTCTACGACCCAGGCGCGGGGGAGCTGATCCACCCTCTGTGGCAGACGGCCAGTGCCCACTTTGTGGAGCTGACACTGCGGCAGGAGCCCCGGGCGGATTATGTCAGTTACAGCTTTACCTTTTGGGAGGATCTGGACTGCTATGACACAACGCTGGGCCAGGAGAGCGTTGGGCAGGAGTCGGATGCTGTGTCCGGACAGCTGGTGCACCGGGTGGTCAAGGGAGAGACGCTGTGGGGGCTGAGTAGGCGTTACGGCGTGAGCTTGGAGCAACTTTTGGAGCTAAATCCTCAGATCAAAAATCCCAACCGCATTCAGGTAGGACAGGAGGTGCGTGTGCGGTGACGGCCTACTTGATATTTGCGGACGGCACACGCAAGCGCTTGCCCGAGTTGGTGGAATGGGAACTGGAATACGCCTGCGGCACGCCCTGTGACAGCTTTCGTGTGGTGAGTCTGTGGACATGCCAACAGGACGAGCGGTTGGCTCACGCGGTACGATTTGAGGCCTTTCATGAGAGGGAGCAGGTCTTTGCCGGTGTAGTGGACGAGTGCGAGGTGAGCTGGTCGGAACAGGGGTGCCGGCTGGAAATCAGTGGCCGGGGAATGGCGGCGCTGCTGCTGGACAACGAGGCGGTGGGGGCGGATTACGCCGTGGCCACGGTGCAGGACATTTTGCGCGACCACGTTACCCCCTACGGCATTGCGGTGGCGCGGCAGGACGCTCTGGGCGCGGTGACCCATTTTCGGGTAGGTACGGGCAGCAGTGAGTGGGCGGTGCTGTATGAATTTGCCCGCTACCACGGCGGGGTGACCCCCCGATTTGACCGGAAAGGCCGGTTGATTTTGGGCGGTTGGAAGGACGATACGCCCCGGGTCATTCACGACCGGGTGCCGGTGACCCGATTGTGCGCCCGGGACAGGCGCTACGGGATCATCAGCCAGGTCTGGGTGCAGGAACGGGGCAAGGAGCCCAAGATCAACAAAGTGGTCAATGAGGGCTTTCAGGCAGATGGCGGTCAATGCCGCCGGATCTATACCATGCCGGGGAAAAGTGACTATCAGACCATGCGTTATCAGGGAGATTACCAAATCCGTCAGTCCCAGCGGGAACAGCTGGAACTGGAAGTGGATGTGGCACTGGCTTTCTGCGTTTGGCCGGGTGAACTGGTGCGGCTGGAGCGCACCGGCTGGGGCAGAAATGGGCTGTATCGGGCAGCCCAGGTGACGGTGAGTATGGACGCGCAGGGGTACGGCACCCGTGTGGTGCTGGTGCCCGTGGACACGATGCTGTGAGGTGAGTGTGATGTGGACATCCAAACAGAGCAAACAGTCAGCGGACGCACTGCCCGCTGCGGCAGACATGGGGGTGGTCACCTCCGGCGGAGCGCTGTGCGGCGTGTATATGGGGACGGAGCGGCGCTGGCTGGGGGTGCTTGGCCCCGGTGGCTGCCGCTGGCGGCCGAAAGTGGGGCAGCAGGTGTTGGTGCTGAAGACCGGACAGCAGGAGGAGGACGCCTGCATTCTGGCCGCCCAACAGGAGGAGAACGTCCTGCAGCCCGGTGAGGTGGAGTTGTACGCCGACGGCTGCGGGGTGAAGCTGACCCGGTCGGGGGCGGTGGAGCTGACCGGACAGGTGCTGGTCAACGGTATCCCCTTGCACACCATGATTCGGCAGGCGGTGGCGGAACTGGCGGCACAGGAGGGATAAGATGCAGGAAGCAAAATGGAACAACGGGGATCTTGTCCCCAACGGAACGGGAGACTTTCAGCGGCTGGAGGGAAGTCAGGCGCTGATTCAGCGGGTGCTGTTTAAGCTCAGCGCCCGCCGGGGAACATTCCCTTTCCTGCCTCGGCTGGGCAGCCGTCTGCACACATTGGCGGCGGAGAAGCCGGGAGCGCGGCAGGCGCTGTGCCTGCAGTATGTGTGCCAGGCACTGGAGGATGAGGATGTGGCGGTGACCGGTGCGGACTATCATCAAAGGGGCGAGCAGGCATGGGTCACAGTGAACCTGCAGTGGCGGGGCGAGGCACTGGAAGTGACCGCCCAGTTAGGAGGAATGGGAAATGAAAGATATTGAGCAGCTTTATTCCGATATGCTCTCGGACTTTACCAAACGCACCGGCATGGAGGTGAGCACGGGGGGCGATCTATCTGCCCGGTTATATGCCGTAGCGGCGCAGCTTTGCGCACTGTATGCTCAGGCAGATTGGACTAGTCGGCAGTGCTTTCCTCAGACCGCTCAGGGTGAGTATCTGGACCGCCATGCCCAACTGCGGGCGATGGAGCGCAAGCAGGCGTCCCGTGCCCAGGGAGTGGTGCGCTTTTTTGGCGATGAGAACGCCGACACCCAGCGGGTCATTCCCGCAGGAACGGTGTGTATGACCGCGGGGCTGGTGCGGTTTGAGACCACCTGCGAAGGCGTACTGACGGCGGGGGAAGCCTATGTGGAACTGCCGGTACAGGCGGTGGAACCGGGAGTGTCCGGCAATGTGCGCGCGGGCAGTATCACCACCCTTGCCGCGGCACCGGTGGGCATCACCGGCTGCATCAACAACATGCCGCTGATCGGCGGAACGGATGCGGAGGAGGACGAGGCGCTGCGCCGGCGGATTCTGGACAGCTTCCGCCGTCTGCCCAACGGCGCCAACGCTGCCTTTTACGAGCGGGAGGCGCTGGCTTTTGAGGGAGTGGCTGCGGCGGCTGCGCTGCCTCGAAACCGGGGCGTTGGAACGGTGGACGTGGTCATTGCCGCCACGGGTGGTTTGCCCGAACAGGAACTGCTGGGTCGGGTGCAGGCGCACTTTGAACAGTGCCGTGAGATCGCGGTGGATGTGCGTGCCGTAGCGCCTGAAGCGGTGAATGTGAATGTGACCGTGCGCGTGGCCTGCCAGCAGCCGGACGTGGTCTTCCCCCAGGTGGAGAAGGCGGTGCGAGGATGGTTCCTGGGTCAGCGGTTGGGACAGAACGTGCTGCGGGCGCAGCTGACCAGTCTGGTGTTCGGCGTGGATGGGGTGGAAAACTGTGTGGTGACCGCCCCGGAGACCGATCTGACCCTGACCAAGGGACAGCTGCCCGTCCTTAAAACAGTGACGGTGGAGGGGATGGAATGAGCGGCGCGGAGGATTTGAAACAGTTGCTGCGTCCCCTTGGGGTATACCGGCTGGAGCATTCCTTTTTCGGCGCGGAGCTGGACAGCGTGGGCGGCGCGCTGGATGAGCTGGAACAGAGTTTGGAGGAGATCCAGCGGGAGATGCTGCCGGATACTGCCCGGGGAGAGGGGTTGGAACGGATGGCTGCTCTGTTTCGGCGCAGGCCGGTGGCGGAGCATCCGGAACAGCTGGCCGCTGCTCTGGCGGCACTGCTGCGCATCGGAGATGACAGCTTTACCCTGCGCGCCATCAACAACACGGTGACCGGATGCGGTGTGGGCGCGCAGGTGGAGGAGACCGGGGTCAACCGGGTGTCGGTGTTCTTTCCGACGGTGCGGGGTATTCCGGCAGCCTTTGACCGGATACGGGAGATCGTGGAGGATGTGCTTCCGGCTCACGTGGAGGTGGCGTACCGCTTCTGGTATCAGACCTGGGGCGAGCTGGAAAGCTACGCATTGACCTGGCGGACGGTGGAGCAGCAGGGAATGACCTGGCGGCAGCTGGAGATTTTAGAACAATAAGAAAGCCCGGAGCCTGTTCGGCTCCGGGCTTT
>JAZUOI010000112.1:0-2270 GCA_045604585.1 Lawsonibacter sp. | reverse complement strand
CCGACCCCGCGCAGGATCTGGGCGAATACCTGGAGCTGGCCTCCACCCGCACCCTCCTGGTGGCCCCCGCCGGTAACGATGGCAAGCCCAACGAAGTAACGAAGTATTATAATGTACCCATGCCCACCTATCCCGCCGCCCTGACCTACGTGCTGGGCGTGATGAGCGTGGACGAGAGCGGCACCGAGACCTCTTACTCCAACTGGGACGTGAAAGCCTTCAACGCCCCGGAGTATGAGGTGTACGCCCCCGGCGACCAGATTTTGAGCACCATCCCCGGCGACCGGTACGCCACCTGGAGCGGCACCTCCATGGCCGCCCCCTACGTCTCCGCCGTGGCGGCCCTGATCCGGGACGAGTTCCGGGACCTGAACACCTACCCCTCCAAGTTTGTCTACGGCCAGATCTGCGGCACAGGCGGCCAGCAGGCCATCTGCTTTGACCCGGAGGATCATCTTACTTTGGGCGGCACAGCCCACAACCTGCCCCAGATGGTGGACGTGTACGCCGCCATGACCGAGATGCCCCGGCCCGACGTGGGCGTGACCGACTTCACCCTGTTTGACACCGTGGGCCTCATGGGCAACACCAAGAACAACGGTGACGGCGTCATCGACGCGGGGGAGACCTTTGCCCTTGGCTTCACCGTGCGCAACAAGTGGGGCATGAGCAAGGAGACCACCCTCTGGGTGGACGCCAATGTGGGTCAGGCCGGTATGGTGGACCCCTATATCACCATCCACACCGAAAGCGTCAACATCGGTCAGGTGGGTACCTACTCCACTTCCGACTGCGGCAAGGTGATGGAGGACGGCGCCTTTGTGGGTTGGGAGAAGCCCATTTATATCACCGTCTCTCCCGACTGCCCCAACGACTATATCTTCACCCTGAACGTCCACCTGTCCTGTGAAAACGCCCTGGAGGAGGACAACACTGTCTATACCTCCGGCGCCAAGTATAACTTCGATGTGCGCCGTGGCGTGATCCTGCCCACCGTCATTGATGAAGACATGACCTTGACGGCGGACAACGTGTACATCATCCCTCAGGCCACCCTGATCACGGAGGGCACTACCGTCACCGCCCAGCCGGGCACCCAGATCCAGTTCTGGGGGGACGACCCGGAGGATGCCTATGCAGTGCTGCCCATCGTGGTGCTGAACGTGGAAGGTACCTTTATCTGCGACGGTACCCTGGACAACCGGGTGCGCCTGTTCCCCAGCCAGCGCATGGACCGCTATCGCGTGGAGATCGCCCAAAAGAGCGGCGGCCGGGTGGAGCTGCTCTATACCGACGTGGTCAATCCCTATTTCCATGAGGACTATACAATTTCCTACGCCGAGGGCTGTGAATTCACCCAGACCTATCCCGATGCGCAAATCTATTACCGCTATGTGAACGGAGGAAATGTATACAGCAGCTACAACCCCGGTTGCCTTTCCATCAACAGAGCGGTGGACTGCTCCTTCTATCAGTTGGGTGCTTCTGGCAGCGACTATTACAGTTACCGGTTGACTGGCCGGTGCGAGGGCTGTCTGTTTGTAGACTGTAAGGTAAGGAGACAAGACAGCAGGGTGCTGCGACTGATCGACTGCGTCTTTTTGGGCAACAACACCTACCGGGGCGACGGTAGTGGTGGCGCGACCAGCCTTGACATACACACGGACAGCACGCTGTCCCGCGGCAGCACCAAGAGCTATAAGGACCCGGAGACCGGTGTGACCTATATTCGCTTGAGCGGCTGCAGTAGCGTGGCAGCGGAACGCTTTGCCGACTATGTGGGTGGGTATCTGGCTTGCGTCAACACGCCGGAGGAGTTGGCCTTCCTGCGCAGTAAAGGCCTTACAGGCGTTTTCATCGGCCTAAGCTATGATCGGACAGCGGGCACCTTCATCTGGGCGGACGGTACCCCTGTGGGTGATTTCCTGCGCATTCCCGCTCCCCAGCGGGAGCAGAAATATGCATCTGTGAGGGCAAATCAAGATGTTGATATTAGCTGGACGAGCGACAGTTACGGGAACTGGCTCATCGAGATTCCAGCGGATGTAGAAGACATCACCCTGAACGCCTATGAGGTGGCCATGGACATGGAGAGCGCCGGTTGGCAGATTGGTGCCACCGTGGTTCCTGTCGGTGCCGTGGGCGCCAAGTTGATTTATGAGTCCATGGATCCCACTGTGGCCGCCGTCAGCGACACGGGCCTTGTGACTCCCGTGGGTCTGGGTACCACCACCATCCGGGAAGTCGGAGGCCAAGCGGTCTTAGGAAGA
>JAZUOI010000111.1:0-2513 GCA_045604585.1 Lawsonibacter sp. | reverse complement strand
GGCCACAGCGATCATGTTGCCCTCGGCAATGCCGCAGTTGAAGTGACGGTCGGGATAGGCTTTCTTGAAAATGCCGGTCTTGGTAGCGCCGGCCAGGTCAGCGTCAAAAACGATCAGGTTGTCGTGCTCGGCGGCCAGTTCGGCCAGAGCGTTACCGTAGCTGTCGCGAGTCGCGATCTTCTTCACATCTGCCATGTTACATCGCCTCCACTTCTGCCAGCTGAGCCTTCAGTTCGGTCATAGCAATGGCGTATTCCTCGTCGTTGGGAGCCTTGCCGTGCCAGCCGGCCTGGTTCTCCATATAGCTGACACCCTTGCCCTTGACCGTCTTCATCAAGATGGCGAAGGGCTTGCCCTTGGTGGCTTTGGCCTGAGCAAAGGCAGCCTCCAGCTGCTCAAAGTCGTGGCCGTCCACCACGGCGACCTCAAAGCCGAAAGCCTTGAGCTTTTCGTCGATGGGATAGGGGCTCATAACATCGGCAACGGCACCGTCGATCTGCAGACCGTTGTTGTCGATGATGGCGCAGAAGTTGTCCAGCTTGTAGTGGGCGGCGAACATCATGGCCTCCCAAACCTGACCCTCCTGGATCTCGCCGTCACCCAGCAGGGTGTACACACGGTTGGTCTTGCCCTGATGCTTGCTGGCCAGAGCCATGCCGGCGGCGGCGGAGATGCCCTGACCCAGAGAACCGGTGGACATATCCACGCCGGGGACCTCGTTCATGTTGGGGTGACCCTGCAGATAGCTGTCGATGTGACGCAGGGTGGGCAGGTCTTCCACGGGGAAGAAGCCGCGGTTGGCCAGAGCGGAGTACAGGCCGGGGGCGGTGTGGCCCTTGGACAGGACGAAACGGTCACGGTCGGCCCACTTGGGGTTCTTGGGGTCTACGTTCATCTCCTTAAAATACAGGTAGGTGAACGCCTCGGCGGCGGACAGGCTGCCGCCGGGATGGCCGGCCTTGGCGCCGTGAGTGCTTTCGATAACACCCATGCGCACCTTGCAGGCGGTGGCCATCAGCTGCTTTTTCTCGCTGAATGTCATGCCAGTTGCTCCCTTCAAATGTTGATGTTGCAGTGCATTGTGCCACAGGGCCGCACGACCCCATGTTCCAATATCTGTCTTATTATAAATCATTCCGAGCCAAAGCGCAAGAGCGGCGACCAGGAAAGTTGGGACAAAATTATATGGGGTGTCCTGCAGGCGACTTGTATTTTTTGCTGCCGTACGCTATACTCAAAGCAGAATTGCTTGCCTACCGAGAAAAGCAGCAGATAAGCAGGGGGGAAGGAACGTGAACTATTTAGGCGTATCTTACCAGATGAAGCACCGACCCAGGCTGGACCCGGACTTTATCCCTTTTGGGATCTGGATGAACGAGTATGAAAAGGGAGCCACCGTGCCCATTGCTATTGCGGTGGAGCGAAACGACGGCTTTATTTCCGTGCGCCGTGCCCACATCCACAACACGCCGGAGATGGCGGCGGCGGACTACCGCTTTGTGGAGCGGTACATGAAGTTCCTGCTGTGGTCCATCGGCGGCTTCCGGGTGTATGTGTGCGGCTGCAGCACCATCACCGCCAAGCTGCAGCAGGCCTATTCTCCTGCGGGTGAGCGGGCGTTTGACTGCGATTTCTTCCAGAAGCTTTATGAGCGCCCGCTGGAGATCATCGACCTGTCCCTGGAGGACTGCCCCGCTCCCAACGAGGTGCCCAAGCCCATCGGCGGTCATGTGGACGGCTGCCGCATCGGCTTTGACGCAGGCGGCTCCGACCGCAAGGTGTCTGCCGTCATTGACGGGGAAGTGGTCTACTCCGAAGAAGTGGTGTGGCACCCCAAAGTCAATCCCGACCCCAACTATCAGTATGAGGGGATTCTGGACTCCTTCCGCACGGCGGCCAGCAAAATGCCCCGGGTGGATGGCATCGGCGTGTCCTCTGCCGGTGTATTCATTGGCAACGCCCCCATGATCTCCAGCATTTTCTACTGTGTACCCAGAGAGCGCTGGGACGAGGTCAAGACCGTGTACGACCGCGCCGCCGCTGAAATGGGCAATGTTCCCATCGTGGTGGCCAACGACGGGGATGTTTCCGCCCTGGCCGGAGCCATGGGTATGAACTGCGGCTCCATCATGGGTCTTGCCATGGGTACCAGCGAAGCGGTGGGCTATGTGGACAAGGACAAAAACGTGCTGGGCTGGATCAGCGAGCTGGCCTTTGCTCCGGTGGATCTGAACGAGAACGCCATGCAGGACGAGTGGTCCACCGACATCGGTGTGGGCTGCAAGTACTTCTCTCAGGATGCGGTCATCAAGCTGGCTCCTGTCGCCGGTATTGAGCTGGCTGAGAGCTTGACCCCCGCCGAGAAGCTGAAGGAAGTGCAGAACCTGGTGCAGAAGGGCGACGAGCGTGCGCAGAAGATCTTCGCCTCCATCGGCGCTTACCTGGCACATACCATGAAGCTCTATTGCCGCTTCTATGATGTCCACCATATGATCGTTCTGGGGCGCGTCATG
>JAZUOI010000110.1:0-7656 GCA_045604585.1 Lawsonibacter sp. | reverse complement strand
AATCTGGCCGGAGCCTTCTGGCAGCCCAAGCTGGTGCTCATGGACCCGGATTGTCTGGCTACCTTGCCTGACGCTGTCTTTTCCGACGGCATGGCGGAGGTTATTAAGTACGGCTGCATTCGGGATGCGGACTTTTTTCAGCTGCTGCTGGACTGCGGCGGGCGCGCCGGAGTAATGGAGCACATCGAGCAGGTGCTGTATACCTGCTGTGACATTAAGCGGCAGGTAGTGCTCCATGACGAGCGGGACACCGGCGAGCGAATGGTGCTGAATTTCGGTCACACGGTGGGACACGCCTTTGAACTGGCCGGACACTACGAAACATGGACCCACGGACAGGCGGTGGCGGCGGGCATGCTCTGGGCGGCGGCCTTGGGCGAGGGGCTGGGAATTACCCCCGAAGGAACGGGAGTGGCCATCCACCGTGCGCTGGAAACTTACCACCTGCCAACCGAAATCCCCTGCTCCTGGGATACCATGGTGGAGGCCGTTGGTCTGGACAAGAAGCGCGCCGGGGAGAGGATCTCTTTTGTGCTGCTCACGGCTCTGGGCTGGGCTGAGCCGAAAAAAATGGAAACCGAACAGCTGCTGGACAATCTGAAGCAGCTTTACCAAGGGTGAGGATATGAACATCACCATTCAACCAACATTACTAAACGGCGACATCCTTCCGCCTCCCTCCAAGTCCCAGGCGCACCGGGCGGTCATCGCCGCCGCGCTCGCCGGAGGGGTGAGCCGGCTGGAAAACCTGACCGGCTCACAGGATATCGATGCCACCCTTGCCTGCATGGCGGCCATGGGGGCGGGGGTAGAGCGAGGGGAGCGGGAAACCCGCATACACGGTTTGGGGCATTCCATCCCCCAAACAGACGGGCTGCTGCCGAGTTTTGATTGCGGCGAGTCCGGATCCACCCTGCGGTTTTTGATCCCAGTGGCGCTTGCGGTGGTGGGCGGCGGCTGCTTTTCGGGGCGGGGACGGCTGATGGAGCGTCCCCAGCAGCCCTATTTTGACCTGTTTGCGGACAAGGGCATCTTCTGTGAACAAACCGACGGTGTACTTACCGTAAAGGGAACGCTGAAGCCCGGGCGGTACGAATTGCCCGGCAACGTGTCCAGCCAGTTTATTACGGGGCTTCTCTACGCCCTGCCCCTGCTGGCGGGGGACAGCGAGCTTGTGCTGACCACTCCGTTGGAGTCGGAGGGGTACGTGGATATGACCCTGGAGGTGCTGGAGCAATTCGGTATCCGGGTGACCCGGCAGAAAAACGGCTTTCTTGTTCCCGGCGGGCAGAGCTATCAAAGCCGGGACATGCGCATGGAGAGTGACTGGTCTCAGGCGGCCTTCTGGTACGCCGCCCGGACACTGGGCAGCAACGTGGACATTTTGGGCATGGAGGAAACCTCCCGGCAGGGGGATAAATGTATCGCGGCCTGCTGCGAAAAACTCGCACAGAACGGCGACGCGACCCTTGATGTGTCTCAGTGTCCTGACCTGGTTCCCGCCCTTGCCGCCATGGCGGCGGTGCGGCAGGGGACGACCCACATTGGGAACGCTGCCCGGCTGCGCATCAAGGAGAGTGACCGCCTTGCCGCTGTTACACAGGTGCTCAATGCCATGGGCGCGGATGTGACCGAGCAGCCCGATGGCCTGACCATTGTGGGCAGGGAGGGGCTTGCCGGAGGTGTGGAGGTGGACAGCCATAACGACCACCGCATCGCCATGATGGCGGCCATCGCCGCCACCCGTTGTCAACGAGGTGTCACCGTTGCGAACGCCCATTGTGTTGCCAAGTCCTACCCCAACTTCTGGGAGGATTATGAGAAACTGGGCGGCAAAATCGTTAGGAGTTGACTGCTATGAAATACAGTATTTTCGGTGAATCCCACGGCCCGGCCATCGGCGTGGTGCTGGAGGGTGTGCCCGCAGGGCTGGAACTGGATATGCAGGCCGTTCAGCGGGAGATGGACCGGCGCAAGCCGGGGCAGAGCGCCCTGTCCACCGCCCGGAAAGAGGAGGACGTGCCCAAAATCCTCTCCGGTGTATTTGAGGGAAAGACAACCGGAACTCCTCTGTGCGCGGTGATTGAGAACGCAGACCAGCACTCCAAGGACTATTCCAAAACCAAGGATCTGGCCCGACCCGGTCACGCGGACTGGCCGGCTCACGTGCGCTACGATGGATGCAATGACTACCGGGGGGGCGGCCACTTCTCCGGCCGTCTGACCGCGCCTCTGGTCTTTGCCGGGGCGGTGGCGAAGCAGATTTTGACCCAAAGGGGAATTAAAGTCGGTGCCCATATCAGCTCCATCTACGGCATCAACGACGCCGTGGCGGAGGATATAGACAGCCTGCTTGCCGTAGCGGATAAGGAGTTCCCTGTGCTGGATGACACGGCGGGGCAGGAGATGCAGGCCGCCATTTTGGAAGCGAAGAATGAGCAGGACAGCGTGGGCGGCAGCATCGAGTGCGTGGTGTTCGGCTTGCCTGCCGGTCTGGGTGACCCGGACTTTGGCCGCAATGTGGAGAGTATCTTCTCCCAGCACCTGTTCGCCGTTCCGGCGGTGAAGGCGGTGGGGTTCGGTGCAGGCGCGGCCTTTTCCCTTATGCGCGGGTCCGAGGCCAACGACCCCCTGTACGTAGATGACGACGGCTCGGTGAAAGCCGAGCAGAACAACGCCGGAGGAGTGAACGGCGGCATCACCAACGGCATGCCCGTGGTCTTTGAAGTGACCATGCGTCCCACCCCATCCATCGCCCGCACCCAGTTTACGGTGGATATGGAAAAAATGGAGAATGCCGAGCTGGAACTGCACGGCCGGCACGACCCCTGCGTGGTGCACCGCGCCGTCCCGGTCATTGAGGCGGCCGCTGCGCTGGCCACTTGTGAATTGCTGGGGATTTGAGAAAAGAAGGTGTCCCTATGGACGAATTGAAGCAATATCGTGACCAAATCGATATCATTGACCGACAGCTGGCCGAACTGTTCCAGCAGCGCATGGACGTGGTGGACAAAGTGGGACAGTATAAGCTGGAGCGGAACCTGCCTGTACTGGATGCCAAGCGGGAGCGGGAGGTGCTGGCTGCCAAGGCGGCGCTTGCCCGGGACGAGGGGATGAGCGCTGACCTTGCCGCCCTGTTTGAACACCTGATGGCGGTCAGCCGCCGCCGTCAGCGCAAGCTCGTTTGTGAGACGGGGGATGACCCCGCCTATCAGCGGTGTAAGCGCGCCCTTGCCGCTGCCCGCACCCCTGTTGCCAACCCCAAAGTGGTCTATCAGGGAGTGGCGGGGGCGTACAGCGAGATGGCGTGCATCCATTTCTTCGGCGACCGCTCGAACAACGTGGGGCTGGAGCAGTTTGAGGACGTGTTTCAGGCGCTGAAGAGCGGCGCAGCGGACTACGCCGTGCTGCCCATTGAGAACTCCACCAGCGGCGCCATCCGTCAGGTGTATGACTTGATGACCCAGTATGAATTCCATATCGTGGGCGAGACCACCGTTAAGGTGGAGCACTGTCTGATGGCGCCCAAAGGCGCCACTCTGGACACCATCACCCACGTCTACTCCCACGAGCAAGGGCTGTTCCAGTCTGACCGTTTTCTCAACACTCACCCGGACTGGGTGCAGGTGCCCTGCGCGGACACCGCCGGCGCGGGGCAGTATGTGGCTCAGACGGGGGACGTGACCAAGGCGGCCATCTGTTCCGAGCGGGCGGCGCAGCTGTACGGCCTTGACATTCTCGTCAGGGGCACCAATCACAACGCCAACAATACCACTCGTTTTGTAGTGGTTTCCCCGGCCATGGAACTGCGGGAGGGTGCGGATAAGATCAGCACCGTCTTTTCCCTGCCCCATGAGGCAGGCAGCCTGCACCGCATTATGACCATTTTTGCCGTCAACGGCCTGAACATGACCAAACTGGAGTCCCGTCCCATGCCCGGACACAGCTGGGAATACATGTTCTTTCTGGAATTTAACGGCAGCCTGCTCGCTCCGGAGATGGACGGCGTTCTGCGGGAATTGTCCCAAACGGCGGCGGACTTCCGGGTGCTGGGCAATTTTGTGTCCAACCTGTGAGGGAACATGATATGAGGAAGAACATCGTACTCATCGGCATGCCCGGCTGCGGAAAAACCGCCGTGGGGCGGGAACTTGCCGCGCTGCTTCACATGGTGCTGGTGGACACCGACCAGATGGTGGAGCAGGCGGACGGACGAACCATTCCGGACATTTTCGCCCAAGAGGGCGAAGCGGGGTTCCGTGATAGGGAGAGTGCCGCCGCCCGGCAGGCCGCAAGCATGGAAAACGTCATTATCGCCACCGGGGGCGGTATGGTGCTCCGGGAAGAAAATATGCAGGCGCTGGGGGGGAACGGCATCGTCTTTTTCCGTGACCGTGCCCTGGGTGATATTCTGGGTGAGGATCTGAGTGGCCGACCGCTGCTCAGCGGGGACAAGCAGCGCGTCTACGATCTGTATGAGCAGCGCATCGGTCTGTACCGCAAATACGCCCATCACACCATTTCCGACACCGATACTGCCAAGCAGGCGGCGCAGCAGATCGCCGCCATCTACAAAGAGGAGTGCGGACAATGAAATTTCTTGTTATCAACGGCCCCAACCTGAATCTGCTGGGGAAACGGGAGCCGGGCATCTACGGCGACCAGAGCTATGACACTCTGTGCCGGATGATAGAAGAGCACGCCGAGAAAAACAACTCCACCGCCGATTGCTTCCAGTCCAACCATGAGGGAGCCATCATTGATGCCATCCACGCCGCCGACGGGGTGTACGATGCCATCATCATCAACCCCGCCGCCTACACCCATTACAGCTATGCCATTCTGGACGCCCTCAAGGCGGTAAGCGTCCCGGCCTATGAGGTGCACATCTCCCACATCGACCGGCGGGAGAGCTTCCGCGCCCTTTCCGTCACCGCCCCCGCCTGCGTGGGACAGCTGTACGGGCATGGGTTTGCGGGCTATCTCATGGCCATGGACTATTTTCTGGGGGGCGGAAAATGAGAAAGCTGTGTGTCATCGGCGACCCGGTGGGGCACTCCAAATCCCCCGTCATCCAAAACGCTATGCTCCGCGCGGCGGGGCTGGAGGGGGAATACACCGCCCGCTGGGTCTCGCGCACGGACACCGCCGGCTGGCTGGAGCAGGCCAAACGGGAGGGGTACGACGGATTCAACGCCACCATCCCCCACAAGGAGAACCTGGTTCCCTTGATGGATTGGCTGTCGGAAGATGCCCGACGGTTTGGCGCGGTGAACACCGTGTGTATCCGGGACGGAAGTACTTACGGCTACAACACCGACGGGGACGGCTTTTTGCGGGCACTGCGGGAAGCCGGCATGACGGCAGAGGGACGCCGGGTGCTGGTGCTGGGTGCCGGTGGCGCGGCCAAGGCGGTGGTAGCCAAGCTGGCGCAAGCCGGGGCGGCGGACATTGGGGTGGCCAACCGCACCCTGTCCCGGGCGCAGCAGGTGTGCCGGGTGGACGGGCAGGAGGTGGCGCATCCGTCGGACTTTGAACCGGACACGCTGCGCCGTCTTGCCCGGGGCTGCGGCCTTGTGGTCAACTGCACCAGCCTTGGCATGACGGGGGTGCAGGGAGACTTTGCCGACCTGTCCTTTCTGGAACAACTGACCCCCGACGCGGGGGTGTTCGATTTGGTGTACAGCCCCCCGTGCACCTCGCTGCTGAAGCGGGCGGGGGAGCTGGGTCTGCGCACCGCCAACGGGCTGGGTATGCTCATTTGGCAGGCGGTGTTCGCTTTGGAGCAGTTCACACAAACCACGCTGGACGGCGCGGCCATGGCGGCCGCCGCCCGAGCGGCATTGGAGGAGAGTTTATGAGTACCGTTCTCATTACCGGCGCGTCCCGTGGCATCGGGGCGGCCACCGCCCGATACTTTGCCCAGCGGGGCTGGAACGTGGCGGTCAACTACAACCAAAACGAACAAGCTGCCCGGGCGCTGACAGACGAGCTGACCGGGCTGGGCGTACGCGCCTGCGCCATCGGGGGGGATGTGTCCTGCCCGGAGCAGGCGGCTGCGCTGGTAGAACGGACGGTGGCAGAGCTGGGCGGTCTGGATGCGCTGGTGTGCAACGCCGGGGTGTCCCTGCCCCAACAATTGCTTACCGACACCACCGACGAGCAATGGCGGCAGGTTTTTGCCACCAATGTGGACGGCACTTTTTACACCCTGCGCGCCGCCGTTCCCTACTTCGTGCGTGCCAAGACCGGGCGCATCGTCACCGTGGCCTCCATGTGGGGGGTGACGGGCGGTTCCTGCGAGGTGGCCTACTCCGCCTCCAAGGGTGCGGTCATCGCCATGACCCGGGCGCTGGCCAAGGAGTTGGGTCCCTCCGGCGTGGCGGTCAACTGCGTGTCCCCCGGTGTGATCGCCACGGATATGAATGCCCATCTGGACGGGCAGAGCCTGGAGCAGCTGCGGCAGGAGACCCCGCTGGCGCGCATCGGCACGCCGGAAGACGTGGCTGCCGCCATCTGGTTTTTGTGTGCCGACGCGCCCTTTGTCACCGGGCAGGTGCTCTCCTGCTGCGGCGGCATGGTCATCTGAATGTGAAAAACCGAACGCCCCGAACATTTTTGAACGGTTCGGGGTGTTTTTTCTTAAAAAACAAGAAATTTGTAAATAATATATAAACAATTGGGACAGAATGTTGACAGGAGAAAAACGGGGGATTATGCTATAATAACCACAGTTCATGATCGAAAGGAAGGGAGGGATGTCCCATGATGCGGCGGCGCAATACCGGCTACCGGGGCCGCTTCGCGGCCCAGCGAGCCACGCGCCGGCTGATGCTGACGCTGACCGGTGTGCTGGTGCTGGTGGTGGCCGTTCTGGGCGTGGGGCAGCGCTGGGTGGTCTATACGGATCAGGGCGTGCGCTTCCAGCCCCCCTTCCTGTCCCGACCCGCCCCTCTTCCACCCAGAGTAGACGTGAGCGTTCAGGTGCAGGCGGGCGCGCCCGACCCCGCACCCACGGCACAGACCATCTCCCGCACCCGGGCGGTGTGGCTGACGGCGGACGTGCTGGAACGAGACGGCCTGCAGGCGGTGGAGAACGCCGGGGCGGACACCGTGGTGCTGGATATGAAAACACCGGACGGAAGGCTGGGCTATGTCTCCTATCAAAGCCTTGCCGCCGCAGGCAACGGAGACAGTGACCGGGTCATCTCCCTGTTGGCGCAGCTGCGCTCGGAGGGCGTGCGGACGGTGGCCTGCGTGTCCTGCTTCCGGGACGACGCGCTGGCCGGCAGCGACGGCTGGCTGACCCCCGGAGATGAGGCGGTGGAGCAGTACCTGTCCGGCGTGGGGGCGGAGCTGGCCCGCATGGGCTTTGATGAGATCCTGCTGGAGCACTGGCAGGCGCCCGGCGCGCAGGCGGAGCAGACGGCCGCATTTCTGACGCGCGTGGAAAACGCATTGAAGGACACGGGAGCGGTGCTGTCTGTGCTGAGTCAAACGCAGGTGTCGAACCCCTTGTCCGGCCGGATTTGGTCGGGTACGATGGAGGGAAGCGAGACCGTGCGCCTCACCACTGCCTTTGACCCGGAGGGGGCACGCCACCAGGCGATACGATAAGCACAAAAAAAGACACGCCGCGGCGTGTCTTTTTTTGTG
>JAZUOI010000109.1:0-2707 GCA_045604585.1 Lawsonibacter sp. | reverse complement strand
TGCCCAGCTTCAGCACGGACACGCTGTCCCCGAACACTTCCTTTACATATTGATAGGAGGTGGAGGAGGTGATGATACCCACTTCGGTGCCGCCCATCTCCACCCGGTTCAGGGGAGAGGTCTCGGCATACTCGGCCAGCTTGACCATGCGCTCCTCCACAAAGGGATGGCGGCGGATGGCGTTGCCGGGCATCATAACGTACTTGGCAATGTTCTTTTCATAGGGTTTGGCGGGGATCTCCTGAGGGGGGGCGGTCTCCACCACCGACTGGGAGTGAGCCACGCGGGTGCACATTTTCATCAGCACCGGGCAGTCAAATTCCTCGGAGATATCATAAGCGGCCTTGGCAAAGGCGAGAGCTTCGGCAGAGTCAGAGGGCTCCAGCATGGGCAGCTTGGCGGCCACGGCGTAGTGGCGGGAGTCCTGCTCGTTCTGGGAAGAATGCATACCCGGGTCGTCGGCCACGGCGATGACCATGCCCCCGTTCACACCAGTGTAGGCCACGGTGAACAGGGGGTCGGCAGCCACGTTCAGACCCACGTGCTTCATAGCGCAGAAAGAGCGCTTGCCGGCCAGGCTTGCGCCAAAGGCGGACTCCATGGCGACCTTCTCATTGGGGGCCCACTCCACATAGACCTCGTTGAATTTCGCCATCTCCTCGGTGATTTCCGTGCTGGGGGTGCCGGGATAGCTGGACACCACGCAGCAGCCGGCCTCGTACAGGCCGCGGGCAACGGCGGCGTTGCCCAGCATGAGCTGTTTCATGTTATATATTCCTCTCTTTTTTCGCTTGGATCAGCTTTCTTTGTCTTCGTTCACCCGGTCGATCACCTGACCCACCACACCGCCGGCACCGTTGTCCAGCATGGAACGGCGCACCCGGCTGATGGTGGCGCTGGAGGCACCGGTCTTTTCCAAAATGTCCAGATAGACCAGTCCCTGCTTCAGGTACACAGCTACGTCAAAGCGCTGCTCCATGGAGCGCAGTTCGGTGGGGGTGCACAGATCATCGAAGAAGCGGCAGCATTCATCCAGATCCTTCAGCTTCAAAATCGTTTCATACAGTGCGATGCTGCGCTCTTTGCGTTCGACCTTTGCCATGATGCAAACTCCTTTCAGAATGGCGGCGGAACACGCCGCATATTTTACCCATATATAGTAGCACCTTAAAGTGAAAAAGTAAAGAAAAACTTTACAGTGTTAAACTTTAAACTGTGAAATTTATTTCGGCAAAGGAGCGGGGAAAACTTTTTCCGAAAGATAGGGAAGAAGGTGTTGACTTTGCGGAGAAAATGCGGTATGATACCCAAAGAATTTATGACGCTTTAAACCGTTGAAGTGGCCGCGCCGCTCGCGGAAGGAAAGGACGATACCCATGCCAATTACCGATCTGCTGGAACGCAACAGCAAGCTGTACGGGGACGAGGTCGCCCTGGTGGAGATCAACCCCGAGCTGCAGGAGGAGCAGCGTGTGACCTGGAAGGAGTATTCTCTCATTCAGCCCACCTCCTCCGCGCCCTACCGCCGGGAGATCACCTGGTCCATCTTTGACGAGAAGGCCAACCGTGTGGCTAACATGCTGCTGGGACGGGGCATCCGCAAGGGGCAGAAGGTGGCCATCCTGCTGATGAACTGTTTGGAGTGGCTGCCCATCTACTTTGGCATTTTGAAAACGGGTGCCATCGCCGTGCCGTTGAACTTCCGCTATACCTCGGACGAGATCGAGTACTGCTTGAAACTGGCAGAGGCGGATGTGCTGTTTTTTGGCCCGGAGTTCATTGGGCGTATGGAGACCATCGTGCCCACGCTGAAAAAAGACCATCTGCTCTTTTTTGTGGGTGATGTGTGTCCTCCCTGGGCGGAGGACTACCACCGTGCCACCGCCAACTGCTCCAGTGCAGCCCCCAAGATCCTCATTGACGACGAGGACGAGGCGGCCATCTACTACTCCTCCGGTACCACCGGTTTCCCCAAGGCCATTCTGCTCAAGCATCAGGCTTTGAATCAGGCCGCCCGTATGGAGGCTACCCACCATGAGACCACCCACGAGGACGTGTTCCTGTGCATTCCGCCCCTGTACCACACGGGCGCCAAGATGCACTGGTTTGGCTCGTTGTTTACCGGAAGCCGTGCGGTTTTGCTCAAGGGTAATTCCCCCAAGGCGGTGTTTGATGCCGCCTCGCAGGAGCACTGTACCATTGTCTGGTTGCTGGTGCCCTGGGCGCAGGATATTCTCGCGTCGCTGGATCGGGGAGAGTTGAAGCTGGATCACTACGAGCTGGATCAGTGGCGGCTCATGCACATGGGCGCGCAGCCCGTGCCCCCTTCGCTGGTCAAGCACTGGATGGAGTATTTCCCCCACCACAAGTACGACACCAACTACGGTCTGTCCGAGTCTACCGGCCCGGGCTGTGTCCATCTGGGTATGGACAACGTCAACAAGGTGGGTGCCATCGGTGTGCCCGGCTACGGCTGGAAGATCAAAATTGTGGACGAGCTCAATCAAATCGTCAAGCCCGGGGACGTGGGTGAGCTGTGCGTGAAGGGTCCCGGCGTGATGGTTTGCTACTACCATAACGAGGAGGCCACCAACGAGGTACTGGAGAACGGCTGGCTGCATACCGGCGATATGGCCCGGCAGGACGAGGACGGCTTCATCTTCCTGGTAGACCGGAAGAAGGACGTGATCATCTCCGGCGGTGAGAA
>JAZUOI010000108.1:0-2933 GCA_045604585.1 Lawsonibacter sp. | reverse complement strand
ATGAGCATCAAGTCCCCCGCCTGCCAGTCGGTGCGCACGCACCCGGCGGCATTGGTGACAATGAGGGTGGTGCAGCCCAGCAGACGCAGCACCCGCACGGCGTAGGAGACTTCCTCATAGGAGTAGCCCTCGTAGTGGTGCATACGTCCCTGCATCACGGCCACACGCTTGCCCTCCAGCGTACCGAACACGAACTGCCCCTTGTGGCCGGGGGCGGTGGATGCCTTGAAGTGGGGGATATCCCCGTAAGGGATAACCACAGCGTTTTCTACCTCGTCCCCCAAATAACCCAGGCCGGACCCCAAAATCATGGCCACCTCCGGCACAAAACCGGACAGCCGGGCACGGATGGTCTCGGCGCTGACCTGATACTGTTCAAAGGTATAGCTCATGGCGCAAACTCCTTTCGCGACCCATACGCATAGATAGATTTATTATACATGTTTTCCCTCAAAAAATCAACCGAAACCCCCTGTGCGTGAGAAGGACATGACAAGGGGCATATTTTGTGTTATGATAGCTGCACGAACAAAAAGGAGGGCTGACCATGTCCCGTTGGCTTCGCGTCCTTTCCGCGGCGCTGCTTCTTGTATATGTGTTGACTGGCTGCGTGGCCACGTCCCCTGTTCAGGAGCGGCAATTCACCGCTATGGACACCTTTATGTACCTGACCGCCTACGGCTCGGGAGCGCAGGAAGGTCTGGACAAGGTGCAGGGGGACATTCTCTTTCTGGACTCCCTGCTGGACGTGACCGAGAAAAAAAGCGAGGTCTATGCCCTGAATCATCGCACCAGCTCCACCCTCACCCTCTCCCCGGAGCTGACCGCCCTGCTGGAGCAGGCGCTGCTGCTGGCTGGGCAGACCGGGGGAGCCTTTGACCCCACCGTCTATCCCCTGGTGCAGGCCTGGGGCTTTACCACAGGAACCTATCAAGTCCCCGAAACAGGCACGCTGGAACAGATTCTCCCTCTGGTGGACTACGCCGCCCCCGCTCTTGTGGGCAACACCCTCACCCTGCCCCACGACGTTCAACTGGATTTCGGCGGAATCGCCAAGGGCTGGGCGGGCGACCGAGCGGTGCAGCAGCTGCGTGGTCACGGCGTGGCCTCCGCCATCCTGCGCCTGGGCGGCAACATCCAGACCATCGGCACCAAGCCGGACGGAAGTGCCTGGCGGGTGGGCATTCAGGACCCCGCCACCGAAAACACGCTGGCCGTGGTGTCCGTCGTCGACCAGGCAGTGGTCACCTCGGGCAGCTATCAGCGCTGTTTCACCGTCGGCGGTCAGCTTTACCACCACATTATCGACCCGGATACCGGTCTCCCGGCGGACAACGGTCTGGCCTCCGTGACCGTCATCGGCGACTACGGCACCCGGTGCGACGCTCTGTCCACCGCTCTGTTCGTCATGGGCGGGGAGCAGGCCGCCGCATTCTGGCGGACACACCGGGATTTTGAGGCGGTGTTCATCCACACCGACGGCCGCGTGACCATCACGGCCGGACTGACGGATGCCTTTTCCCTCATGGACGGCTACACCGGGCGGCAGGTGGAGGTGCTGAAATGAAAAGCGATCGGTTCTGGCTGCTGGTACTGGGCGGCGTGTGTGCCGTGTGTGTGCTGTGTGTTGCCATGCTCTCCCTATTCTCCTCTCCCGGCTCGGTGGCTCAGGTGTATTGGAACGGCAAACTCCTGCACACCTTCCCTTTGGACGAGCCGGTGGAGTACACCCTGTCTTCCCCCAACGGCGGCAGCAACACCGTCACTGTCCGGGATGGGCGGGTCTGCGTGTCCCATGCCACCTGTCCCGACCAAGTGTGCGTAAAGCAGGGCTGGGTGGACAGCGCAAGCACCCCCATCGTGTGCCTGCCCAATGGACTGGTCGTTGAAATCCAAGGAGGTGTCTCCACCCTTGACGCCCAAACAAAATAACCATGCGAGTCGGCTGACCCGCATGGCGCTGCTCACCGCCATCGCCCTGACCATCTTCATGGCAGAGGCTCATCTGCCCAACCCCATTCCCATCCCAGGTATCAAGCTGGGGCTTGCCAATATCGTCACGGTATATGCCATGTTCGTGCTGGGGGCGGGAGACGCCCTGATGATTTTGTTGGCCCGGGTGTTTCTGGGCAGCGTGTTCTCCGGGCAGATGATGACCCTTGCTTACAGTCTGGCGGGCGGTCTGCTGTGCTGGCTTTCCATGCTGCTGCTGCGCAAACTGCTCACCCGGCGGCAGATTTGGGTGTGCAGCGTCATTGGCGGCGGCTGCCACAACCTGGGACAGCTCATCGCCGCCATCCTCATTGCCCGCACCCCCGCTCTCGTGGTATATCTGCCCTATCTGCTCCCCGCCGGCATGGCCGCGGGACTGTTCACCGGCCTGTGCGCCCAGTTTCTGGTGGCGCGGCTGGACAAACTACACGGAGGTTGACTTATGCAGCGCCCTTACATCATCTATCACATGACCACCAGCATGGACGGCAAGATCACCGGCTCCTTTCTGGAACAGGAGGCCATGCAGCCTATTACCGACTTTTACTTTCACTGCCACCGCACTTTCGGCGCAAACGGCTTTTTGTGCGGGCGGGTGACCATGCAGGAGAGCTTCACCGGCCCGGACGCGCCCGACCTGACCCCCTTTTCCGGCTGCTCGTTCCCCCGGGAGGACTACATCGCCTGTGCCGATGCCGCCTTTTATGCCGTCGCCCTTGACCCCAAGGGGCGGCTGAACTGGTCGGACAGTTGCATTCACGACGAGGACCCGGGCTATGACAACAGCCACATCGTGGAGATTTTGTGTGAGACGGTATCCGACGCCTATCTGGGCTTCCTGCGGGAAAAGGGCATCTCCTACCTCTTTGCGGGAGCGGACGAAGTCGACCTGCCCCTTGCCATGGAAAAACTGTATACCCATTTCAACATGCGCGCCCTGC
>JAZUOI010000107.1:0-5097 GCA_045604585.1 Lawsonibacter sp. | reverse complement strand
GCTCTCCTTATACTTCCGGGCGATGTCCACCCCGATCTCGATGTGGCTGCCTTCCACTTGGTGGTCCACCGACTTACCGATGTCGTGCAGCAGACCGGCACGGCGGGCGATCTCGGGGTCAATGCCCAACTCGCTGGCCATAATGCCGGAGAGGAAGGCCACCTCCATAGAGTGCTGCAGCACGTTCTGACCGTAGCTGGTACGGTAGTGCAGACGGCCCAGCAGCTTGATCAGCTCCTGATGGACGCCGTGAACGCCGGTTTCAAAGATGGCGCGCTCACCCTCCTGCTTGATGGTAGCTTCCACTTCACGCTGGGCCTTTTCCACCGTCTCCTCAATGCGGGCGGGATGGATGCGGCCGTCGGTGATCAGCTTTTCCAGACTCATCCGGGCAATTTCCCGGCGGACGGGGTCGAAGCAGGAGACAGTGATGGCCTCCGGCGTGTCGTCAATGATCAGATCCACGCCGGTCATGGTTTCCAGTGTGCGGATGTTGCGGCCCTCACGGCCGATGATGCGGCCCTTCATCTCATCGTTGGGCAGGGGCACCACAGAGACGGTGGCTTCGGCCACATGGTCGGCGGCACAGCGCTGAATGGCGAGGGAGATGATCTCTCTGGCCTTGGTGTCCGCCTCTTCCTTGAAGCGGGTCTCGATCTCCTTGATCTTCATGGCAGACTCGTGGGTCACGTCCGCCTCCAGCTGGGAGATGAGGAAGTTCTTGGCCTCCTCGGCGGTGAAGCCGGAGATCCGCTCCAGCACTTCCACCTGCTGGCGCTTGATGGCTTCGGCCTCGGACTGGGTGGTTTCCAGCTTGGCCAGCTTTTCGGCAAGCTGTTCTTCCTTCTTTTCGATGTTATCGGTCTTGCGGTCCAGCGCCTCCTCCTTCTGCTGAAGGCGGCGTTCCTGCTTTTGCAGGTCAGCCCGGCGCTCCTTCTCTTCGCGCTCGTACTCGTTGCGGGACTTCAGAATTTCTTCCTTGGCCTCCAGCATAGCCTCGCGCTTTTTGCTCTCGGCGCTCTTGTAGGCCTCGTTGACAATGCGGGTGGCTTCTTCTTCCGCGGAGCCGATCTCGCGCTCAGCGGAGCTTTTGCGCCGGTTCCAGCCGATGAAAATACCAATCACGCCGCCAATCACGATTCCGATGATTGCACCGATCATGTAGGGCAATAGGTTGGACATTGCGGTTTTCACACCTCCTTATAGTGTAGACAATAGTAAGCATAAAATCAGCCGCAAGGACATACGCCCTGCGACAAGTGAAAAACGTCCCCAAAGTTTTTCATAATTGTCCACATATATTTTAATGCGATAAAGAGGGAATGTCAAGCAAATCGGCCAAAGAAAACGCAAATCCTGCCCCACGCCTGGGCGCCGCCCGGTTTGCTTCGGATAGAAAAAACTGCCGGGCGCTGCCCGGCAGTTTTTTAACGGTTGAGCACCCACACTCCGAAGGTGAGGTAGACAGCAAAGGTGACCCACAGCAGATAGGGCACCTGTAGCCAGGCGGCCGGTTTGTCTACCCGGCGGAAGGCCAGAATCATCCACAGGATCAACGCCCACAGAGCCAGCAGCCAAATCAGGGCGAACCCATAGGCCTGCAGGTTAAAAAAGACGATGCTCCACAGGAAGTTGAAGACCAGCTGAACCAGAAACAGCATCAGACCCCGGGAGCGGTTGTTGGATGCGGGAGCCAGATACACCCGGGCGGCGCCGATACCCATGAGCGCGTACAGGATGGCCCATACGATGGGGAATACCCAGCCCGGCGGGGACAGGGGAGGCTGGGTCACCGTCTGCTCATACGTTTTCATGCCATCCCGGGTCAGCCACCCGGACAGCGCGCCCACAACCTCGGCAAGCAAGATCCAGAATGCGTAGGTCTTCCAATTCTTTTTCAGATTCATGTTACATCACCTGTCCATAGCATATGCCGGACGGGGACGGGTTATACCATGCTTATGCGGAGTAGATTTTTTTCATCCATTTGCCGCTGCGCAAACGGAAAAAGCACCACACGCACTTGATGATCTGATCGATTTTCAAAAGCATGTAGATCCAGAATGCGGGCCAATGGAACACAAGACCGGCCAGATAGCCCAGAGGAATGGAGGCGACCCAGAGGAACAGGATATCTCCGGCCATGAGGAATTTGGTGTCACCGCCGGCGCGAAGCACGCCTTTGGTGAGGATGGAGCTCATGGACTGGAAGATGACAATGATCAGGATGGAATCCATCAGCTCCCAGGCGATGGCCTTGGCTTCGGGGGAGACCTGATAGAAGTTGATGATGGGGGCGCGCAGCACAAGGATGATCAGCGCGGCAAAGCAGCCAATGACAAAGCTCATAAACAGGAATGCGTAACCCTGCTTCTGTGCTTTGTCAAAGTCGCCCTCGCCCATGGTATGGCCGGTGATAATGCTGCTGGCGTTGGACACGCCGGTGGTGAGAACCGAGCTGAGCTGCTGGGTGACCATGGTCACCGAGTTGGCGGCCACAAAGGCCTTGCCAATGTGTCCCATTACCATAGACACGGCGTTGTTGCCCAGGGCCAGAAGGGAGTCGCTGATAAGGACGGGGATACTGATGCGGATGTATTCGCCCAGCAGATCCCGGCACTTCATGGCCAGATCCTTCAGCCGATAGCTCATGCGCTTGTCCACAAAGAAGAACCAGCCGCAGATGCAGATGAGTTCAAACACGCGGGCAATCAGCGTGCCAAGCGCCGCGCCCGCGATCTCCATGCGGGGCGCACCCAGCTTACCGAAAATAAATACCCAGTTGAAGAACACATTAACGAAGAAGGCGGCGATGGAGGTGAACAGGGGCACCTTTACCTGCCCAACGCTGCGCAGCACAATGGTGCAGGTGAGGGACAGACCCATGCATATATAGGTGGGAATGAGCCAGCGCAGGTAAATTACGCCGTAATGAATGATATCCGCCTCCGGGGAGTACATGCGCATAATAAGGTTCGGGATGAGAATGGTGGCCAGGGTAAACACGCAGGCGAAGGACAGCACCAGCCGAAGCATGATGGTCACCGATTTTTTCAAGCTGTGCAGCTCGCGCATGCCCCAGTAGCGGGAGGTGAGCACTGACGCGCCCATACCGATGCCCATGCAGCAGATCATGAACAGATTAATAAACTGGGTGGCCAGGGAGGAGGCGGACAGCTGGGCATCCCCCATGCCGCTGAGCATGATGGAGTCCATCAGGTTGATGCCTACAGTGATCAGCGATTGCAGGGAGATGGGGACGGCAATGCGCAGCATGCGCTGATACAGATCTTTGGTGCCCAGAAAGTCGCTGAGCGAACGGGTGGAAGACATGGCGGGACTCCTTTGTATCAAGTGGTTTTGACGGAAGGGGTGGCAATGGAGAGAAAACCCCGCCTGTCCGTGGACAGGCGGTGTTTGAGACGCAGGGTATCAGCCCTTCACGGAACCGATCATAACGCCCTTCTCGAAGAACTTCTGGACGAAGGGGTAAGCGGCAATGATGGGGGCAGAGGAGACTACGATCAGCGAGTACTTGATCAGGTCGGCGGTGCCGACGATCTTGGCCAGCAGCTCGGGATCCTCGATTTCGGAGGTGTCGATCTTGGAGGCGGCCAGGATGTCGCGCAGCACCATCTGCAGGGGCTGCAGGCTGCGGTCGCGCAGGTAGATCATGGCGGTGAAGTACTGGTTCCAGTGGGACACCGCGTAGTACAGGGTGACCACGGAGATAACCGCCTTGGACAGGGGCAGCACCACGCTCCACAGGGTGCGAAGCTCGGAGCAGCCGTCGATACGGGCGGCCTCGATCAGCTCGCTGGGAATGGAGTTGCGGAAGTAGGTGCGGATGATGATCATGTTGTAGGTGCTGATGGAAGCGGCCAGGATCAGAGCCCAGCGGGTGTTGGTAAGGCCCAGGTTGGACATCAGCAGATACTTGGGGATGATACCGGCGGAGAACATCATGGTGATGGTAAACAGGGTGGTGACCACCTTGTGACCCTGATAGCCGGGACGGGACAGGGGGTAAGCGGCCAGAATGGACAGGAACATGTTCACTGCGGTACCCACCACGGTGTAGAAGATGGTGTTGCCAAAGCCGGTCCAAACACTCTTGTAGCCGAAGATGATCTCATAGCCGGTGATGCAGGGCTCTACGGGCCAAAGCAGCACCTGACCGCCGGAAACGGCGGAGCCGGAGGAGAAGGAACAGGAAAGAACATAAATGATGGGATAGCCGACTACCAGCAGCAGCAGCACCAGGATGATGTCGGTGGTGGCGTACAACAGCTTGTCGTCCCAGGAGCGGTTGCGCTTGATCTTAATGTCTCTTTGTTTAGTCTTAGCCATTTTACTTCCGCTCCTTTCTTAGAACATTCCCTGCTCGCCGTTGGTCAGCTTGCGCACGATCGCGTTAACGGTAAGCAGCATAGTGGTGTTGATAACGGAGTTAAACAGGTCGATGGCTGTGCCGTAGGACATGCGCATCTTGCCCAGACCGATCTTGTACACGTAGGTGGAAATAACCTCGGAAGTGGACAGGTTCAGGTCGTTCTGCATCAGGTAGACCTTTTCGTAGCCCACGGACATGACCGTACCAAAACGCAGGATCAGCATGATGGAAATGGTGGGCAGGATGGCGGGCAGGTCCACGTTCAGTACGCGCTTCCAGCGGCTGGCGCCGTCCAGCTCAGCGGCCTCGTGCAGCTCGTGGGACACGCCGGACAGGGCGGCCACGTAGATGATGGTGCCCCAGCCCATCTGCTGCCACACGCCCGACCACACATACAGGTGGCGGAAGGCGGCGGCGCTGGCACGGATGTCAGGAGCCACACCGATGCCGCCGAACATGTGATAGAAGGTGCCAATGACGCCGGACACGGGGTTCAGGATCTGGTTGATGATACCGACCAGAACCACAGTGGAGATGAAGTGGGGCATGTACGCCACGTTCTGGGTGACCTTCTTGAGCACCTTGCGCTCGCTGACGTGAAGCATCAGAGCCAGAATGATGGGGATGGGGAAGCCCACGAAGATGTTGTACAGGGAGATGCCCAGCGTGTTGACCAGCAGCTGGGTGAAGTTGTGGGACTGGAA
>JAZUOI010000106.1:0-5516 GCA_045604585.1 Lawsonibacter sp. | reverse complement strand
CCGCTTGGCCTCCGACTTGATATCATCCAGGGCGTCCAGGAACAGGTCGCGGTAGACCTCGTAGCCTTCCTTGGTCAGGTGCATCCCGTCCTCCTGCCAGATGTCATCCCGCACCTTGGTGTAATCACCGGCGTCGGCGGGGTCGTTGTAGAAGCCGGGCCAGGTGGACTGAGCCACACAGAAGCAGTCGTCGTAGCAGTCGCAGTAGTCACGCACCAGCTCGTTGTACTGCTGGGAGCACTTGCGCCACAGCAGATTGTCGGCCTGAACCAAGTGGGGCATGGCATCGCAGATGTACAGCTTGATACCGGGGAAATCCGCCCGGGCGCGCCGGCAGAACTGAGCCAACAGATACATGATCTCCACGGGGGAGTAGCCCATCTGAATGTCGTTGGGGAAAAAACGCAGCACGATGGCACGGGGAGCCCAAGGTTTGATCAGACGGTCATAGTAATAAAGACCCTCTTCGATGATGGCGCCGCCGAAGCCGTGGTTGACTGCGGCGGGGGAGCCATCTTTCATGCGGATGTCATCTTCCAGAGAGCGTCCGATGTGTCGCTCTTTCCAGAGGGTGAAGCCGGAGGAGCCATAAAAGAGGATTTTACCGGTCTCAATGGGCTGCTTTTCGTATTCCAAAACGGCCTTCTCAAGGCGCCTTAGGCTGGAAACTTTCTGCTTAAACAGGTTGCCCATAACAGCATCTCCTTTTGTGGGTATTCGCGGTTAACCCATAAGGGTGATGATCAGCTGGGAGGCAAGCACGATCAATACCAGAGCGATGGGGTAGGTGGAGGCGTAAGCCGCGGCCACGTCGTCGGTGCCGGCGGTGTTGATCAGAGTGCCCAGAGCGGGGGTGGAGGTCATACCGCCGGTGATGGAGCCCAGATTGTTCAGCAGGCTCAGCTTTAGCAGGAACTTGGCCACCAGGAAGCCCACGATCATGGGGATCAGGGTCATGAGCGCGCCGCCGATCAAACCGTAGACCACGATCATGCCGCCCAGGGAAGACTTGCTGATCTCGCTGACCAGGGACACGCCGCCGCTGACGCCCGCGCCGATGAGGAACAGCATCAGGCCGAACTCACGGAACACCTTCAGGGTGCGGTCATCCACCTTGAGGGAGAAGTTGCCAAAGTGGCCGAAGTGGCCGAAGATCAGGCTCATGATCAGGGTGCCGCCGGTGGTGCCCAGGCTGAAGCAGGGACCGGCGTAACCGGCCCCGGTCAGGGGGATGTTGATGCAGCCCAGAATCAGACCACCCACCACAGCCAGAGCGAAGGCGGTCAGGCCGAATTCGTCGCAGCGGAACAGGCCCTGCTTCTCTTCGGCCTGCTCATGCACACCGGCTTTGAGCAGCTCGCGTTCTTTGGCCATATCCGCCTTCAGGATCTTGGGCATCAGCTGGACAAACAGAACCACACCGAGCACACCGAAGGGGTAAGCGATGGCATAGCCAAGCGTGATGATGTCGGTGGCGTGGCCAATGCTCTCCGCCGCTTCCAGTGCCGCGGAAAAGCCGGGGGTGGAGGTCAGGGCGCCGGACAGGATACCGGCGGAGAACTCGGGACCGATGCCGGGGAGCAGGGCGAACAGCACGGCCACGGCAGAACCGGACACAATGATGATGGCGCCCAGCAGGACGAAGGAGGTGGCGTTTTTCTTCAGATTTTTGAAGAAGTTGGGGCCGGCGATGAAGCCGACGGAGGTGACAAACAGCACCAGACCGATGTTTTGGATCACCTTGGAGAAGTAGTTGTTCAGCGTAGCCGAAGAGTCGGAAATGTAGAAGCTGTCCAGAATGGGGATATTTTGCAGCCCGGGCAGGGTGCACAGGTAGCCGAACAGGATGGCAACCAGGAACACGCCGGCGGTGCCAAGAGACACGCCCTCAATAGTGATGCTGCCCAGCAGATAGCCAAGGGCGGCCACCACGAAGATGCCGGCCAGCAGAGCGGTGGTGGTGGACACCTTAAAGGTCGCCTCCACGCCGTTGGCTGCGGTGGCGGAGCAGTTACCGCACCAAACGGCCACCGCAGCCACCAGTACCACGGCAATGGCGATCCACAGCCAGTTTGTTTTCTTTGTTTGTTTCACAATGAATCCCTCCAAATTAGTAGACAACAGGATATGTCTGATTGCCGCGACCCCTTGGGGTACAAGCAGTCTTCCCGTTATTTTACCATTGTTTTGCTATATTGCAAACCATGAAATGATATAAGCAACTATATCTTGAAAGTGATGCTGGATTGTGGTAAACTGATGAAAAATAGCAAAAGGAGCGTCTGCTATGGAACTGCTTCAATTGAATTACTTTTGTGATGCGGCCGCCACCCAGAACTTTTCCCAGACGGCCAAGCGGTTCAATGTGCCACCATCCAACATCTCCCAGAGCATTAAGCGGCTGGAGCGGGAGCTGGGGGTGGAGTTGTTTGTTCGCAGCGGCAACCGGGTGCGGCTGAATGTCCGGGGGGAGGCGTTCTACCGGGAGACGGAGCAGGCGCTCAGACTTTTGCGTCACGCGGCGGACAAGGCCCGGGGAGCAGCAGAGGACGGAGTGCTTCGCCTGGGCATCCGGCTCAGCCGAAGGATCGCCATGCAGGTGGTCTCCTCATTCCAGGGGCGCTATCCCAACGTCAGTATTGTGGCTGAGCATGGAGACCATACCCAGAGCAATGACTTTGACCTGATCTTGTCCGACGGAAGCTTCACCCATCCGGAATTTGTCAAGGTCAAGTCCTTCCGGGAACAGATCCTGCTGGCTGCCCGCCGGGGAACGGTGCCCGACAAACCCTGCTTAACTGCCGCTGACATCATGGACAAGCCCTTTATCACCATGAGCAGCAATTACAGTATGCACAATCTCACCCTGGAAATATGCCGGGACATGGGCTTTGAGCCGCGCATCGCTCTGCAGGGAGAGGATCCGGTGTATATCCGCCGGTGTGTGTCGCTGGGTCTGGGGGTGGCCTGTATCCCGGCCATATCCTGGCGGGGACAATTTTCCCAGGATGTGGAGCTGCACCGACTGGGGGACTACACCCGCAACATCTGCATTTACCAGCGCAGGAATGCCTATCCCAGCGGGTATGCCGATGAGTTCCGGAGCATGCTGGTGGAGGCATTTGAGCGGGAATTTGAGGGAATATGACCTTGCCAAGGAACGTACCGGGTGGTACAATGTAAGTCCGCCGCGGCTGTGCGGCGAAAGAAAACAGAGAAAGAAGCGCGAAGTTATGAACGACCTTCCTCAGCGTCCCGGTTACCATATCGGTATGCGAAATGTGAAAACGGCCATCGCCGCCACCGCCTGTGCCCTGTTGTATTTTCTGCTGGGCAGTATTCCCGGCTTCCCCTTTGACCGAAACCCCACCTTTGCCTGTATCGGCGCCATCTTCGGCGTGGGCGTGGACATGGGGAACTCGTGGCTGCTGGGCGGCAACCGCTTTTTCGGCACCATCATCGGCGGCTTTATCGGCATGGGGCTGTTTCGGCTGTACATCTGCTTTTATCCGCAGGGCGGGACGCACCTGCTGCTGATGGGGCTGCTGTTTGTGGGTGTGCTGCTGCTGATCGTTGCCTGCCGGATTTTTAAGTGGCCGGGCGGCATCCAGCCCGGCGGCGTGGTGCTGTGCATCATTTTGTTCAACACCCCGGTGGACACCTACGTGATGTACTCCCTCAACCGTATGCTGGATACCGGCGTGGGCTTTGCCATGGCGCTGCTGGTCAATCTGCTGCTGCCCCGGGAGCGGGTGGTACGCTGGCTGGAGGCGGCGCACATGAGAAAGCGGGAAGATGACCCACAGTAAGGAGGAAGCTGAGATGAGTGAACAGTGGAACGGATTTGCCATGGAAACCTTCTCCTTTGAGGGGCAGGAGGCCCATGTGGTCTTTCCCCGAGAGGGGACGGCCAACGGGCGGCTGATGCTGAAGACCGTGTATTGGGGGGCGTTCCCCAATGCGGTGGAGGTGCCCCTGCTGGAAAAAGGGTTTCACCTGTGCTTTGTAAAGTATGGATCCCGTTGGGGACGGGATGAGGATCTGGATCGCTATGCCGGTTTGGTGCGTTTTGTGGCAGACAAGTATGCCTTGGATAAGCGTGTCGTCCCGATCGGCATGAGCTGCGGTGGTTTGATGGCCATCAAATTTGCCGCCAAGTACCCGGAGCTGGTGTCCTGCCTGTATCTGGACGCCCCGGTTCTGAACTACCTCAGCTGCCCCTGCGCTCTGGGAAACAAGGCGCAGGCCAAGGAGGAAACGGTGGCGGAGCTGTTTGCCGCTTTAGGTATGGACAGCATCTCGCAGGTAATCGGCTATCGTGAGATGCCGCTGGACAAGGTGCCCGTACTCGTCGCCCACCGTATCCCCGTTGTCATGGTGGCGGGCGGAAGCGACACGGTCGTGCCCTACCACGAAAACGGCGCGCTGCTGCAAAAGGCCTATGAGCAGGCCGGGCTGGACTGCCCCACCTACATCAAGCCCGAGTGCGACCACCACCCCCACGGGCTGGACGACCCCACGCCGGTGGTGCAGTTTATTCTGACCCACTAAGAGGTGAGAAGAGATGGATTTTGGCGCGCTGAAGCAGTTTATGGATCATCTGACCGCGTGGCGCATCCCGGGCAACGCCGTCAGCGTGTGTGTGGATGGGCGGGAAGTGTTTTCCTATCAGTCCGGCTATGCGGACATGGAAAACGGAATCCCCATGACCCCGGATCACTACATTAATATTTACTCCTGCTCCAAGGTGGCGACCGTCACCGCGGCACTTCAGCTCTATGAGCAGGGGAAATTCCTGCTGGACGACCCGCTGTACGAATTTATCCCCGAGTACCGGGAGATGTACGTTTCTCGCGGGGACGGGGTGCGAAAGGCGGAAAACCCCATTACCCTGCGTCATCTGTTCACCATGACCTCCGGCCTGACCTACAACCGGGATACCCCTGCCTTTGAAAAGGCGCGGCAGCTGACCGGCGGAAAGATGGACACCCTGACGGTGATCCGCTGTCTGGCGGAAGATCCCCTCGCCTTCGAGCCGGGGGAAATGTGGCGGTACAGCCTGTCCCACGATGTGCTTGGGGCGGTGGTAGAGGTGGTTTCCGGTCAGCGGTTCGGTGACTACGTCCGGGAGCATATTTTCCAACCTCTTGACGTGCAGGCCATGTACCACAACGAGAGCGTGCGGGACAAAATGGCCGTTCAATACAACTATGTGGACGGAAGCACCGGCGGTATTGTAGCCCAGCAGTCGGGGGCGACTGTCGCCGGAGAGGGCAAGGCGGTGCCTGTGGACCCCAACGCCCGGCACGCCTTTGGTTCGGAGTATGACAGCGGCGGTGCGGGAATCACCACCACGGTGGCGGAGTATTCCAAGTTCTGTGCGGCGCTGGCCTGCGGCGGTGTGGGCGCCACCGGGGAACGGATCCTTGCCCCGGGCACCATCGATCTGCTGCGTACCAACCAGCTCACCGAGCAGCAGCGCAAGACAATGATCTGGCCTCAGCTGAAGGGCTATG
>JAZUOI010000105.1:0-2136 GCA_045604585.1 Lawsonibacter sp. | reverse complement strand
TGGACGCGGACTATTCACAAATTGAACTGCGGCTGTTGGCGTGTATGGCGGGGGACAAGGCCATGATCGACGGCTTCAACTCCGGCGAGGATATCCACACCATCACCGCATCTCAGGTGTTTGGAGTGGCGCAGGAGGCGGTCACACCCCTCATGCGCCGCAGCGCCAAGGCGGTCAACTTCGGCATTGTATACGGCATTTCCCCCTTCTCCCTGTCTCAGGATATCAAGGTGAGCGTGGCCGAGGCCAAGGACTATATGGAGCGCTACTTTGCCCACTATCCCGGGGTCAAGACCTACATGGACGCGGTGGTGGAGCAGGCCAAGCAGAGCGGCTACGTAGCCACCCTTATGGGTCGCCGCCGGTGGATCCCGGAACTGAAGTCGTCCAACTTCAACCTGCGCTCCTTCGGGGAGCGAGTGGCGCTCAACGCTCCCATTCAGGGCACGGCGGCCGACATCATCAAGCTGGCCATGCTCCGGGTGCGTGACCGGCTGCTGGCCGACGGCTTGGAGGGGCGGCTGGTGCTGCAGGTGCACGACGAGCTGATCGTGGAATGTCCCGAACAGGAGGCGGACGCAGTGCGCGCGCTGGTGCAGGAGGAAATGCAGGCGGTCATGGAGCTGCCGGTCACCCTGTTGGCGGAAACCGCAGCGGGAAAAAGCTGGGCAGATGCTCACTGAATAACCGAAACAAACGCAGCCCCGGTCATTTGACCGGGGCTGCGTTTGTTCATAGCGCGGCGAGCAGCTCGTCTACCGTTTCCGCCTTGGTTGCCCACGAGGTGACCAGCCGGATGGCGGTGCGTCCGTCGGGCAAGTGTGCCCATGTCTCAAACAGGGCAAGGGAGAAAACGCGCTCCAGCTGTTCCGGAGTGAGGATGGGGAACACCTGGTTGGTGGGGGAGCGCTGGAGCAGGGGATAGCCCTTTTCCTCCAGCCCCGCCTGCAACCGCTGGGCACAGGCGTTGGCGTGCCGCCCCAGCTCCAGATACAGCCCGTCCCGGAACTGTTCTTCAAACTGGATACCCAGCAGCCGACCTTTGGCTAGCATGCCGCCCCGCTGCTTGATGAAAAAGCGGAAGTCGGACTTCAGCGCGTCGTTGACGATGACCATGGCCTCCCCAAAGAGCATACCGTTCTTAGTGCCGCCGATATAAAAGGCATCGCACAGACCGGGTAAGTCGGCAAGAGTCACATCGCAGGCATCGGAAGTCAGCGCGCAGGCCAGCCGCGCTCCGTCTATGTACAGGTACAGGCCGTTCTCCCGGCAGCAGGCGTAAATAGACGCCAACTCTGCCTTGGAGTATACTGTGCCCAGCTCTGTGGACTGGGAGAGGTATACCATACCCGGCTTGACCATATGCTCGTCGGTATGCTCGTCCACCATGTCCTGCACCAGGGAGGGGGTCAGCTTGCCCTCCGGAGTGGGGCGGGTGACCACCTTGTGTCCGGTGGCCTCAATAGCGCCCGTCTCATGCACGTTCACATGGCCGGTGGCGGCGGCAAGCACGCAGTGGTGAGGGCGCAGAAAGGCGGAGATAGCGGTCAGATTGGTCTGGGTGCCGCCCACCAGAAAGTGTACATCGGCCGTTTCGCAGCCGATGGCCTGTTTGATCAGGGCGGCGGCATTGGCGCAGTGCTCGTCCAGTCCGTAGCCCACCGTCTGCTCCAGATTGGTGCGGGTCAGCGCATCCAGAATGCGGGGATGGCAGCCCTCGGAATAGTCGTTTTTGAAGTTGAACATAAGGCTCCTCCTAAAGCAACAGCGCACACCGTGGTGTGCGCTGTTTGGGTTATTTCTTGAAGCTTTCCTTCAGACTGACGGCGCGGTTGAACACCAGCGCGCCGGGCTTGGAGTCCTTGCTGTCGGCGCAGAAATAGCCCAGACGCAGGAACTGGAAGCGGTCAGCGGGGGCGGTGTCGGCAAGGCTTGCCTCCAGCTTGCAGCCGGACAGCACCTCCAGGGAGCCGGGGTTCAGGCAATCCAGAAAATCCTTGTCGCCGCCGTCGGGGTCGGCATCCGAGAACAGGTTGTCGTACAGGCGCACCTCCGCGTCCACGGCGGTGGCGGCGTCCACCCAGTGGATGGTAGCGCCCTTCACCTTGCGCCCGTCGGCGGGATTGCCGCCCTTGG
>JAZUOI010000104.1:0-4713 GCA_045604585.1 Lawsonibacter sp. | reverse complement strand
TTGGCTTTACCTCCTTAATACTCGTTGGGCAGCTCGTCCACCTGATCAAAGCGGAACACGGGGCCGTCCTTGCAGACATACTTGGTGCCGATGTTGCACCGTCCGCACTTGCCCACGCCGCACTTCATGCGCAGCTCCAGGGTGGTGTAGACCTGCTCCTTGGAGAAGCCCATCTCCTGCAGTGCCTGCAGGCAGAACTTGATCATAATGGGAGGGCCGCACAGAATAGCGGTCTTGTCGGTGGTAAAGCCGATCTCCTTCAGGTAGTTGGGGACGAAGCCCACGTGGCCGTCCCAGCCCTCCTGCTCCCGGTCAATGGTCAGGTAGATGTTCACACCGGGGATCTTGGACCAGACCTCTTCGATCTCCTTGCGCTGGACCAGATCGTCCGCGGAGCGGGAGCCGTAGAGAATGTCGATGGTGCCGTAGTTGTCCCGGTTGTCCAGAACATAGTTGATGACGGAACGCAGGGGGGCCAGCGCGATACCGCCGGCGATGAACAGCAGGTTCTGTCCCTTGAGCTCGGTCTCCACAGGGAAGTTGTTGCCGTAAGGGCCGCGCACCATGATCTCATCGCCCACCTGCAGGGAGTGCAGATGCTCGGTCAGCTGGCCGCAGCGCTTGATGGAAAATTCCTGATACTCCTTGTTGGTGGGGGAGGAGGTGATGGAGAACATGGCCTCGCCCACACCGGGGGCACACACCATGGCGCACTGGCCGGGCATGTGCTCAAAGAGCTTGCCGCCGCCGGGCGCGTTGACCCGGAAGGTCTTCACGTCCGGGGTCTCGGTGCGGATGTCGGTGATGATGCCCACCTGAGGGATCAGAGTGTCCCGCATAAAGCCGGGATTATATTTACATTCATGCATAGGCTCGGACACGCTTAACCCTCCTTTCCAAAGGCCTTGATGACCTTGACGATGTTCAGATGGCTGGGGCACTTGTCCACGCAGCGACCGCAGCCCACGCAGGAGAACATGCCGTCGTTATTGGCGGGGAAGTAGGCCAGCTTGTGCATGAAGCGCTGGCGGAAGCGCTGCATCTGGCTGGTGCGGTTGTTGCCGTGGGCCATCATGGTGAAGTCGGAGTACATGCAACTGTCCCAGCAGCGATAGCGCTGCACGCCGTTGCCGGTGCTGTAGTCCTTGATGTCGTAGCACTGGCAGGTGGGGCACACAAAGGTGCAGGTGCCGCAGGCAAGACAGGGCTTATACAGCTGCTCCCAAATGGGGGAGTCAAAGCGGGTGTCGGCGGCTTGGGCGCCCCAGCCCTCCAAAGACAGGTCGGCGTAGGGCAGCTTCTTCATAATAGCACGGATGGACTCCTGCTGGGCGGTGACGGCAGCGGCATCGCTGTCCTCAAACAGGTCGCGCACCAGCTCGGTCAGGGCAGCGCCCTTGTCCGTCTTGGCGTCCCAGTAGAGCCACTCGCCGTCCAGCCAGGTGACCACGTCTCCCTCGGGGGCGGCGGGGTCAATGCCGAAGGCGGTGCAGAAGCAGGAGGTTTCCGGGCGGCCGCAGGCCAGAGAGACGATGGTGCCGTGGGCGCGGCGGGCGGCGTAATAGCTGTCCACCGGCTCGGACAGGAACACCTTGTCCAGCACAGCCAAGCCCTGCACGTCGCAGCCCTTCATGCCAAAGACAACAAAGGACTTGTCACACAGCTGCTCGGGGGTGAGGGACAGCTTGCCGTCCTCACGCTGGCAGGTGTACAGGTTCTCGCTCTGGGGGAAGAACACATCCTTGGGGGACTTGACGGTTTTGAGGGTGTCCAAATCCACCGCGGCACCGTCCTGCCACAGGGCGTAGTCGGTCTGACCGGCTTTGCTCACAGGCAGGAACAGATCCTGGGTGCCCGCGATGCGCGCGTAGAGGGCGGGCAGTTGAGCGGCTTTGATCTTAAGCATGGGTCAGCCCTCCTTCCGCCACGATGGAGGGCTCAGCGTCCTCCTGAGTGAAGTTGGTCAGCGGCGCTCTGGCCTCCACATCCACACCGGCCTGATACTCGCCGTACAGGTTGTCGATGTCCTTGATGAACTTGCGGTTGAACAGGTGCAGGGGAATGCCCTGAGGACACACCCGGCTGCACTCGCCGCAGTCGGTACAACGGCCGGCCACATGGAAGGCGCGGATGATGTGGAACATCTTCTCCTCGAAGGAGGTGGTGTTGGCCTTCTGAGCGGAGTCGAACTTGGTGGAGTCGAACACACACTTGCGGCAGGAGCAGGCGGGGCACACGTTCCGGCAGGCGTTGCAGCGGATGCACTTGCTAAGCTCGCTCTGGAAGAAAGCGAACTTCTCCTCCGGGCTCATGGCCTCGATGGCCTGCACCTGGGCGAAGCGGTCACCATCGGCGGTGTCGGCGGATTCACCGATCTGCTCGTCGCAGATCATGTGCTCCTTGCCCTTGCACACGTGGCAGCGCTCCAGCATGGCGTCCTTGTAGGCCACGGTGGTCTGACCGTAGAGAGTGTCCACCGTGAGGGTGTCGGCGCAGTCAGGATAGCCCGCACCCTGGATGTCCAGAATACCGTCGGCGTTGATCTTGTTGACGGACAGCTTGCCTTTGCAGCCTACACCGATGATGTAAGCCTTGTCCCGGTCCACCCGGTGCTCCTTCATCAGCTGCACAAAGCTGTAGCTGTCGCAGGGCTTGAGGAAGACGAGGGTCTTGCCCTCCAGCTTGGCCGCCTCAATCATGTACTTGCTCAGGTTGGCGCCGCAGAAGCCGTTGTAGACAAAGTCTTTCAGGGCATCGGCGCTGTCAAAGAAAGCGGGTTCCGGGTCATAGATATGTTCGCCCTGCTTCCAGCCCAGCACACGCTGAACCTCGCCGCTTTCCAGCAGGGCTTTGGCCCGTGTGATCAGTTCTTGCATCTCAGATCCCCCAATCGCACGTTTTTACCCAGAGAACGGATCTTCTCCACGAAGCTGTTCATGGTTTCGGAGAACTTCACGCCTTCGGCGGCGGACACCCATTCCACGCGGGTACGGCCGTTTTCCACGCCGATGAAGTCCAGCATGGAAAACAGCAGAGTCATTCTCCGCCGGGCATAGTAGTTGCCGGTGGAGTAGTGGCAGTCGCCGGGGTGGCAGCCGCACAGAATCACGCCGTCCGCGCCCTTTTCAAAGGCGCGCAGGATGAACATGGGGTTGACACGGCAGGAGCAGGGAACGCGAATGATCTTCACGTCCGCGGGATAGCTCAGGCGGCTGGAGCCGGCCAGATCCGCGCCGGCGTAGCTGCACCAGTTGCAGCAGAACGCCACGATCTTGGGGCGGAATTCTTCGTTATTCTGATTTACCGGCATATGGCATCCACCTCCGCAATGATCTGTCTGTTGGAGAAGCCCTGCAGGTCCATAGCGCCGCTGGGGCAGGCCACGGTACAGGCACCGCAGCCCTGACACAGGGCGCTGTTGACGCTGGCCACCCGGCGCTCCTCACGGATGCCGTGGTCATTGACCAGACGCACCTCATAGGTGATCGCGCCGTAGGGGCACACGTTGGCACAGGTGGAGCAGCCGTTGCACAGCAGCTCGTCGGCCTGGGCAGTGCAGGGATTGGTTTTCAGCTTGTCCTTAGCCAGCAGGCCGATGACCTTGACGGCGGCAGCGCCGGCCTGAGCCACGGTCTCGGGGATGTCCTTGGGGCCCTGGCATACGCCGGACAGGAACACGCCTGCCGTGGGGGATTCCACAGGCCGCAGCTTGGGGTGGGCCTCAGTGAGGAAGTTGTTGGTATCAATAGAAGCGGTGAGCATGGTAGCGATCTTGCGCACGTCGGGGTTAGGCTCGATGGCGGTGGCCAGCACCACCATGTCCGCCTTTTTCAGGATCTGCTTGTTGTCCAGCAGGTCCACACCCTGCACCAGCAAAGAGCCGTCGGGCTGGGGAGCGACCTTGCCCACCTGACCCTTGATGTAGTTGACGCCGTAATCCTCCACCGCGCGGCGGTAGAACTCGTCAAAGTTCTTACCGGGGGTACGCACGTCGATGTAGAACACGGTCACGTTCACGTCCGGATACTTGTCCCGGATGAGCATGGCGTGCTTGGCGGTGTACATACAGCAGATCTTGGAGCAGTAAGGCTTGCCACGCTCGTCGGAGCAGCGGCTGCCCACGCACTGGATGAACACGATCTCTTTGGGAGCTTTGCCGTCGGACAGGCGCTCCAGATGACCCTTGGTGGGGCCGGCGGCGTTCATGATGCGCTCCAGCTCCAGGGAGGTGATGACGTCCTTGCTCTGGTCGTAGGCATATTCACCGTACTTGTCCAGCTTGATGGTGTCAAAGCCGGTGGCCACCACGATGGCGCCGTAAGTCTCGGTGATGATCTCGTCCTGCTGCTTGTAGTCGATGGCGCCGGCCTGGCACACGGCGGCGCACACGCCGCACTTGCCGGTCTTGAACTTGATGCAGCTCTCCGTGTCGATGACGGGGACGTTGGGAATGGCCTGAGCGAAGGGGGTATAGATGGCGGAGCGGGTGTTCAGGCCACGGTTGAACTCGTTGGCCGTCTTGCGGGAGGGACACTTCTCCTGGCACACGCCGCAGCCGGTACACTTGGTCATGTCAACCATGCGGGCCTTCTTGCGGATGTCCACGGTGAAGTTGCCCACAAAGCCGGAGACCTTCTCCACTTCGCTGTAAGTATGGATGGTGATGTTCTCGTGGGCGGCGGCCTCCACCATCTTGGGGGTCAGGATACAGGC
>JAZUOI010000103.1:0-3366 GCA_045604585.1 Lawsonibacter sp. | reverse complement strand
CAGCTTCTTCTCGCCGGTGGCGGGGTTACGGGTAAAGGCAACGCCGGTACCGCAGTCGTCGCCCATGTTGCCGAAGGCCATGGACTGCACGTTAACGGCAGTGCCCCAGGACCCGGGGATGTCGTTCATGCGGCGGTAGATAATGGCACGGGGGTTGTTCCAGGAGCGGAACACGGCCTTGACGGCGCCCATGAGCTGCTCCTTGGGGTCGGCGGGGAAGTCGGAGCCGATCTTGGACTTGTACTCGGCCTTGAACTGCTCGGCCAGCTCTTTCAGGTCGTCAGCGGTCAGCTCCACGTCCTGGGTGACACCGCGCTTGGCCTTCATCTCGTCGATGAGCTCCTCGAAGTACTTCTTACCCACTTCCATAACCACGTCGGAGTACATCTGGATGAAGCGGCGATAGCAGTCGTAGGCCCAGCGGGGGTTGCCGGACTTCTTGGCAATGACCTCAACCACCTGCTCGTTCAGACCCAGATTCAGGATGGTATCCATCATACCGGGCATGGAGGCACGGGCGCCGGAACGCACGGAAACCAGCAGGGGGTTCTCCATGTCGCCGAACTTCTTGCCGGTGATCTCCTCCAGCTTGACGATGTAGTCCATGATCTGAGCCTGGATTTCATCGTTGATCTTCTCGCCATCCTCATAATACTGGGTGCAGGCCTCGGTGGAGATGGTGAAGCCCTGGGGAACGGGCATGCCCAGGCCGGTCATCTCGGCCAGGTTTGCACCCTTGCCGCCCAGCAGCTCGCGCATGGAGCCGTTGCCCTCGGAAAACAGGTACAGATACTTGTGTGCCATTGTACGATCATCCTTTCTTATCGTTTTTCTTCATTACTCTTTTGTCAATACGCATCTGAAAAAACCACCGCCCCGGGCGGAGCCCTTTTCAGATGCGTATTCCCTTCTGCGCGGAGCTTGTCCGCTTGTCTTTTCCGTCCCGGGAAACTCCGGGCAGAAAAGTCGTACAAAACATTATAACCGCTTGTGGCCAAGATTACAAGTCCTTGTCGGCAACTTTTGAATAACATTCTTCATTTTTTGTGTCGATATGGACAAAAATGCAATTTTACCGCCATTACCACTCCACTCCGACCCGTGCGGCTGCTCCCCGGTCAAAGGGGTGGCGTTCGTTCTCCATGCGGGTGATGTAGTCCGCCCGTTCCAGCAGACATTTCGGCACGCGGTGTCCGGTGAGGACCACCTCGCCGGCGCAGCCGTCCAGCAACTCAAGCACCGCGCCCTCGTCCACCAGCCCCTCACACACCGCGTCGCACACCTCGTCCAGCACCAGCAGGCCGCAATGCTCCTCTGCCAGCCGGGACAGCCATGCTGCGTAACGCGCCCGCTCCGCCTGTCGCTGCACGTCGGTCAGCTGAACGGTAAAGGGCAGCGTGTCCGGCACGGTCAGCAGTTCTATGTTGCTCAGCCCCTCCAGCGCCAGCCGCTCCCCACTGTCCGCACGTTTGAGAAACTGGGCGATGATCACCCGCTGCCCCCGCCCTGCCATACGCAGAGCCAAACCCATGGCGGCGGTGGTCTTCCCCTTTCCGTCGCCGTAATAGACATGGAACATCCCGCATCCCCTCCCTTCCTTTTTATTGTACCATTCTTTTCCTCCGTACACAACAAAAATGGCGCGGTTCCCCGCGCCATTCTCGCTGCATTCACTTTTCCCGCTCTTCCAGCCGATCCAGACGGCGACAGGCCTCGTGGGCGGTGCCCTCCACCGCCGTCAGCCGGGCGGCAAAGGCCTCGTTGTGCGCCCGCTGATCCCGCTGTTCCACCTTGATGTCGTCCACGCCGGCCTTGATATAGCCGATCTCGGTCAGGATGGCGCCGTCATTTTTGCCCCGGGCGCGCTGATCCTGCCGGTTGTTCCGGTTAAACCCCGACCAGCCGAAAAAGATAGCGGCCAGTGTGCCCATCATGCCCACCAGTCCCACCAGTGTGATACTCATACTCTCATTCATGCTCCCACCTCCCTTCACTTATGGGAAAAAGCGGAAGCAGATGTGGACGTTTGCGTCCACATAGACAGAAAAAATGACCTTCCCCGCAGGAAAGGTCATTTTCATTCAGTTCATCCGCACGCCCAACCAGCCCAACAGTGCCAGCTGAACCATCAGCAGAGCGGGCAGGCCGTACCGAAAGTACCAGTGCTTTGTCTTGTGACGAAAGTGGTTCATGCCCAGGATCACCCCCGGCGTCCCGCCCAGCAGGGCACAGGTCAGCAGCGTCTTCTCCGGGATGCGCCACATATCCCGCCGGGCCCGGTACTTATCCACGCCCATAAAGATAAACCCTATCAAGCTCATCAGAGCCACCCAGCCCAACAGGATCACCGCGGGATCATTCATCCGCCTTCTCCTCCTGCTCCGGCTGTTCCGGCTGTTCTTCCTCCGTCTGCTCGGGAGGCAGCACAGGCTCACTGACCATATGGATATGCTTGGCCGGCGCTTCGATCACCTCAGGCTGAGAGGGACGAAAACCCGTCTGCCGGGTGGAGGCGTAGGCGTTGTCCACCAGGGCGGGGTCGCGCCCCTCGATGATGGCCACCATCTCGCCGCCGGTAATGGTCTCCTTGTCCAGCAGGTAGGCCACCACCTTGTGCATATCCTCCAGATTTTCCTCGATCACCTTTACCGCATCGGC
Source organism: Lawsonibacter sp. (assembly GCA_045604585.1). Lineage (GTDB taxonomy): Bacteria > Bacillota > Clostridia > Oscillospirales > Oscillospiraceae > Lawsonibacter. Next base: position 708 of record JAZUOI010000103.1, on the reverse strand, counting down.
ATAGCAGGCGTCCAGAATGACCTTGACTTCCTTATCCATCACCGCAGCGGTATCGGGAGCGCAGTCCAGACCGTAGCCCCCGTCCAGATACTGATTGCGCACCGAGCCAAGAGCCATCATACCGAACTCCTCGCTCATGCCGAACATGGCCACCATGTTCCGGGCGATGCCGGTGGCCTCCTGAATGTCCTGAGAGGCGCCGTTGGTCATGGTGTTCAGCACCACCTGCTCGGCGGCACGACCGCCCATGGACACGGCAATTTTGGCCATGAGTTCTTCCTTGGTACGCAGGTTGGTCTTATCCTCCTCGGGCATGAGCAGAGTGTAGCCCAGACTGCCCTCCGTGTGGGGGACGATGGTAATCTTCTGCACCGGCTCGGCATTCTTCTGCTTGTAAGCCACCATGGCATGACCCACCTCGTGGTAGGCCACCAGACGGCGCTCGAACTCGGTAAGCACGGAGTTTTTCTTCTCGCTGCCGGCGATCACAAACTCGAAGGAGGCCAGCAGATCCTCCTGATTGACGAAACGGCGGCCCTTTCGCACGGCGCGCAACGCGGCCTCGTTGGCCAGATTGGCAAGGTCGGCACCCACGCAGCCGGCGGTAGCCAGAGCGATCTTTTCCAGATCCACGTCCTCCGCCAGCTTGGTCTTGCGGGTGTGCACCTGCAGCGTGGCAAGTCGTCCGGCCAGATTGGGACGGCCGAT
>JAZUOI010000102.1:0-2804 GCA_045604585.1 Lawsonibacter sp. | reverse complement strand
GCTTGGCGCAGAAAGGCGTAGCGCATCTCCCGTGCCGTCTCCTCAATGCCCTGCCCGCGCCGCCGGGCTTCGCCGGCCACATCTCCTTTTCCGGTGATCAGTTCCACCGGGGGCAGGTCGTGGTTTTGGCAGCACTGGCGCAGGAAGGAACGTACAAAGGCCTCATCCCGCTGAGATTCCTCACCACGCAGGTTGTGGTTGTAATGGGCGGCCGCCAGGGTAAAGGACAGGTGTGCCCGAAGTCCGCTGAGCCAGTGGAGCAGGCAGATGGAGTCCGCTCCGCCGGATACCGCGCACAAAACGGTGCTTCCCTCCGGAATCATGCCACGTTCCAGTACCAGCGCCAGTGCGCCGGGCAGTGGTGTATGGGTATACATTTAATATTCCTCGCGGGTGCGTTCCAGCGTCTGGAAGGTGGTATATTCGGGCACCCACTGCATCTCCACCGTGCGGGTCTCGCCGTGGCGGTTTTTGGCTACGATGCACTCGGCCAGATTGGGATTGTCGCTCTCCTTGTTGTAGTAGCCCTCCCGATAGATGAACATGACGATATCCGCATCCTGTTCGATAGCGCCCGACTCACGCAGGTCGGACAGCATGGGGCGCTTGTCCTGCCGGCCTTCGCTGGCACGGGACAGCTGGGACAGACACAGCACCGGCACATTCAGCTCCTTAGCCATGATCTTCAGGGCCCGGGAGATGTCGGACACCACCTGCTGACGGTTTTCGCCCGCGTAGGGGCGTCCGCCGGCGGACTGCATCAGCTGCAGATAGTCGATGACCACCAGACCCAGATCATCCACCCGGCGGCACTTGGCGTTCATGTCGGCTACGGACAGAGAGGGGTCGTCGTCAATAAGAATACGGGTCTGATTCAGGGCGGCTGCGGCGGCAGCTACCCGGTCCCAGTCGCTCTCGGAAAGCTTGCCGGTGACCAGCTTTTTGTTGTCCACGAAGGACTCACCGGAGATCAGACGCATGGCCAGCTGTTCCCGACTCATTTCCAGAGAGAAGAACACCACGCTCTTACCGGAGAATTTGCCTGCGTGGAGCAGGATGTTCAGCGCCATGGAGGTCTTACCCATACCGGGGCGGGCGGCCAGCAGGATCAGGTCGGACTTGTTCAGACCGGAAATGGCACGATCCAGATCGGACAGACCGGTGGACAGACCGGGGATGGCGCTGTCGCTGGCGGCCAGCTCGTTGAGGCGATCGTACACGTTCAGGATAACGCTGGAGATGGGGGTCAGCCCCCGGGCGGCACGACCCTGACGCAGGGCGTAGATGCGCTGCTCGGCGGCCTCCAGCACCTCGTGACCGGTGCCGGTGCCCTCCTGAACAAGCCCGGTCACGTCACCGGCGGCCTGAGCCACCTGACGCAGCAGGGACTTGTCCTGCACGATGTCCACATACTGCTTCACATTGGCGGCTGTGGGGGTGATGTCCATGAGCTGCAGGATGTAATTGCGGGAGTTGTTCTCGTCATACACCCCGTTTTTGCGCATGGTGTCCAGCACGGTCACCGCATCGATCGTGGCCGAGTAGCTGAACATGGAATAGATGGTTTCATAGATCTCCCGGTTCTGGCGCAGATAGAAGTCGTCCGGGCGCAGATGCTCCACCACCTCGGGCACACAGCGTTCGTCGATGAGCATAGAGCCAAGCACGGCCTGCTCCGCCTCTACACTATGGGGCATCTGACGCAGCAGCAGTTCGTCTTCTTGCATCGGCATGATACAGCCTCCTTTGTATGGGGAGTGGTTTGGGGCGGATTAGGCCTCGATTACCATGATGTTCACGATGCCGGTGACCTCGTAGCCCAGCTTGGCTTTGACCTTATAGCCGCCGCAGGTCTTGATGGGTTCGTCCAGCACCAGCTTGGCCTTGGGGATGTTTAGGGAGAACTGGGCGTTCAGACACTCGGAGATCTCTTTGGAGGTCACCGCGCCGAACAGACGGCCGCCGTCGCCGGCCTTGGCCGATACATTGACGGTGATGGTCTCCAGCTGCTTGGCCAGCGCCTCAGCCTGTGCTTTCTCGGCGGCCTCCTGAGCCTTGCGGGCTTTCTCCTGCTGTTTCATGGTGTTCAGGTTTTCGGGCGTGGCAGGTACGGCCAGCTTTTTGGCCAAAAGGAAGTTGCGGGCGTAGCCATCGGATACGTCCACCAGCTGTCCCTTCTTGCCCTGACCTTTTACGTCTTGTTGAAGAATAACTTTCATGGTTGAATACCTCCGTTGAAGTGATATGAACTGGGTAACACACCGGATGGTGTGGCAATTCACTGATCGAGATAGTGGTCGATGGCGGCGGTGAGGTCGGCATACACCTGCTCCGGGCTCTTGCCGGTGACCTGACCGCCGGCGGCGGCTGCGTTGCCCCCTCCTCCCAGCGACTCCAGAATGACCTGCACGTTGATCTTATCCTGGATGGAGCGGGCGGAGAGATAGATCTGGTCTTCCTCCCCCTGGAACAGAACAAAGGAGGAGTGGATTCCCATGATATTCAGCAGCTCGTCTGCCGCCTGAGCTGCCGTGATCCGGGACACCGGGCGGTCAGAGCGGACAATGGCGATGCCGGGGCGGTAGACCCGGGCATTCTGAATGAGGGCGTATTTGTCAATGGTGGCGCTGAAGTCGTTTTGGAACAGCTTTTTTACTTCACTGGTGTCCGCACCCGAGCGGCGCAGGAAGGCCGCGGCCTCAAAGGTGCGCCCGCCGGTGCGCATGGTGAAGTTTTTGGTGTCCAGCACAATGCCGGCCAGCAGCGCCTCAGCCTCGGTTCGCAGCAGCTGGTTGGGCTCCATA
>JAZUOI010000101.1:0-4962 GCA_045604585.1 Lawsonibacter sp. | reverse complement strand
CACAAGCAGGAGTACATCGATCACTTTTATGAGCCGATGAAGGCACTGGCCAAGGAGCTATTCCAGCGGCTGGACGATGCTCACCCTGAGCTGGGCCTGTTCTGCAAAGTGTCCCGTATCTACCGGGATGCCCGCCGTCTGCACGGACGCGGTCCGTATAAGGATGACCTGTGGTTCTCTCTCCGCGGTCCCGGTGAACAGTGGCACGATCATCCGACATTTTGGTTTGAACTTTGCCCCGATCACTGGAGCTACGGTCTGGGTTTCTGGTGTGCACAGGCTTCCACTTTGGCAAAATTCCGTGCACGTCTGGATCGAGATCCCAAGAGTGCGGAAAAATTGATCCGCGCCTTGAGCAAGCAGGATGAATTTGTGTTGGGCGGTCCGCCCTACGCCAAGGCCAAGCAGGCACCTTCGGAATTGTTGGCCCAGTGGTACAATATGAAAAATTTCTCTTTTGTTCATGACGAGAAAAATTCTTCCGTCCTTTACGACCACAGCCTGGTGGATCGTCTGTATGAGCGTATGGAGTTCCTGGTGCCCTTTTATAAATTCTTGGCACCGATTTCCGGTGACCCGGATCCCAGATATTCCGATTAACAAAATTTTCATTGAGAAAAAAGCTTGCTGCCGCACATACTCAATATGATTGAGAAAGGCGGCGGTGGCATGAAAGGATTTACATTTTGCGCGAGGATAGCTTTGCTTGTCCTCGCGCTTTTGCTGTCCGTTTGCTGGGTTGCACAAGATCGGGATGCGGTGGTACCGGTCGATGTGCCCGCAAAGATAGAGGATGAAACGCCTTTGATTGCACTGACCTTTGATGATGGCCCGCGCCGGGACACAACGACCATGTTGCTGGATGGACTGGCAGAGCGTGGTGTGCCGGCAACATTTTTTCTGGTGGGAGAGCAGATCATTGGCAATGAAGATGTTGTGCGCCGTATGGATGAGGAAGGACATCTGATCGGGATCCACACCTATGACCATGTTCTGCTGACCGGACTGAACCAGGCTGATTTTGATGAGCAGGTGGACAAGACGCGGCAAATGCTGAAAAATATTTTGGGGCACAATGATTTTCTCCTCCGGCCTCCCTACGGACTGTATGATGAGGGAGTGCAGGCAAAGGCGCAGTGTCCGATTATTTTATGGTCCATTGATCCGGAGGACTGGGGAGACAAGAATACAGACCGGATCGTCCGGCACATCACGGACAATGCCGCCGACGGTGCCATCGTCCTGCTCCACGACATCTACCCAACCAGTGTGGACGCTGCCTTGCGTGTGGTGGATGAATTGCACGCGCAGGGATATCTGTTTACCACCATTGACCAGCTTTTTGAGGCCAAAGGCATTGAATTGGTGGACGGGGTGGTGTACCGAAATGCGCCGGTACAGTAGAAATGTTCACAAATCTGTGTTACCATAGAGAAAATATCCAAACCATCCGCAGGAGGGGGTACCATGAAGTTCGAATATCCGGTTCGTGAAATGGTGGAAAAGCGAGTCAGTGTGCGAGGCTATGATGGACGCAAATTGAGCCAAGCGCAGAAGGAAGAGATCCTGCGCTATGCCGACGGACTGCAAAACCCCCTCGGCCCCAAAACCCGCATCAAATTAATTGAGAAATCCACAGCGGCCGACGGGGAAAAGCTGGGTACCTATGGCATTATCAAGGGGACTGACCTGTATTTCGGTGCCGCTGTACCCGCCCATGAGTGCGCACCGGAAGCCCTCGGCTATGAGGTGGAGCGGCTGGTGCTGTATCTGACTGCACAAGGGTTGGGTACCTGCTGGCTGGGTGGTACCTTCAACAAGGGTGCGTTTGCCAAAGTCATGGAGCTTGAGGAGAACGAGCTGTTCCCCATCATTTCACCCGTGGGTTATCCGGCGGAGAAGATGCGTTTATTGGAAAGAATCATGGCTTCCGGCACCAAACGCAAGCAGCGCATGGACTGGGTGCAGTTGTTCTTTGACGGGAGCTTTGACAAGCCGCTGGAGCGTGGCGGCAAATGGGATTTTCCGCTGGAGATGCTACGGCTGGCTCCCTCGGCGGTGAACAAGCAGCCCTGGCGCGTTGTGGTGGAGGATAACGCCGTCCACTTCTTCGAGCAGCACAGCTTGTCCGCCGGTGAGGTGGACCTGCAGCGTGTGGATGTGGGTATCGCCATGTGCCACTTCCATCTGGCTGTGCTGGAACAGGGAATGACCGGCCGCTTTGAGCGTGTGGAGCCAACATTCCGGTTGCCGAACAATACAGATTACATTACATCTTGGATTGGAGCGTAAATACATATGATCGAAGTGGTATTCAGCCAGAGCGCCTATGGTGCCCGTCAGGTAGGTTTGAGCAAGCAGCACGATTCCCATAGTGTCATTTTGGTTTTTGAACTGGCGTTGGACATTGGCCCTATTGATGGGGATGTGTTTGGTCTTCAGCGCCGTCAGGTGCTGGAAGAACTCTGTACGGCCAGTGGAGTACCGGCGGATGAAGCGGAGAAACTGGTGGAATACGCCAAAGCCTACTGGCAATTCCTCGAAAAACGCGCCGACCAGGAGACTCCCATTCGCATTTGGGTCAGTGAGCAGCCCAACGAGGCCTGTGGTCTGGTCTGGTTACTGGCCAAGCTGGACGAGATTGATTACACCGGCGAGATCACCGTCATCCCCATGCCCGCGTGGGAGTACACGGAAGAGGGCAGCGTGGAGCGCAAGAACAGCTGGGGAGAAACCGAGGAGTGGGGCAGCTACGTGACCCACCGTCAGACCGTCAACAAGGAGTTTCGCGCCGGCTGCGTGGAGAAGTGGGCGATGCTGCAGCAGGAGAACGCACCCCTGCGCGGTATGCTCAACGGCCGCCTGACCGGTTTGGGTGCCAATACCTATGACTACGCCATTGAACGGGCCATTTCCAAACAGCCGGAGCAGTTCAAGCAGACCGCTGTGATTCTGGACGTGCTGAAACAGTATCTGGGTATTGGCGACGGCTTTATTGCTTTGCGCATGGAGGAGATGATCCGCGCCGGTAAGCTGGCTGTGGTTACCGAGGCCCCTGAAGGCGAGCCTGCCTACCGCCGCATGCTGCGAAAGGTGTGAGGTGTGTGGACTTTAAAGAACTGGAGCGCACCCTGATGGAACAGATCGGCAATCTCCATGGTACGCCGCTGCAGCCGCGGGAGGATATGTGGGAGTACCACACACTGGCGGGCCTCGAAGCAGATTTGCCAATATGGCGGCAGATGGCGTCAGACGCACTAAATACAGCAAAAAACTTCGAGATTCACTGTTGGATTGATGAAACAGAGGAAATTGAGCTGGCGCTGCGCTACGGGGAGCGAAAGGACCACACCTGGATTCACGGTGAAATTATTGTAGGCGCAGTGACGCAGGAGCTTGCTGATATGGTGCTGGCCCAACCCAAACCGGCTGACAGTGATATGGGCCGCAAGCTGACCCCGTTTTTCAACCTGTTTCTGGACGATGTGTTCCAAAGCAGTCACTATGGCACAGAACTTTGCGTAAACGCGAAGGAGTGATCTTGATGGCGCAGAAAGCAAAGAAAAAGAAGAAATTTCTCTGGCAGCAGGCGGTGGCTATGGTGTTTTTCGTCGCCGTGGGTGCGGTCTGCGGTGTGCTGATCGCCATGTACATAGATACCGTTGCCGGGAAGAGTGCCGGGGGAGAAGATTTTCTCCGGCTGATCGTCCTGTTTCTCGGGCTCATTGTTGCCATTTATCTGCAAACGGTCATCCATGAGGCCGGTCATTTGGTCTTTGGTCTGCTGACCGGGTACCAGTTTTCCTCTTTCCGTGTAGCCAGCTTCATGTGGGTCAAAGAGAGCGGAGAGATCCGCTTTCGCCGCCTGACGATTGCGGGTACCGGCGGCCAATGTTTAATGGTCCCGCCCGATTTGGTGGACGGAAAGATGCCGGTGGTGTGGTACAATTTGGGTGGCTCGCTGATGAACTTGATTGCAGCGGCAGTTTGTCTGCTTCTTTGGGCACCACTGCGGGGCACCATGGTGGGCGTGTTTCTGCTGATCGTAGCCATCGTTGGTACGGCCTTCGCTCTGATGAACGGCATCCCTATGCGAATGGGGACTGTAGACAACGATGGATACAACGCTCTGTCTCTGGGGAAAAACCCTGCAGCCATGCGTGCCCTTTGGGTACAGCTAAAATGCAACGAGCAGCTCGCCCGGGGTGTTCGCCTGAAGGATATGCCGGAGGAGTGGTTTGCACTGCCTGACAATGAGGATCTGGGCAACAGCCTGGTGGCCGCTATCGGCGTGTTCGCCTGCAATCGGCTGATGGATGCTCACCGTTTTGAAGAGGCCGATGCCTTGATGGAGCATTACCTGAACATGGACACCGGCACCGTGGGATTACATAAGTGCCTTCTAATCTGCGACCGTGTCTACTGCGAGCTGATTGGCGAAAACCGAACGGATAAGCTGGACAGCCTCTTGACCAAAGAGCAGAAAAAGTTTATGCAGTCCATGAAAAAGTTCCCATCTGTTCTGCGTACCCAGTATGTGTACGCACTGCTGGGAGAGAATGACTTGGCGAAAGCAGAACAAATCAGAAAGCAGTTTGAGCAGGTGGCCAAAACCTACCCATATCCCTCGGATATCCAAGCAGAACGCGAGTTCATGGTCATCGCAGAGGAAAAACAAGTATAACTACGACACCCAGCCGACACAATTCGGCTGGGTGTCAATTTTTTCTTGACAAACCTGTCTATCGTTGATAGACTATAATTGTCTATTGGGAATAGACAAGAAAGGAGCGATCCGAATGAATGAATATAAACTGGGTGTAGTGGAATCTCATTTTGCCGATATCGTCTGGGCCAACGCGCCGCTGACAACAAGCGAACTGGTGAAGTTGTGCGAAGCCGAGCTGAGCTGGAAGCGAACCACCACCTATACCGTTCTGAAAAAGCTAGGGGAGCGCGGCA
>JAZUOI010000100.1:0-3835 GCA_045604585.1 Lawsonibacter sp. | reverse complement strand
CACGGCGTTTCTTATTTCACTCGCAGACGCTTGACCAGCCCCTCGTCCGGGGTGACCCAGGCAGTCTCGTAGGTGGTGTAGATCACCATCCCCGGTCTTGCTCCGGCAGGCTTTTTCACAAATTTCACCGGGGTATAGTCCACGGGCACTTTTCCGCCGTCCCGACCCTGAGAAAACCACGCGGCAAGACCGGCCGCCTCATTGACACTTTGCAGATCGGGCTGCCCGCCCTGTGTCCATAGGATCACATGGGAACCGTGGATCTTCTGGGTATGAAACCACAGGTCGCCCTTGGAGGCCAGTTTGGTGGTAAGCAGGTCGTTCTGGGTATTGTTTTTCCCCACCGAGATTCGAAGTCCCGCCGTGGAGCAGAACTCCAGCGGCTTGGAGGACACCCGTTTCTCCCGCCCTTTCGCTTTGGATGCCCGGCGCAGATAACCGGTATCTACCAACTCCTGCCGGATCTCCTGCAGGTCACGTTCCCCTTCGGCAAGGGTGATATTCTCCAGCACACTGTTCAGATAATCCAGCTCACCCCGCCCCTTTTCCAACTGGACGGTAAGCATCTGCTCGGCCGTTTTGGCCTTGTTATAGTCCTTGTAGTATTTGGCGGCATTCTGCTGCGGGGTAAGCAGCGGATCAAGAGCGATCTCGATTTCGCTCCCCTCCGGGTCATAAAAATTATATGCCTTCAGCCGCGTCATTCCCCGGGACATACTGTACAGGTTCGAGGTAATGATGTCCCCTTTCTGCCGCAGCAGTTCCCGGTCCTTTGTGGCCGCCAGTTCCTGCTCCTGCAGGGCAATTTTGCGGGCAGTGCGATCCCGGGCATTGGTGATCGTACGGATCATGTCCTGCCCCTGCTGGCGCACCCGTTCCATGGTCTCTCGGGTGGCGTAAAACTCGTCCAGCATCTGACCAAAGCGATCCGGATGGCTCACCTGAGCCAGCCCTTCGTATTGACCGATGGGCATAAACGTAAAGTCGGATGGCTTGTTTTCCCGCTTGATAAGGGTGGGGGTAAAGCGCTCTTGCCTCACATCACACAGCAGCTGCTCCAGTCCATCCAACAGCGCCTTTCGACCGGCTTCGCCCAATTGGTGCAGGCGCACATCGGTACGCCCTCCCGCTCGCCAGGCTATTTCCCTGGAAATAAGGGGCGAGATCCCCCCAAAGGTGTCCAGCAGCCACTGATCTGCCTGGCTTTCTTCCGGCGCTGCGGCCAGTTCCTGTTCCAGCTCCTCCCGGCTCATGACAGAGGGATCACGCTTTGCCTGGGTGGGAGGCAAATGGTAAAAAAGCCCGGGCAGCACCTGCCGTTTGGCGGACATGTCGCTGTCCACCCGGCGCAGGCAGTCGATGATCCGCCCGTGCTGATCCAGCAAAATCAAATTAGAGTGGCGTCCCATAGCCTCAAGCACCAGACGGCGTTCCACCCGGTCGCCCAGCTCGTCAGTGGCTTCCAACACCAGCTGCAGCACGCGTTCCATAGGCGGCTGCTCCAGCGCGGTGATGCGCCCACCGGTCAGGTGCTTGCGCAGCAGCATGCAGAACATAGGGGGCTTGTCCGGATTTTCCCGGGAAATGTCCGTCAGCTGCGCTCTGGGGTGGCTGGGATTGGCAGAGAGGAACAGTTTGCAATTGCCCGTGTTCCCCCGCACCGCAAGCACCACTTCGTCCCGACCGGGCTGGTGGATCTTATCAATACGTCCACCCAACACAGCGGCACGAATCTCCCCGGCCACCGCAGCCAGGCAAATGGCGTCCATGGGCATGGCTCACACCTCCCCTTCCATCATTCTCTCAAACAGGACGTTGATGCGCTCCCGCTGTCCCTGCAGCCATAACCAGCCAAACAGCGCCTCCAGCGCCGTGGCCGTCTGATATTGGGCACGGCTGGCTGCCTTGGGGATACTGTGGGGGGCGGCGTTGCGGGCACGGCGGAACACGTCCACCTCCTCCTGCGTCAGCACAGGCAGGATCTTCTCCGCCATTTGCGCTTGCGCCGGGGCAGTGACAAAGCGCACGGTCTGCTTGTGCAGATCCTTGATGCGAGCTATTCCATGGGTACACACCCAGGAGCGCACCAACAGTTCAAACACCGAGTCCCCCAGATGGGCAAGACCCAGCGAGCTGACATTCATCCACTGATCCCGGGACAGATTCAAATCAAAATAGTCGGGCATAAGCGCGCCCTCCGTTCGAGTTTATTCGCTCCAATCTTACCACAAACAATGCCCGGACACAACCAAAAAGAGCCGGGGTATCCCCCAATGCGGTTCGGGGGATGACGGGAACTGTCAGTTTTTCGTCATCCCCCGAATTTCGCTATTTTGGTGTATTCGGTTTTGGTAAACTTATTTTGAACAAATTTTATGCACATTGACAGTGATAACCTCTTGTGTTATCCTGTAACTGACCTTAGTAGTCCACATGAGAGTTTTGAGAGTTTGTTTAGATTTTTTGATTTTTGACTGATTTTTAATTTCATGCTGCTGTCCCGACATATAGATGAGTGTCTTAGGAGCGCATGACAAAGGCTTCCCAGCCGGTGGGAGTTTTTGTCATGCGCTTTTTTGCATCTCAAATCCGGCAAATACACATGACAGGAGCCAAAACTATGAAAATAAATATCGCTGACAGAACAAAGGCGGAGTTCGATGCCGCTATTCGTAAGGCTATCGAGGACTGGAAGCGCGACACTAACGAAGAAACCGTTCACTTCACCAAAAACAGTAAACTCGACAGAGTGACGATGATTAAAATGCTTTGCCTTATGGGCGGCAACAGTTTACGCAAGGAATTGCACGATTACCCAGAGATAAATGTTACTGCTTCCAGTTTCTCCGAACGCCGCGCCGCTATCGACTCGGAACTGATGTATTATGTTTTGCGCCGCTTCTCTGACACAGACAGCGGCAACGAAAAGTTTCTTTACAAAGGCCGCAAGCTGATTGCTATGGATGGTGTAAACTTCAATACTGCGCTCAACAAGGATGCTCCATCCTTTATGCCCGCACCTAATACCATAAAGGGCGGGTATAACCAGTATAAGGCAACGGTAATGTTAGACTTACTATCCCATCAAACGGTGGATATGGTGCTAAATCCGATTAGTGCCCAAAATGAACACGCTGACGCGGCCTTCATGGTGTATTGGAACGATTTCCCACCCTGTATCGTGGTTTGTGACCGACTGTATTCTTCCTACTCGCTGATAGCCGATTTTCAGCAAAGGGCTATGGATTTTATTATTCGCACAAAGCAGAATGTCGGCGCGCTGAAGCCTATACAGGCGTTGCCAATGGAAGAGTTGGATGTTGATTTGGAGTTCGTGCTGACTGACAGCCAGTCGCAGGAGAGTAAGGCAAAAGGACATATCTTTGTCAACACAGGCAGTAAGCGCGGAAAAGAAAACAGTCCAAAGACCTATGTATCACGCTTTGCATATCCACTCCCGTATATTATGCGTTTTCGCGTGGTGCGGGGGAGGCTGCCTAATGGTGATTTGGAAACGCTCTTAACCTCTCTCCCTCGTGAAGAGTTCAGCGCGGCAGAGATTATGGAGCTTTACAAATTGAGATGGCGTGAGGAAATTTTCTTTAGACACATCAAATATGACTGCGGAGCGAGTAGGATGAAGTGTCGTAAAGAAGAATATTCTCGGCAGGAATTATACGGACATTTCATTACTTCCGCCGCCGTCTGGAAGATCATTAACGGCATCGTACTTGAGCAGAATCCCAACAGCACCTATGAGTACAAAATCAATATTAAAATGGCAACTTACCTTGTGAAGAAGTTTTTAGCGACACCCGATGCAAGTGGTGAACAA
>JAZUOI010000099.1:0-5105 GCA_045604585.1 Lawsonibacter sp. | reverse complement strand
ATCGTCATCGAGCTGAAGAAGGACGCCAACGGCCAGGTGGTGCTCAATACCCTGTTCAAGCAGACGGCGCTCCAGTCCAACTTCTCCATCATCCTGCTGGCGCTGGTCAACAACCAGAAGCAGCCCAAGATCCTCACCCTGCGTCAGATTCTGGACGAGTATCTGACCTTCCAGAAAGAGATCATTGTCCGGCGCACCCGCTTTGACCTGCGCAAGGCCCAGGAGCGTGCCCATCTGCTGCAGGGCCTGCTCATCGCCCAGGACAATATTGACGAGGTCATTCGCATCATCCGCTCCTCTTATGACGATGCCAAGCTGAACCTGATGGAACGCTTCGGTCTGGACGACGTGCAGGCCCAGGCCATCTGCGATATGCGCCTGATCGCCCTGCAGGGTCTGAACCGGGAGAAGCTGGAGAACGAGTTCAAGCAACTGCAGGAGAAGATCGAGTACTACAACCGTGTTCTGTCCGACGACGGGCTGGTGTGCGATATCCTCAAGGAGGAACTGACCGCCATCCGGGACAAGTTCGGCGACCAGCGTGTCACCGAGATCCAGGACGTGGAGGACGAGATCGACATCGAGGATCTCATCGAGGAAGAGGAGTGCGTCTTCACCCTCACCCAGGCGGGTTACATCAAGCGCACCCCCGTCAGCGAGTATACCGCCCAGTCCAAGGGCGGCATGGGTAAGAAGGGTATGACCACCCGGGACGAGGACTGCGTGGTGGACGTGTTCACCGCTTCCAGCCACGATTTCCTGTTCTTCTTCACCGACACGGGCAAGGTGTACCGCAAGAAGGGCTACCAGATCCCCGAAAGCGGCAAGGCCGCCAAGGGCACCAACATTGTCAACATCCTGCAGGTAGAGCCGGGTGAGCGGGTGCAGACCATGATCCATACCCGCACGCTGGACGACGAGGCGGAGCTGTACCTGATGATGGTCACCCGCAACGGTACGGTCAAGCGCCTGCCCGTCTCCGCCCTGAAGAATATCCGTCAGAACGGCATCCGCGCCCTGACCCTGGACGAGGGGGATGAGCTCATTGCCGTGCGGGAGACGGACGGAAACCAGAAGATCCTCATCGCCACCCACGACGGTATGGCCGTGTGCTTTGATGAAAACGACGTGCGTGCCATGGGTCGCACTGCTGTGGGCGTGCGGGGCATCAAGCTGCGCGAGGGTGACTACGTGGTGGGCGCCGCCCGGGCTGTTCCCGGCAAGGATGTGCTCACCATCACCGAAAAGGGCTACGGCAAGCGCACCCCGGTGGAGGAGTACCGCATCACCAACCGCGGCGGCATCGGCATCAAGAACTACATGGTCACCGAAAAGACGGGCAAGATCGTGGGCGTCAAGGTGGTGGACGGCAGCGAGGATCTGCTGCTGGTCACCCAGGCAGGTATTCTGATCCGTACCCCTGTGGAAAATATCAAGGTGACCAACAACCGTGCCACCCAGGGTATCATCGTCATGCGCTTCAAGGAGGAGGGGGACAAGGTCATCTCCCTGGCCCTCACCGAGCATGAGGAGAACCAGGAAGCCCCCGCAATGGAAGAGCCCGCCGAACAGGAGTAAGCAACAGGCAAAAAGGAGGGCACGCATGAACAACATGGACGAGAAAAAGATCACTTCCCCCTGGCCGGTGTTGGTGGTGCTGTTCATCCTGTTTCCGCCGCTGGGCATTTTGGGTGGGTTCGTCTGGTTTGCCTATCAGCAGGCCAAGAAGAACGGACAGGTCAACGACCGGGATCTGAAGTCGGAGCTGGAGGGCATCAAGCGCTCCGGCAAGGCCGTAACGGAGAACTTCCTGCGCCGGCTGAAGGAGGAGTCCGTGGCGGAGCAGCCCTACCGGAGTAAGCCCCACGGCCATACTCCCGTCTCCTATTCCTATGATGCCTGCGCCCGGGAAAAACGGCTGGAACAGCTGAAAGTGCTCAAAAGTGCCGGTATGCTGGACGAAGTGGAGTATCAGCAGCGCCGACAGGCGATTTTGGCCATGGGCTGAGAAAGGAGCGGCTATGAGTACACGCAAACGCGGACGCATTACTGTCCAGTCCCAGCCCACCGGTGCCGCCCGGGGTATGCAGCGGATGATGGGCGTGGTACAGCTGGTATTCGGAGTGGTCTTTGTGGCCATCGCCCTGACCCAGATCATGCCCATGATGCCCCTGTTTTCGCTGCCCTTTCTGGCGGCCGGTCTGTTTGCCTGTGTCAACGGAATCCGTCTTGCGGTGAGCAAGAACGGCATGGCCCACCGTGTGGGCTACGACGTGGAAACGGGCATCGAGCAGGAGACCATCGTGGGTATTATGGACGAGGTTTCCCAAGCTCCGGCCGACGGCGATGTGGAGCAGCGCATGAAGCAGCTGCGCAGCCTTTATGACCAGCACCTCATCACCCCGGAGGAGTATGAGCAAAAGCGGCAGGAGCTTTTGAAGGAATTGTAAAAAAGCCTTCCCCCCTCAGGGGGGAAGCTTTTTATTAACCTTCCCCTTGGGGGGAAGGTGTCCCCGCAGGGGACGGATGAGGGGGCGAAAACGAAATGTCTGACAAAGCGGAACTTCGCACCTTTTCCCAACAGTTGCGGAAAAACGCCACAAAAGAAGAAAATGCTTTGTGGTATCAATTCTTGCGAACACATCCGGTTCAATTTAAGAGGCAGGAAGTCATTGGTGGGTATATTGTAGATTTTTTCTGCCCAAAGGTCGGATTGGTCATTGAACTGGATGGCGGGCAGCATTACGAAGAAAAAGGAAAAGCATATGATCTGGAACGCACGCAATATTTAGAAGTGATCCGGGGTTTGCGTGTGCTCCGGTTCAGCAATTTGGATATAAACCAAAATTTTGAGGGTGTTTGTACAGCGATAGAATTGGAACTGAAAAATACTGCCCCCTCATCAGTCGCGCTGCGCGCGCCAGCTTCCCCCCAAGGGGAAGCTTTTGTAAAGGAGAAATCCATGAAAACTGTCACGATCTATACCGACGGAGCCTGCTCCGGAAATCCCGGGCCGGGGGGCTGGGGCGCGATTTTGATGTACGGCCCTCACAAAAAGGAACTGTCCGGCGGCGAGGGGCACACCACCAATAACCGCATGGAGCTGACCGGGGTGATCACCGCCCTGGAAGCGCTGAAAGAGCCCTGCATCGTGGAGCTGTACTCGGACAGCAAATATGTCATCGACGCCATGGAAAAGGGCTGGGCGAAGAGCTGGCAAGCCAAGGGCTGGGTCAAGGCGGATAAAAAGCCCGCCCTGAACCCCGACCTGTGGGGGCGGCTGCTGGAGCTGTGCGACTATCACAAAGTCAATTTGCATTGGGTCAAAGGCCATGCGGAAAATCCCTACAACAACCGCTGTGACGAACTGGCGGTGGCGCAGAGCAAACGAGCCGCAGAAAACAAGCTGATCGAGGCTTCGTGTCAGACCTGTATGAGAATGGCGAATGGAGAGTGCGGCGGCATGAGCAAAGAACCCTGCGAGGATTATCGGGCGCGATATATAGCAACCAAAATGGAGCAAGAAAATGCTCCGAAGTATGGAGATGCTACTGCCTTTCGGATAAGAGATTACGAACGGTTTAATCGAAAATAAGCGCACGCAAGCACCGCCCGGAACTCCGGGCGGCGCTTTTTTTGTATGGAGGTGAATGGAGTTGTTCCGCCGCTCCGGCGGCGGGTTTCTTTTGTCGCTGAACAAAAGAAACCAAAAGTCAGCTTGGAAACCAAGGTTTCCAAGGCTTTCCTTTGGCGCAGGACAAGAAGCGGATTGCCACTGACCCGGCACCGGGTGACGACACATTCCGCACCCGCTTGCTGCCGCTGTCTGTGCAAATTTGGTGGATTTGAGCGGCCGACCGACTGTGCCGGGCTGCGGTGATCCAATCGGGAACATCTGGCTCTGCTTCATAGCCGGCGGAGTACGAACGACCGATACATTTACAGATAGCAGGCAATGCGGCAGCCTAATCGGCGCTGAATGCGTCAGATTGCTCCGCTGGCCGATTGGTAGGATAGCCACGGATGCTGCCAAAAGGAAATTCTAAGAAACCATGGGTTTCTTAGCGCCTTTTTCGTGTCTTTTGTGGCGAGACAAAAGACACCCGCCCGGGGGCGGAACAATCCCTCCCGCCCGCAGGCGGAATGATTGGCAAGACTATTTCGTATGCTCTTTTTTTGTTAGCCCAAGATGTAGTATGGCGGAAAACGCTAAAAAAATTTCCGGAAAAATCGCGTTTTTTCCCTTTACAGCCGGGAAAAACTGTGGTATAGTTACCCAGCATGAGTTTTCATGCGCATCTGCCCATCGGCCTCGTTTCGGGACAACGGCCTGCCCAACAGGGTGGGGCTTCACCCGCCCGTTACGCAGCTGATTGGGGAATATTTATGAAAGGTGGAAACCAACCATGATCCGTAAGGACGAAAAGACGGCCGTTATCGAGGCCAACCGCACCCATGCTACCGACACCGGTTCTCCCGAGGTCCAGGTGGCCATTCTGACCGCTCGCATCAACGAGCTGACCGAGCACCTGCGCGTGCACAAGCAGGACAACCACAGCCGCCGCGGCCTGTACAAGATGATCGGTAAGCGCCGCAAGCTGCTGGACTACCTGATGGCCAAGGACATCGAGCGCTACCGCGCCCTGATCGCCAAGCTGGGCATCCGTAAGTAAGCCGAAGTGCGGAGGATAGACACGCAGGGGAGTCTAAGCAGTCGAGCGAATGCCGGCAAACCAAGAAGGGCCGGAGGCCCGGATGTTTGACGGCGTAGTCGAGCGGCTTAGCGACCCGGCCGCGTGTCCAATCCGCAGCATGACAAGTTTGTGGAATAGGGTGGTGTGGAAATTCCATACCACCCTTTCTTCCCATCTGTACCAAATGACTTTGCCGGAGCGCCAGCGCCTTTTTAGCAGTTGAATTTGCGCCTGAACGACCAGTCAGACCCAAATTCAAGTGCTAAAGGGCGTGCTCCGGCCGAACAAAAGAAAAGGAGTGTAACCTATGTCTACCGTTATCACCCAGAAGCAGTTCCCCAAGCATAAGAAGTGGACCATGGACCTGTGCGGCCGTCCCCTGACCGTGGAGATGGGCAAGATGGCCGAGCT
>JAZUOI010000098.1:0-7448 GCA_045604585.1 Lawsonibacter sp. | reverse complement strand
CTTGCCCCCGCCGTGGTAGTCGGCGCAAGTTTGGGCGGTGGGGGCAAGCCCCCGCCCTACCGGTCATGTACCGGATGGGGCGTCGAGAACGCCGCCCCCTACGCCAACTATCTTTTTCTCAATCCCTACCGCTCTGCGCCGCAAGTCGGGCGCGCAGACCGGAATAGCGGCGGGTCTGGCGGTTGTTGGCCACCATGCGCGCCACCACCTGCTCGTCCCCCACGATGATAAACAGGCTCTTGGCCCGGGTCACTGCCGTATAGAGCACCCCACGGGTGAGCAGCATAGGCGCTCCGTCCACCGCCGCCAGAATGACTGCCCGGTACTCGCTGCCTTGCGCCTTGTGAACCGTGATGGCATAGGCCGACTCCAGTTCCCCCAGCAGGTCGGGGGTGTACTCCACCTCCCGGCCATCAAAGTCCACGGTGATGGTCTCTCCATGGGGCGCAACGGCGGTGATGACCCCGATATCCCCGTTGAACACGCCCATACCGGAGGCTCCGGTGGCCGCTTCCCGCCAGAGCAGGTCGTAATTATTGCGAATCTGCATCACCCGGTCGCCCTGACGAAACACGTGCTCCCCAAACATCCGCTCCCCCTTGTCCTCCCGAGGCGGGTTGAGGGCAGCCTGCAGCGCCCGGTTCAACACCGCCGTTCCGCTGCCCCACTTGCGGGTGGGGGAAAGCACCTGGATCTGGTCGGTGGGGATGCCCATGCGTTCAGGTAGACGGCGGCGGCACAGATCCACAATGGTGTCCACCGCCCCGGCACTGTCCGGGCGGCTGAGGAAGAAGAAGTCGCCGTCATTGGCCCGCAGGTCGGGCAGCTGTCCGGCGTTGATCTGATGGGCGTTTCGCACGATGGCGCTTTGGGCGGCCTGCCGGAAGATCTCGGTCAGCCGCACCGTAGGCACGGTCTGGCTGCGGATCAGATCGGCAAACACACACCCCGCACCCACCGAGGGCAGCTGATCCGGGTCACCCACAAGGATCAGCCGACAATCCTCCCGCAGGGCACGCAGCAGCGCCGCCATCAGCTCCACGTCCACCATGGACGTCTCGTCCACGATGACCGCATCCGCGCTCAGGGGGTCGTCCTCGTTCCGGCTGAAGACCAGCTGCCCCAGCTGGGGATCGTAGCTCATTTCCAGCATGCGGTGGATGGTGGCGGCCTCCGCGCCGCACAGCTCACCCAGCCGCTTGGCCGCCCGCCCGGTGGGCGCGGCCAGCGCCGTGTCCAGCCCCATGGAGTCAAACAGGGCAAGCACCCCCCGCAGGGTGGTTGTCTTGCCCGTACCCGGGCCGCCGGTGAGCAGCATCACCCGGCTGCCGGCGGCCAGCTTCACCGCCTGGGCCTGCTGGGGCGCGTATGTAATGGAAAGGGAACGCTGGATGGTACGCAGCCGTCCGTCCAGATCCTCCGGGGGCAGAATGTCCTCCCGGCTCATGGCGGCGATACGGCAGGAAACATAGTCCTCCGCATCATGCAGGTGGGCAAGGTAGACCGCCGTCTCCCCCGCCAGTTCCTCCTGCACCGTCTCTCCCCGGGTCAGCAGCGCATCCAGACACTCCTCCACCTCGTTGATCCCGGCCTGGGAAAGCTGAGCGGCTGCTTCCAGCAGCTTGCCCCGGGGCAGGAAAGTATGTCCGTTGTTCAGGTTGTAGCTCAGTTCAAACAGCACCGCCGCCTCCAGCCGCAGTGGGTCGTTCATCTGGGTGCCCAGCGCCTCGCCCAATGCGTCGGCAACGGCGAAATCCACCCCCCACTCCGGGCGGATGAGCAGATAGGGATTGGCCTTGACCAGTTCCAGAGAAACGTCGCCCCACTGGCGGTAGAGTGCCGAGCCAAGCTCCACGGGAAGTCCGTGCCGGGACAAAAATTCCAGCAACAGGCGCATCCCCATCTGCTGGCGGTAAGCCGCGCTCATGGTCTGAGCACGCTTGAGAGTGATGCCCTTGACGGCGGTCAGCTTCTCCGGCTCTTCCTCCAGAATACGCAAAGTATCCTCCCCGAACTCCTCCACCAGCCGCCGGGCGGTGGACTGCCCGATGCCCTTGACTACGCCGGAGGAGAGGTAACGAAAGACCTCTTTGACCCCACGGGGCATGCGTCGCTCCACCCGTTCGGCCTTGAACTGCTCCCCATAGGAGGGGTGGCGCACCCAGCCGCCCAGCACGGACACAGACTCGCCGGGGGCGATACCGGGCATGCAGCCCACCACGGTAACCTCCCCCGCGCCCGCCTCCAGACGCAGGATGGTGTAGCCGTTTTCCTCGTTCTGGAACACGATGGAGGATACGGTACCCTCAATTTGATTGCGTTCCTGCCCCTCCATCGTATTCCCCTCGCTTTCTTATCCTTCGTACCGGTACAGGGTGGGATAACGTCGCGCCAGCAGCGCCACCAGCTTCCGTCCCTCCTCGTTGAGTCCGGCATCGGCTACGGCCACAGTACAGCGCAGCAAACCGCAATGGTGCAGCCACATCAGGCAGCGCACCCGCTGTTCCACGCCCTCGCCGTCTCCCTGCGCCCACACCACCGCGCAGATACCCGCGTCGCAGTGGGGGCACAGCAGCCGCCCATAGAGCAGGCAGCCTCCGCACACGGCGGCGATCAGCACCGCCGCAAAAACACCATACCACAGCATTTTCCCGCTCACCTCCGGCTCATTCTATGAGAACCGGGGGAAAGGGGTGTGTTTTCATGCCAAAGCGGTAGAAAACAGGTTGATTCCCACGTGGGTCAGCGCCAGCATGATGCATCCGGCGGTGATCACGCCCAGCACCACGGCAGGCAGAGCCTTTTTCAGCCGGGTATCCAGAAATGCTGCCGCCAGAGAGCCCGTCCACGCGCCCGTACCGGGCAGCGGGATGGCCACAAACAGCCACAGACCGATATACTTGTATTTGGTCACTTTCTGCCCCTTCAAGTGCGCCTTTTGCTCCATGCGATCCACCAGACCGTTCAGCCGGGGCATACGTCGACGCATCAGGTCAAAGATGCGTCGGATATACACGATGATGAAGGGGGCGGGGATAATATTGCCGATCACCGCCGCCGGGAAGGCCAGATAATAGGGCAAACCCAGCGCCACACCGAAAGGCAGGCCGCCCCGCAGCTCAATAATGGGGATCATGGACACCAGCATGGTGAAGACAAATTGACCCGCAGTGGTGTCGGTCAGCCATTCAAACAGTTCCATAATGCACCTCTGTCTCTTTTATTCGCGCAGTATTTTTCTCCGGATTTATTTCAGCACCCGCTTCAGGTATTTGCCCGTGTAGCTGCCCTCACAGGCGGCCACCTGCTCCGGCGTACCCACACACACGATGCTGCCGCCGCCGTCGCCCCCCTCGGGGCCAAGGTCAATGATGTGGTCGGCGGTCTTGATCACGTCCAGATTGTGCTCGATGACCACCACGGTGTTCCCCGCGTCCACCAGCCGCTGGAGCACCTGAATAAGCTTGTGCACGTCGGCGGTATGCAGCCCGGTGGTGGGCTCGTCCAGAATATAGATGGTGCGGCCGGTGGCCTTTTTGGACAGCTCCGTGGCCAGCTTGACCCGCTGGGCCTCGCCGCCGGACAGGGTGGTGGACGCCTGTCCCAGCTTCACGTAGCCCAGCCCCACATCCGCCAGCGTTTCCAGGCGGTTATAAATGCGGGGCAGGTTTTCGAAGAAGGGCAGCGCCTCGTCCACCGTCATCTCCAGCACTTCATAGATGTTCTTGCCCTTATAGGGCACCTCCAGAGTGTCCCGGTTGTAGCGCCGCCCCTTGCACACCTCGCAGGGAACGTAGATGTCGGGCAAAAAGTGCATTTCAATTTTCAGCAGGCCGTCACCCTGACAGGCCTCGCACCGTCCGCCCCGGGTATTGAACGAAAAGCGCCCGGGGGCATAGCCCCGGCTCTTGGCGTCGGGGGTGGAGGCGAACAGGTCGCGGATGTCGTTGAACAGGCCGGTATAGGTGGCCGGGTTGGAACGGGGGGTACGCCCGATGGGGGACTGGTCGATGCTGATGACCTTGTCCAGATACTCCTCCCCCTCCATGCGCTCATGCCGCCCCGCCCGGGTCTTGGTGCGGTTGAGGTCAGCCCCCAGTTTTTTGTAGAGGATCTCGTTGACCAGAGAGGATTTGCCGCTGCCTGACACGCCGGTCACGCAGGTAAAGGTCTCCAGCGGGAAGTCCACGTCGATACCACGCAGGTTGTTCTCCGCCGCGCCGATGACGCGCAAAACCTTTCCGTTTCCGGTACGGCGGTGGATGGGAACGGGGATGGTTTTACGTCCGGCCAGATAGTCACCGGTAATGGACTGGGGACAGGCCATCACTTCCTCCGGCGTACCGGCGGCCACGATGTGTCCGCCGTGGATGCCCGCGCCCGGGCCCACGTCCACAATGAAGTCCGCCTGGCGCATGGTGTCCTCGTCGTGCTCCACCACCAGCAGGGTGTTGCCCAAATCACGCAGGTGCTTCAGCGTGTCCAGCAGCTTGTCGTTGTCCCGCTGGTGCAGGCCGATGGACGGCTCGTCCAGAATATACAGCACGCCCATCAGGGACGAACCGATCTGGGTAGCCAGCCGGATGCGCTGACTCTCGCCGCCGGACAGGGAGGCCGCCCCCCGGGACAAGGTGAGGTACTGCAGCCCCACGCTGTTTAAAAAGCCCAGCCGGGCACGGATCTCTTTCAAAATGCGCTCGGCGATGAGCAGCTGGTTATCCGTCAGCCGCAGCTGATCCACAAAGGCAAGGGCGTCAGTAACCGACTTGTCGCAGAACTGGTCGATGGACAGTCCGCCCACCGTCACCGCCAGGGACTCCCGGCGCAGACGCCGCCCCCCGCAGGCAGGACAGGGAGACTCGGACATGCACTCCTCCAGCTCCCGCTTCACCGCGTCGGACTGTGTCTCCCGGTAGCGGCGCTCCAGATTGTTGCAGATGCCCTCAAAGGCTTGATAGAGCGTGCCCTGTCCCCGGGGCTGGTCGTAAAACAGCTGAAGCTTTTCCCCGTTGGTTCCGTAGAGAATCACGTCCATGACCGACCGGGGCAGATCCTTGACAGGGGTGTTCAGTTTGAATTTATACCGCTTGGCCAGGGCGTCAAAGTACATACGGCAGATGCCGTCGGATTTGATGGAGTTCCAGCCGGAGGCGGTGATCGCCCCCTCCAGAATGGACAGATTCTTGTTGGGGATGATCCGTTCCGGATCCACCTTCAGCTGGGCGCCAAGTCCGGTACAGGTGGGACAGGCGCCAAAGGGGTTGTTGAAGGAGAACATACGGGGGGTCAGTTCCTCGATGGACACGCCGCAGTCCTCGCAGGCGTAGTTCTGGGAGAACAGGATGTCCCTGTCCTCCCCCACGATATTGACCACCACAATACCCCCGGACAGGTTGGAGGCCACCTCCACGCTATCGGTCAGGCGGCGGTTGATGTCCTCCCGGATGACCAGACGATCCACCACCACCTCGATGCTGTGCTTTTTGTTCTTGTCCAGGGCGATCTCCTCGGACAGGTCGTACAGAAAACCGTCCACCCGCACGCGGACATAGCCCGACTTGCGGGCGTCATCAAAGATCTTCTGATGCTCGCCTTTCTTCCCCCGGATAACGGGAGCCATGACCTGGATCCGGGTAGCCTCGGGCAGAGCCATGACCTGGTCGATGATCTGGTCAATGGTCTGCTGGCGGATCTCCTTGCCGCACTCGGGACAATGAGGCGTGCCCACCCGTGCCCACAAAAGACGCAGGTAGTCGTAGATCTCCGTCACCGTTCCCACCGTGGAGCGTGGGTTCTTGCTGGTGGTTTTCTGGTCGATGGAGATGGCCGGGCTGAGGCCGTCGATATAGTCCACGTCCGGCTTTTCCATCTGACCCAAAAACATCCGGGCGTAGGAGGACAGAGACTCCACATACCGCCGCTGTCCCTCGGCATAGATGGTGTCAAAGGCCAGAGAGGACTTGCCCGAACCGGACAGGCCGGTGAGCACCACCAGCTTGTCTCTCGGGATCTCCACGTCCACGTTTTTTAAGTTGTTCTCACGCGCGCCCTTGATGTAAATTTTATCCTGCATGAGAGTTCTCCTTGTGCGTTCTTATTCCACCGTAATATCCGCCAGCTGGCCGCCCACCAGCTCCATGAGAGCGTCGGGCGCCAGTTCCACCTGATAGCCGATCTTGCCCGCGGATACCATAATCGTGTCCACAATTTCAGCCGTCTCGTGGAAGGTAGTGGTATATTCCTTCTTCATGCCCACCGGGGAACAGCCGCCCCGGACATAACCGGTCAGGGCGTTGATCTCCTTGACTTGTACCATTTCAATGGACTTCTCTTTTACCGCGCGGGCCGCCTTTTTCAAATCCAAGCTGTCCGCCACAGGAATCACGAAAACATAGATATTTTTGGATGCGCCCCGGGCCACCAGAGTCTTGAACACACACTCCGGATCCTGACCCAGACTGCGCGCCACGGTGACTCCGTCCACCGCCACCCCCTCCTCATGCTCGTAGGTGTGGGCGGTAAAGGGGATCCCCTTTTGTTCCAGTATGCGCATGACATTGGTCTTTTCTTCTTTTTTCTTTGCCATGCCAACACCTCGTTACAGGCTCAGTCCCGCTATGGCCAGCAGGGACAACAGCAAAATGTGGGCGGGGTAGAAAGCGTAAGCGAAGTACTGCCACTTTTTCCCTCCGGGGCCGCGTTGGCCGTTATACAGCCAAATGGGGATCAGGGCCAGCAGGGCGAATGCCTGCTGAGGCACCCAGATCTCCCGCCCCCACAGGGTCAGCACATAGCTCAGACCGCCGATCAGTTCCACATTGATATAGACCAGTGCCGCCAGTTCAAGCACCCGGCCATAGGGAATCTTTTTCGCCAGCCAGAACACCAGAACGGTGATCACACCGTACCCATAGAAATCCACAAAGGTAAGAAAACCTAATCCATAACCCAGACAGCCGCCGAACACGGCCACCAATAGCCCCTCCAACCAACTCCTGTTCCACGCCTTGTCCACCATTCGCAGGAGAAGAAGGGCCAAGCAAAAGGTAAACATCACATTCTGATGGAAGGGATTGATCACCGCCCCTCCGGTCATCAGATTAAAGGGGATCTCGCTGATGAGCGCAAACAGGAACATACGCTTGAGATAGCGCTTGAAGTTTCCGGTATGCCGGTAGCCCTCTGCCACAAGAAATGCAAACAGAGGAAAGGCCATCCGACCCACGCAGGTCATCCATTGTTGCTCAAGGGCAATGGTCCAGCAGGCGTGATCCAAAAACATCAGCAGCATGGCAAGTGCTTTCAATGTGGTGCCGTTCAGGCACTTCCATTTGGTTTGGGTGGCAGACATCCGCATCCCCTCTCTATCTCTTGTCTCTTCACTTCTCCCCCCGCAGGCGGATAATCTGGTCGCGCAGGTCGGCGGCCAGCTCGAATTCCAGCATCTT
>JAZUOI010000097.1:0-7606 GCA_045604585.1 Lawsonibacter sp. | reverse complement strand
GCACCGGACCCGGACTGGTCGGGGCCTGACCCGTTTGGCAATTGGTTTTTGTTTATTTGCTCTTGATGTACTCGTCGATGGACTTGGCCGCGCTCTTGCCCGCGCCCATGGCCAGAATGACGGTGGCAGCGCCGGTAGCGGCATCACCGCCGGCAAAGATGCCGGGCACGGAGGTGGTGCCGTCCTCGTTGGCGGCCACGCAACCCTTGCGGGTCTTTTCCAGACCGGGGGTGCCGTTGTAGCTCATCTGGTTGGCCTGAGTGCCCAAAGCCATGATGACAGCGTCCACTTCGATGTCGAACTCGCTGCCCTCCACGACGACGGGGCTGCGGCGGCCGGAGGCGTCGGGCTCACCCAGCTCCATCTTCACGCAGGTAATGGCGCTGACGTGGTTCGTCTCGTCACCCTTGATGCACACGGGGTTGGTGAGCAGGTCGAAGATAATGCCCTCTTCCTTGGCGTGATGCACCTCTTCCTTACGGGCAGGCAGCTCGGCCTCGGAGCGGCGGTAGATGATGTGCACCTCGGCGCCCAGACGCTTGGCGCAGCGGGCGGCGTCCATGGCCACGTTGCCGCCGCCCACCACGGCAACCTTCTTGTTGCGCAGGATGGGAGTGGCCGCGTCTTCCTTGTAGGCCTTCATCAGGTTGATGCGGGTCAGGTATTCGTTGGCGGAGTAGACGCCGATGAGCGCCTCACCGGGGATCTTCATAAACATGGGCAGACCCGCGCCGGAGCCGATGAACACGGACTCATAGCCCATTTCAAACAGGTCGGTGATGGTCAGGATCTTGCCGATGACCATGTTCAGCTGGATGTCCACGCCCATCTTCTCCAGGTTGGACACCTCACGGGCCACAATGGCCTTGGGCAGACGGAACTCGGGGATGCCGTAGCTGAGCACGCCGCCGGCCACGTGGAAGGCCTCGAACACGGAGACCTCGTAGCCCATACGGGCCAGCTCGCCCGCGCAGGTCAGACCGGCAGGGCCGGAGCCAACCACAGCCACCTTGTGGCCGTTCTTGGGGGCGGTGGTCACGTTGGCGATGCCATTCTCAGCCGCCCAGTCCGCCACGAAGCGCTCCACACGGCCGATGGACACAGGCTCACCCTTGATGCCGCGGATGCACTTGCCCTCGCACTGGTTCTCCTGGGGGCAGACGCGGCCGGAGATGGCGGGCAGAGCGTTGGCGTTGGACAGGATCTCGTAAGCGCCGGCGATGTCCACCTCAGCCACCTTGGCCAGGAACTGGGGAATGGGGATACCCACGGGGCAGCCGCCCACACAGGCGGGATTCTTGCACTGCAGGCAGCGCTTGGCCTCGTTCACGGCCTGCTCAAAGGTATAACCCAGAGCGACCTCCTTGAAGTTGGCATTACGGATATTGGGCTCCTGCTCAGGCATAGGAGTCTTGTTCATCTGCATATTAGCCATTCATGGCACCTCCTCCCAGGCGGCAGGCATGCTTTTCCTTCGCCTTGGCTTCAAACTCACGGTAGGTAGCGTTGCGGGCGATGACCTCGTCAAAGTCCACCTTGTGGCCGTCAAAGTCAGGGCCATCCACACAGGCGAACTTGACCTCGCCGCCCACGGTCAGGCGGCAGCCGCCGCACATGCCGGTGCCGTCGATCATAACGGGGTTCATGGAAACGGTGGTGGGGATGTTGTACTTCTCGGTCAGCTTGCAGGCAAACTTCATCATCATCAGCGGGCCGATGGCAAACACGTGGTCGAACTTCACACCGGAGGCGATCAGTTCCTCCAGCTTACCGGTCACAAAGCCGTTGTAGCCGTAGCTGCCGTCATCGGTGCAAATGTGCAGATCGGTGCAGGCATTCTTCATCTCTTCCTCAAGAATGACGATATCCTTGGTCTTAAATCCGCCGATCAGGTCAACGGTGTTGCCGGCCTCGGTCAGCGCCTTGGCCACAGGCAGCGCGATGGCGCAGCCCAGACCGCCGCCCAGAACAGCCACACGCCCCAGGTTTTCCACCTCGGTGGGCTGACCCAGAGGGCCGACAAAGTCGTGCAGCCGGTCGCCCTGCTGCAGCTGGTCCAGAGCCATGGTGGTGCCACCGATCTTCTGGTAGACCACGGTGACCAGTCCCTTCTCCACGTCCGCGTTGGAGATGGTCAGGGGAATACGCTCCCCCTCTTCATCCACACGCAGGATGATGAACTGGCCCGCTTTCGCCTTGGCAGCCACCAGCGGAGCGGACACCGAGATCAGGCTGATCTCCGGCGTCAGCGTCTTTTTTACGACGATTTCGTAAGTCTGATGCATTTGTCTCTTTCCTCCCATTCAACATGCGCCGCTGGCGCAAAAAATCAAAATGTGCCGGGGCTTCTTCCTGTGTACAACGCACAAGAAGCCAAATTTTACTGCATATTACATTGTGCCACAATTCCCCGAAAATTGCAACGCCATTATTCCACCAATTTTTCGCACCCCATCCCCCTGCAAACTGTGTCTTTACACACATTTCCTTTTCTGATAGGATACGGGCAGGAGGCGAAAATCATGTCTTTGGATGCACTCAAACGCATATTGTCCGCCCGTACCCCCGCCCCCATGGATGCCACCCACCGCTGCGCGGTGCTGGTGCCGCTGGTGGAGCGGGATGGCGAACTGCATCTGCTGTATGAGCTGCGCGCCGCCAGTCTGAGCGTGCAGCCCGGAGAGGTGTGCTTTCCCGGCGGCGGTATGGACCCGGACGAGAGCGCTGTGGACTGCGCCCTGCGGGAGACGTGGGAGGAGTTGGGTATCCCCCCGCAGTCCATCCGGGTGCTGGGCGCGCTGGATTTCATCTGCCACCGCAGCGGGTTTGTCCTCTACCCCATTCTGGCGCAGGTGCAGGAGCAGGCGCTGACGAGCATGACCCTCAACGCCGCCGAGGTGGACGAGGTATTCACCATCCCCCTTTCCGCTCTGCGCGCCATGCCGCCGGAGGAATACCGCTACGATCTGATCCCTGCGCCCGGCGCGGATTTTCCCTATGAGCGGCTGGGTATTGCCAAGGATTACCCCTGGAGAAATGGCAGTGAGTCCTTCCCCGTTTACCCCTGGCAGGGCAAAGTGGTATGGGGCCTGACCGGGCGCATCACCCACCACTTGCTCGATCTCCTGGACGAGGTGTGACCATGGCAAAGCCGGAACAACTTGGACGCTATATCCTCAACCAACCTGACGGGGTGTTCCCTCTGGGGAGCGACACGCTGGCACTGGGGCGCTTTGCCACGGTTCGCCCCAATTGGCGCTTGTGTGATTTGGGCACCGGGTCGGGGGCGCTGCTGCTCCTGTTGGCCGACCGGGAGACCTCGCTCACTCTGACCGGAGTGGAGCTCGACCCCCTTGCCGCCCGGGCAGCCCGGGAAAATTTGGAGCAGAACGGGCTGGATGGTCGGGTGCTGTGCTGTGACCTGCGCCATGCTCCCCTGCCCGCCGGACAATTTGACCTTGTGATCTCCAACCCGCCCTACTTCCCCGTGGGCAGCGGAACGTCGGGTGGCAGCGCCCGTGCAGAAGAAACCTGCACACTGGACGAATTATGTATGGCCGCCGGGCGATTGGTGAAAAACGGCGGACGCTTCGCCCTGTGCCATCGCCCGGAGCGGCTAACAGATCTGCTGTGCGCGCTGCGGAAACACGGACTGGAACCCAAGCGGCTGCAGCTGCTGGCTCACGCTCCCGCCCACGCCCCATCCACCCTGTTGGTGGAGGCGGTACGGCAGGGAAAACCCGGTCTGGATGTGCTGCCCACCCAGTTTATTCGTCCAAAACCAGAATAAAAAACCATTTTCCCTCTTTACACCGAAGGATTTTCAAGGTAAACTATACATACTACCCTGTCATAACTTCTTGGGAGGTGCCTGTTATGGATAACGATTTCACCCGAAAATTCCGCCTGACTGACGAACGTGATCTGGAGATCAAGGCCATTCTCACCAAGGTCTATCAGGCCCTTCAGGAAAAGGGCTACAACCCCGTCAATCAGATCGTGGGTTACATCCTCTCCGAGGATCCCACCTATATCCCCAACCACAACAACGCCCGCGCTCTCATCCGCAAGGTGGACCGGGACGAGCTGCTGCAGACGTTGGTGAAGCACTACCTGCTCACCTGATCAAGCAAAAATTGGCCCTCCGTTTTTGGTAAAGGGGGTCTCTTTTTTGTACACACTATGGGCGAGGTGATAGTATGCCTGATCAGAACAAAACCATGCCCGGCCCGGACAGTGTGCCCTTTCTGGAGGGACAGCCCATCCAGGGCATGCTGCCCGATGCCTTGGACATGGTCAACCGCTACGGCACGTACGAGATCCAGCCCACCAGCAACTCGGAAAACTTTTTCCCTATCATCGCCGCAGGAAGCTACGACAAAAACCGCCTGCATCAGCTGCGCCATCAGACGGACATCGGCAACGACCGGGAGGCGACCCATGATCTGACGCAGGATAGTCCGGAGAAGAACTAAAAAGACGGCGAACAGCTTTCCCCACGCTGGACTTTTCGTCCCCTTTCCGTTACACTGTAAGGGAAGTTTTTCCCAAAGGAGTACCGGACTATGGACACGTTGATCCTCACCCTGGCCAAGGAGCTTGGCCGCAGCGAAACCCACGTCAGAAACGTCGTCGACCTCATTGACGAGGGGGCGACCATCCCCTTCATCGCCCGCTACCGCAAGGAACTGCACGGCTCTATGGATGACCAGCTGCTGCGCACTTTGGCAGACCGCTTGCAGTATCTGCGCAATTTGGAACAGCGCAAGCGGGAGGTGTTGACCTCCATTGAAAATCAGGGCAAGCTCACCGACGAGCTTGCCGCCGCCATCGACGCCGCGGTCACTCTGGCCGAGGTGGAGGATCTGTACCGCCCCTACAAGCAAAAGCGGCGCACCCGCGCCACCGCAGCCAAGGAGAAGGGGCTGGAACCGCTGGCGCTGCTCTATCTGTCCAAAGACACCCCCTGCCCCGACCCGGAGGATGCTGCCCGGGACTTCATCGACCCGGACAAGGAAGTTTCCAGCGTGGAAGACGCCATGCAGGGCGCCCGTGACATCATCGCCGAGATGATCTCCGACGACGCGGATGTGCGCCGTCAGCTCAAGGAGCTGTTCCTGCGCCGGGGCACGCTGGTTTCCCGCGCCGCCCAAAACGAGCCGGAGGACAGCGTGTACCGACTGTACTATGACTTCTCCGCCCCTCTGTCCCGGGTACAGGGACATCAGGTACTGGCCATCAACCGGGGGGAAAAAGAGGAGTTGCTCAAGGCTGCGGTGGAGTTGGACGGGGACGCCGCCCGCATCACCGTACGCCGCGCCGTCGTGCCCGGCACCGCCGCCATGGAGCAGGTGCGAATGGCGGCAGACGATGCCTACGACCGCCTGCTCCAGCCCTCTCTGGAGCGGGAGATGCGCTCCAACCTGACCGAACAGGCCAGCGAGGGTGCCATCCACAATTTTGCGCTCAATTTGCGTCCCCTGCTCATGCAGCCCCCGGTCAAGGGTCATGTGACCATGGGTCTGGACCCAGGCTACCGCATGGGCTGTAAGGTGGCGGTAGTGGACGGCACGGGCAAGGTACTGGACACGGCGGTGGTCTACCCCACCTATGGCGAGCGGCAGAAGCAGGAGGCCATCACGAAATTGGCCGGAATGATCGCCAAACACGGGGTGGCCCATCTGGCCATCGGCAACGGCACCGCCAGCCGGGAGACTGAGCAGATGGCGGTGGAGCTGATCGCCAAAGTGGGCAGCGGTGTGAGCTATGCCATGGTCAGCGAAGCGGGGGCCTCTGTCTACTCGGCCAGCAAGCTGGCCGCAGAGGAGTTCCCGGAATACGACGTAAACCTGCGCTCGGCGGTGTCCATTGCCCGCCGCCTGCAGGATCCCCTGGCCGAGCTGGTGAAGATCGACCCCCAGGCCATCGGCGTGGGTCAGTATCAGCACGACATGCCCCAGGCTCGCCTGAGCCAGACCCTGGACGGTGTGGTGGAGGACTGCGTGAATGCGGTGGGCGTGGATCTGAACACTGCCTCCGCCCCCCTGCTGGCCCGGGTGTCCGGACTGAACAGCACCACCGCGAAAAATATCGTCAAGTACCGGGAGGAAAACGGTAGCTTTACCTCCCGCAAGCAGGTGCTTAAAGTGCCCAAGCTGGGGCCGAAGGCCTTTGAACAATGCGCGGGCTTTTTGCGGGTGGCCGAGAGCAAGTCGGTACTGGACAACACCGGCGTCCATCCGGAAAGCTACGCGGCAGCGGAACAACTGCTGAAATTGTGCGGTTTTTCCCTTTCCGATGTCAATTCGGGCGGCTTGACCGAACTGGACAACCAGGCCCGGAGCATCGGTCTTGAAGTTCTGGCCGCTCAGTGCGGTGTTGGTGTGCCCACACTCACGGACATCATCAAAGAGCTGACCAAGCCCGGCCGTGACCCCCGTGACGAGCTGCCGCCCCCCATCCTGCGCACCGACGTGCTGTCCTTGAGCGACCTGAAGCCGGGCATGGAGCTGAAGGGAACGGTGCGCAACGTCATTGACTTCGGTGCCTTTGTGGACATCGGCGTGCATCAGGACGGTCTGGTGCACATCAGCCAGATCTGCGACCGGTTCATCAAGCACCCCTCTCAGGTGCTCAGCGTAGGCGATATTGTCACCGTCTGGGTCCTGGAGGTAGACGAGAAAAAGCACCGCATCGGTCTGACCATGAAAAAGCCGTAAGAGCAAAAAACCGGGGGCGCAAGGTGATCCTTGCGCCCCCGGTTATCTGTTTATATTCACTTCAGCTGCAGCGGCTGGTAGGCCTGAACCAGCTGCTTGATGGTCTGCACCTGCTCCGGTGTAACTTCCTCATCAAAGTCGCAGAAGGCGTTGTCCATCACGTCCGCGCCGGTGAGCATCCGGTACCACAGCAGACCCAGGGCATAGCGCCCCGCGCCCAGAGAGGCGTGGAAGGTATCCCGATGCACGGTTTCAAAGCCGTTTGCCAGCATCTTCTGGAACAGCTCGCCGGAGGGGATCATGCCGTCGGCGTTCACGGTGTCGCGCAGCTGCTCATACGCGCCCTTCAGTCCGTTAAACATATCCTTCTGATCCGCAAAGCCAAAGTGTGCCAGCTTCTCGCTGCCCTGCTCATAGGCCCAGGTTTGGTGGACAACGATTTTGGCCTTGGGCGACATACGGCGCACATAGGCCACCAGCTCCTCGGCGTAGGGGTGATAGGTGTCCGGCTTAAAGCTCTCATGGCTGCCCTGCTGGATGGTGATCACGTCCCACTTCCGGTTGAGCAGCGCCTCTTTCATGGATACACGAAACCCGGTGCTCACCCCGTTGTGCACCAGGGTGTACGCCGGCTGCTCGGAAAGCATAT
The DNA here is from genome assembly GCA_045604585.1 of Lawsonibacter sp. Lineage (GTDB taxonomy): Bacteria > Bacillota > Clostridia > Oscillospirales > Oscillospiraceae > Lawsonibacter. The sequence continues at coordinate 238 of JAZUOI010000097.1, read as the reverse complement.
TGCGAAAATGCATCCCAAGGGTGCAGCCGCCGATAAACAGGCTGAACACCTTGAGATCCACCCCGTCCTTGCGGGCGATTTGGTGCAGATAGCGGGTGGAGTCACCGGAAAAGCTGTTACCGATACAAAGAATGTTCATATGTAGTCTCCCCTTCACAGGCGATATGGTAGCCTTATCATACGGCTGTTCCGGCCATTCTGTCAAGAAAAACTCCGGAGAACGACATTGTCGTTCTCC
>JAZUOI010000096.1:0-2515 GCA_045604585.1 Lawsonibacter sp. | reverse complement strand
AGCAGCGCCGCCCACACAGGAGCAGACCAGAGGTTGTTGGTTTGTTCCTTCATGCTTCCCTCCTCATGCCGACGGCCGTTTCACCGTCCCCTGCGCGCTTACGCGAATATCCAGATCCCGAAACACCTGCGGCCACTGCCGGGAAAGTTCTGCCGCCCGGGAGGGATTCTCCTTTCGCGCCCGGTACTCCAGCCCGAGAAAATCCGCGTCCCAATACTGCGCCTGCTCCAGCACCCGGGCAAGACACTTGCCCTGCTGCCACTCCAATTCGTAGACAAGCCACTCCAAATCCTCCGGGCGCAGCGAAACCGGGGTTTGCGCCACTCGGGCGGTGAGATGGCACACCACTTCCACCCCCACCAGCACGCCATCCGTAAAGTTGGGTCGGCAGTCCACCTGCACCCGTTCCAGCGACAGGCTGACCACCCCTACCCCGGGCACGGTGAGTTCCACCGCCCTGCCACAGGCTGCGCCGGTGAACAGCTCCAGCCCCCGCGACCCTTCCGGATCGGTGCAGCCGACCAGCAGCCCCTTTCGTACAATGGTGTAACCTGCGGGCTGCAGGAACGTCTGGCCATCCAGTTCCACCACCTCAAGCGCGGGAAGCCACATGCTTCCCTCCCGAGCCAGCACACCCATGGCGTCCCCTGCACTGGGCACGTCCATACCGCGCTCCAGCTGCTCCAGGCGGCGGGACAGACCGCTCACCGCCTCTACCGCCTGTGCTGCCCGGCCACGCACCACCCAGAGCCGACCGTCCGGCCCCAGCTCGCTGTCCCGAGCCAGACAGTCCAGCACCGGTCCGATGCCCCGTCCGGTCAACTCCTCTCCCAGCAGCAAACGGTCTACGTGGCCGTAGAATACATAGCGTTCTCCTTGGCTGCGGGTAGCGTACATAGCGCCGGCCAGGGTGGCGCTTTGGGCAGACAGCACTTCACCCGGTCCGCCGTCCACGCCATCGGCAGCCACGGTCAGCTCTACACCCTCGTCTGCCGCGTCCACCCCCACCACCCGCAGCAGAGCAAGGTCGTCCGTCTGCCTGCGGTAGGGTTCCCGCAGCCGGGCGGAGCAGCCGGTGAGCGCACAGGCGGCCAGCACCGCCGCACACAGCCGCTTCATCGCCGTTCCCTCCGGTTGAGCGTTTTGAGAAAGGTGGGGCGCAACTTCTCAAAGGGGATGGGCGCACGCACCACGGCAGCCGCGGTAAGGTAGGGCACGCCGAAGGACTTCAGCCCCGCCAGATGGTACGCAAGCCCCGCGCAGCCCAGCACCACTCCCAGCAATCCAGCCACGCTGGCCAGCAGGGTCAGCCCAAAGCGCCACAGGCGCAGCGCACCGCTGAAGTCCTGAGAAGGGGCGGTATAGCCCGCGATGCCCGCCAGCGCCACCGCCACCAGCACCGCCGGGGAGACGATGCGTGCCTCCACCGCCGCACTGCCCACCACCAGCCCGCCCAGAATGGACACCGTCTGCCCAATGGGGCCGGGCAGACGCAGGCCGGCCTCTTGCAGCACCTCAAAGGCCACCAGCATAATGAGCACTTCAAATACGGCGGAAAATGGCACCTCCCGCTTGGCCGCCGCGATGGACTGAGCCAGTTTGACCGGGAGAGTTTCCGGATGAAAGGTGACCACCGCCACATACAGGGCAGGCAGCAGCAGGGTGACGAACATACAAAAATACCGCAGCAGCCGCAGCATGGTAGCCAGCATCCAATTGGACGTTCGGTCCTGCTCTGTCTGGAAGAACAGCCCCAGCGTGCCCGGGGCCAGCCAGCCCACGCTCTGTCCCTCGCACAGCACCCCCACCCGTCCGGCCATCAGCCCACCGCAGAACCAGTCCGGCCGCTGGGTGCTGGCAAGCAGAGGGAACGGGGTATCCAACCGGTCGGTCAGATACTCCTCCACGTCCCCCGCGGTACGGATGCCGTCCACATCCATATCCGCCACCCGGCGGCGTACCCGCTCCACCACCGCCGGGTCGGCCACTCCGTCCAGCCAAACCACGTCCACCGGGGTAAGCGTCTGCCTGCCCACGATATACTCGCACACCCGCATCTCCGGGGCGCGCAGGCGGCGGCGAACCATGGCGGTGTTGGTACGCACCGTCTCCACAAAAGAGTCCCGCGCCCCCTTGACGGAGGGCTCGTTTTCCGGCTGCCCCACCGAGCGTTTTTCCTCTGTTCCGGTAAAATAGGACAGCACCGTGTCCCGCCCCGGGAAGAAAATCAGGGTAAAGCCCGCCACCAGGTCGGTGGCCGCCTGGTCGGTGGTAGTGCGCTCGGCGGCGGTGAGATTGTACAAAGCACCGTCCCGCATGAGGGTGAACAGTTCCTCCCCGGTCGCCCGGGTCAGGGTTTCGTCCTGGGCAATGGGGCGCAGGATGTAGTCGCTCACCCGCTCGTTGCGCACCACACCCTCCAGATAGCATACCGTCAGTCTCCGGGCGGGGTCGTCCCCCACCTGCACCGGCCGGGTCTTAAAGTCCACGCAGTCCCGGAACACCTGGGTCAGCC
>JAZUOI010000095.1:0-6400 GCA_045604585.1 Lawsonibacter sp. | reverse complement strand
CCAAGCGGTCTTAGGAAGACAAGGCATATTATCAACTCCTTGGCCCACAGAACGACATGGCTACGATCCGACTTCTGTTAAAACGCTTCGGCTAACACCCCGTCCCAGCGGCTGATGGCACCGCTTGGCAGGTCAAGCCGGTATTCGCCGGTATCGGTGCGTACATGCCACACCGGGTTCAGCTGTGCCGGTCCGGACAGCGTAACTTCCAGTGTATAGGCCGGAGTAATGGCATCCAGCCGGTTATATACATCACCAAGCTCCTTCATTCCGTTGAGCAGACGCACAAGGGCGGTTGCCACGGTAACTTCCCCCACACGGCCGGAAAAAACCGGTTTTCCTGCCACCCAGCGTCCGTCAGAGATACGCACAAGCTGCCCATCGGCATAGTGCAGCGTAACCTGACAGTCCAACACGGGCACACCGCCCACCGTCTGACGAAAGGTGATCGAACCGCTGCCCTGTTCCACCCGGTCTTCCAGCACCACAGCGTCCATCTCCAACCGGGACAGCACCGCCGCGCCATGCTCCCGAACCTGGCGGTCGGACAGGAGATAGACCCCCGGCTCAAACTGTGCCCAGAACTCGCCGGTACTATGAACCTGCATGTGCCCGTTGGCGTTGGTGTAACGGTATACCTCGCCGCCCCGGTTTTCTACCTCCACCGAACCGGCCAGCAGCGCGGCGGCCAGCATCTGCTCCCGGGCAAGGTCACGCTCGGCCTTGGCCGCACGCAATTCTATGGCGTGGGGCACGGTTTCATCCTCCACTGTCACCCCGCTGGCGCGCAGCACTTCAACCGCTCTTTGCCGCGCGCTCTCCACGCTCTGCGCATCTTCCAATCGGCGACCGCCCACCAGCAGCAGCAAAAAGAGGTTGAGCAGCAGAAGAATGATGATAATGATATTTTTCAGTTTTCCGCTCTCCACCGCCGTCACCGCCCTTTCATTGCTTATTCCCCGGCAACCCAGCCCGCTTTCGCCATTTCGCCGGCCTGTCGGTAACACAGTTCCAGCCCTCTACTCTGATAACCCTTTCCGGAAAGGATCGCGGCGGCTTGCCGGGCAGGCAGCAGCAGGGTGGTGCTGTCCAAGGGGGTATAGCTGCACAACTGCAGTTCCATGCTCCGAATCGTCCCCTGCTCCACCAGCACTTGAGCGGCATAGCCGCTCTCACCTACGTGAACGGGTATGTTGTCCAGCGTATAACCGAAGCACACGCGCCAGCGATCCTGCCCCAAGACCTCCACCCGGGACAGATAGATGCGCGCCTGACCGCACCACGGCTCCAGCACGCCCCACACCAGTTCCCGGGCCCCGTCTACCGCGCCGACCAGGGCGCCTTCGCTTTGGGTCAGCGGGTAGCGCTCCTCCTGACCGTCATAGACCACCATTCCCGTGTCCGAGATGGTCAGCGTGTCGTTTCCGCTGCGGGCGCGACGTCCCTCCGGCGTGTCGTACACGGTAGTAATCCCTACGGGAAAGGAAAGTCGCTCCAGCAATTCCTCCAGCCGACCCTCCCCCTGCTTCAGGGGGTTGACAACGGAAAACTCCCGGGGCACGGGAGGGTTCGCGTCGATAATGGTATAGGGCGTCACCATGTGGTAGTGGTCGGACTGGTAGGCGAAAATCGCTCCGTTTGGTTCGGTCTGTTCGGCAATGTTTTTCAGATAATCCCCGCTGACCGACGAGGCAGAACAAAGGTAGAACCCGCCATCCTCCTCGCTGCGATAGTACAGCTTCACGTCACCCTCCCCGCCCGACAGCACCAAATAGCGCACCGAAACGGTCAGTTTGGGGTTGGAACGGCCAGACAACCAATGGGTCAAAACGGGCAGGGGAATGCCGGTTTGAAAATCCAAAAAGACCCCCGGCGCAGTGACCAGCGCGGACTGCCACTGTTCCTGCTCCACCGCCAACGGCGCTTCCGCGGTGGCCAATGCCTCCCCCAACACGGGGTTCACCTGACGAAACAGTTCCTGCAGCTGATCGGTATATTGCACCCCACAACAGCCGCCCTCGCTCATCACCGCCATGCGCAGGGGCATAGCGGCACTGCCGCTCTGGGCGGACAATTCCGGCGCTCCCACCTGTCCCGGCTGCGTCCCCTCCAGCGCATCGGGCAGCTGTCCGAACAGCGGGCTCTGCCCCGCCAGCCACAGAGCACTGCAAATCAGCGCCACGATCAGCAAGGTCTTTCCCGCTTCAAGGATGTCCTTTTTATTCATGGCCGGGTCCCTCGATGTTCAGTTCCATGCGCAGGGTCAAGCCGGGTTCCTGCTTGTCCACTACGCGCAGCTCGCCACGGTGCTGCTCCACGATCTCCTTGGCGATGGACAGACCCAGGCCGGTACCACCCGACTCCCGGGAGCGGGCTTTGTCCACCCGATAGAAGCGCTCGAAGATGCGGGCACGATCGGCGGCGGGGATGCCAATGCCGTTGTCGTCCACTTCCATCCACACGCGTTTGTCATTCCGGCCGGTAGAGATGACGATGCGTCCGCCGTCCGGAGTGTACTTGATGGCGTTGGATACAATATTCATCATCACCTGCAGCACACGCTCCCGGTCGGCCACGATCTCAGGCAGATCGGGCTCCAGCTTCAGCTCCACGGTGTGGTCGTGTTTCTGCGCTTCCATATAGGTAGCGTTGTACAAGTCGGTGATCGCCCCGGTGAAGGAGAAGCGGGTCAGCTTCAGCTCCGTATGGCCGGAATCAAACCGGGACAGGGTGAGCAGATCCTGTACGATATGGGTCATGCGATCACTTTCGTTGAGGATGACCCCAAGGAATTTTTTCTCCGTCTTGGGCGGGATAGCGCCGGCATTTTCCGCCAGCGTTTCGGCATAGCTGCGGATATTGGTCAGGGGCGTGCGCAGCTCGTGGGATACGTTGGCCACAAACTCTCTGCGCATCTCCTCGTTGCGCCGCTGAACGGTCACGTCATGAATAACCACCAGCGCACCGCTCTGGCTCTCCCGGTCAAAGGGAGCCAGCAGCAGTTCCAGATACCGCCCCTCCAGTTCCCGTTCCCCCTCCAGATAGTCCGGAGCGGTAAGCACACTCTCCAAAGGCGCGATGTCACCGAACAGCTCGTGATAGCGGGTATCCTCGTTCACGGTGCAGCGCAGCATTTCCTGGGCGGCGGGATTGCAGTGGATCACGCTCCCCTCCCGGGAAAAGGCCACCACGCCGTCCGTCATATGCAGAAACAGGGTGTCCAGCTTGTTGCGCTCGTTCTCCACCTGACGCAGGGTGTCCTCCAGCTGCCCCGCCATGTCGTTGAAGGTATTGGTCAGCACGCCGATCTCGTCTCGTGAGGTAACCTCGATTTTATCGGAGAAGTCTCCTCCTGCCACCCGCTCGGCACCGCCGGTCAGTCTCCGAATGGGGGTGACCATGGTTTTGGACAGCAGGAAGGACAGCAGCACCGAAATCACAAGGCCAAAGACCAGCGACTCCAAAATCAGCATGAACAGCTGACTGTTCAGCTCGTCCACCGTGTCACGGTTGTCCCGGATGTACAGGATAAAATGCTCGCCTCCCCGATCCACAGGGATGGCCGCATCCATATAATTGGCCGCCAGATTGCTCTGTTCGCCCACCTGCGAGCGATCCTGAATGACCCGCAGCAGGTTTTCCGTGTACTCCATCTGCTTGCCATAGGCCTCATCCGTTCCGGTGATGTAGGCGCCCGTTTCGTCCAGCAGATAGTAGTTGCGGTTGCTGCCGTTGACACCCAGCGCGCCGGCATAGGCACTGAGTACCTGATCCATGACCGCCACCGTGTCTACTTCCCCCACGCGCTCAGCGGGCGTTTGGGTGATCAGGTCGGTATACAATCCCTGCTCGTTGAGCACGGTGTTGATCTGGCTGTAAAAATCATTGAGGTAGAATGCCACCACGCTGTTCATCAAAAACGCACCCACCACCGTCATCAGCGACACGATGAGCAGCACCATGATCATCACAAGCTTCATGTGCAGACTGCGCAGCATGGAACATCCCTCCTTTCACCGCCGGAAGCGGCAGAAATCATAATAAATCAAGCGTTGAACAGATAGCCCAGCCCCCGTCGGGTGAGGATAAACACGGGATTGGCGGGGTCGTCCTCCAGCTTTTCCCGCAGGCGGCGCACCGCCACGTCCACGCCCCGCACGTCGCCCACGTAACCGGCGTAGTTCCACACGTTTTCCATCAGCGCTTCCCGGGAGAACACCTTGCCCGGCTGTCCGGCCAGGAAGCGGATCAGGTCATACTCCCGCTGGCTCAGCTCCAGGGTCACGCCGTCCTTCTGCACCTGCGCGCCCTCCGTATCGATGACGATGCGGCCGAACACCATGCGTCCGGAGGTGTCCTCCACCCCGGCCGAAGGCATCTGCGCCCGACGGATGTTGGCCTTGACCCGAGCCATCAGCTCCCGGATGGCGAAGGGCTTGGTGATGTAATCATCCGCGCCCAGCTCCAGCCCCAGCACCTTGTCTGCCTCTTCCTCCCGGGCGGTGAGCATGATGATGGGGATACCGCACCCCTCCGCGCGCAGTTGTTTGCACACGTCAAAGCCGTTCATTCTGGGCAGCATCAGATCCAGCAGGATCAGGTCGGGGTTCTGCTCCCGGGCCAGCTGCAAACCGGTCTGCCCGTCGTAGGCCTCGATGGTGTTGTAGCCCTCCCGCTCCAGATTAAAGGACAGGATATCCACGATATTGGTCTCGTCTTCCACGATCAAAACGGTCTTTTCCATCCGGATCGCTCCTTTCGTCGTTACAGCCCCAGCAGCACTTTCGTCTTCAATACGGTAGCCACCGTCTTTCCGTCCGTGATTTGGCCGGACAGAACCATATCCGCCAGCTCTTCAAAGGGCAGGTGGACAATGTCCAGAAATTCGTCCTCGTCGGGGTGGACAGGCACAGACTTCACGTCCTGAGCCAAATACATGTACAGTCGCTCGGTACAAAAGCCGGGGGATACGTAGATAAAGCCCAGATCGGTCAGCCGGCCGGGCTCCAGCCCGACCTCCTCACCCAGCTCCCGGATGGCGGCCGGTCGGGGTTCCTCCCCATACTCCAGCTTACCTGCGGGCAGTTCCAGCATCACGTCTCCCAAGGGGTAGCGGAACTGACGCACCAGAGGCACCGTTCCGTCCTCCCGCAGCGCAAGAATACACACACCGCCGGGATGCTCCACCACCTCCCGGGAAGCCTCCGCCCCGTTGGGCAGCATAGCCTTGTCCACCTTAACTGTGACGATGCGTCCTTCAAATACCGTCCGGCTGGACAGGGTCTGTTCCATCAGTTCCATTCCGGCACCTCACCCTTACAGTTGTTCATTCTACATTATAGCACAAATCTCTCCCCTTGCCAAGAAAACAACGCACCTTTTCCCGTTTACACCGTCCCGGTCTTGTGGTACAATCGAAACTACCCAATCAAAGGAGGACGTCACTATGTCCCACCACTTTTTTGCCATGCTGTCCCGGATGAAGTACATCGACCGCTGGGGTCTGATGCGCAATACGGTTTCGGAAAATATTCAGGAGCACTCCCATCAGGTGGCGGTGCTGGCTCACGCCCTGGCCGTGATCGAAAACCGCTTCTTCGGCGGTCAGATCGACCCGGGCGCGGTGGCGGTGGCCGCTTTGTACCACGACGCCAGCGAGATCCTCACCGGCGATATGCCCACCCCCATCAAATACGACAATCCGGACATTCAAACCGCCTACAAGCAGGTGGAGGCCATGGCGGAGCAAAAGCTGCTGTCCCTGCTGCCGGAAGAACTGCGCCCCGACTTTGACGGGGCGGTCACCGCCGCCGACCCAGCCATTCACGCCATCGTGAAGACGGCGGATAAGCTGTCGGCCTACCTCAAATGCGTGGAGGAGCTCAAAGCGGGCAACACGGAGTTCAAAAAGGCAAAGGAGCAGACCTGGAACGCCCTGTGCGCCAACCCCTCCCCCGCCCTGCAGTATTTTATCGAGCACTTCCTGCCGGGCTTTGAGCTGACACTGGATGAACTCAACTGACCAAGGAAAGGACTGTTTTTTATGAAAGCCATCGTCACCGTCATCGGCAAGGATCAGGTGGGCATCACCGCCATGGTGTGCGCCCTGCTGGCCGAGCATAACATCAACATTCTGGACATCACCCAGACCGTGCTGCAGGAGTACTTCACCATGGTCATGCTGGTGGATACCGCCGCCTGCCCCACCTCCATCGGGGACATGGCAGACATCCTTGCCAAAGCCGGCGAGGAGCGTGGTCTGTCCATCCGCATCCAGCGGGAGGATATCTTCAACGCCATGCATCGCATTTGAGTGAGGTGACCCACAATGCTCAACCAGCACGAAATTCTGCAAACCATCCGCATGATCGACCAGCAGCACCTGGACGTGCGCACCATC
>JAZUOI010000094.1:0-3516 GCA_045604585.1 Lawsonibacter sp. | reverse complement strand
CATCGGCCTTGCGGTGGCCAACCGGCTGAACAAGGCGGCGGGCTTTCGTATCATTGAGGTGTAAGGGATGAAAGTCATCGGTATTACCGGGCCGACGGGCGCCGGGAAAACCACCGCTCTGAACGTGTTGGAACAGTTGGGCGCGGTCATTATTGACTGTGACGCGGTGTACCATAAGCTGCTGCAAACGGATCTTGGATTGCAGCGGGAGCTGCAGGAACGGTTTGGTTCGCTGACGGACGAGCAGGGGGAATTTGACCGCAAGAAGCTGGGCGGGGTCGTGTTTCGTGACCCGGCGGCCCTTGCCGACCTGAATGCCATCGTTTATCCCCACATCGGCCGGGCGGTGGAGGAACAGCTGTCTCTGGCCCGTCAAAAAGGTGTAAAGGTCGCGGCGGTGGACGGGATCACCCTTATCGAAAGCGGACTTGCCGCCCAGTGCGACACCACGGTGGCGGTGATCGCGCCGGAGGAGGAACGGGTGCGCCGTATCTGCCTGCGGGAGGGCATTTCCGAGGAATATGCCCGTGCCCGGGTGGCGGCGCAGAAATCCGGAGACTGGTTTGGGGCAAACTGTGAGCATACGCTGGTCAACGACTGTGAGCGAGCGGAGGAGTTTGTTCTTCGTGCCCGGCAGTTATTTGAACCGCTTTTGAACCAAAAATAAGAGGAGGATACGATTATGTCGGAGAAAAAGTCCTATGGCGAGCAGCTGCGTGAAAAGCTGCTCTATCAGCGCAAGAACGGCTATGACCGTCTGTGTGCGGATGATGGGGAGAAAATGGAGCAGTACTGCCGGGGGTACAAGGCATTTTTAGACGCCGGTAAGACCGAGCGTGAGTGTGTGGAGCGCACCGTGGAGCTGGCGCAGGCGGCGGGCTTCCAGCCCTATGAGCGCGGCATGCAGCTCCAGCCCGGCGACAAGGTTTACCGGGTCAATCGTGGCAAGGCCATCATGCTGGCGGTGATGGGCAAGCAGGGGCTGGAACACGGTGTGAATATCGCCGCCGCCCACATTGACTCTCCCCGCCTTGACCTGAAGCAGAATCCTCTGTATGAAACGGATGAGCTGGCCTTCTTCAAAACCCATTACTACGGCGGAATCCGCAAGTACCAGTGGGTGACCATTCCGCTGGCGCTGCACGGAGTGGTGGTGCGCAAAGATGGCAGCGTCGTCCCCGTGTGTGTGGGTGAAGATGAGAATGATCCTCGATTCACCATCGGCGATTTGCTGCCCCATCTGGCGGCGGATCAGTCCGAAAAGCCGCTGGGCAAGGCCATTCCCGGTGAGAACCTCAATATTCTGGTGGGCAGCCGGCCTCTGGCTGACGACGAGGGTTCGGACCGCATCAAGCTGGCGGTGCTGGAGCTGCTGAATGAGAAGTACGGCATCGTGGAGGAGGACTTTATCTCCGCCGAGCTGTCCGCTGTGCCCGCGTTCAAGGCCTGCGACATCGGTTTTGACCGCTCCATGATCGGCGCCTACGGCCACGACGACCGGGTGTGTGCCTATGCGTCCCTGCAGGCCATTTTGCAGCTTGATACGCCCGAGCGCACCGCCGTGTGCCTGCTGGTGGACAAGGAGGAAATCGGCTCTGAGGGCGTGACCGGTATGCAGTCCTCTGCCTTCGATACCTTTATGACCGACCTGTGCGACGGACAGAAGGTGGCGCTGGGCGTGTGCTATGAGAAGTCATTCTGCCTGTCCGCCGATGTGGCGCCGGCCTATGACCCCAACTTTGCCGAGGTGTATGAAAAGCGCAACAGCGCGCTGGTCAACTACGGCGTGGCACTTTGCAAGTATACCGGTGCCAGGGGTAAATCGGGCGCGTCCGATGCCAGTGCCGAGGTGGTGGGTTATATCCGCCGGGTGCTGGACGGGGCCGGCGTGGTGTGGCAGATGACAGAGCTGGGCAAGGTTGATCAGGGCGGCGGCGGCACGGTGGCCTGCTACATGGCCAACCGGGACATTGACACCATCGACGCCGGTGTGCCGGTGCTGTCCATGCACGCACCCTTCGAGACGGTGAGCAAACTGGACTGCTATATGACCTATCGGTGCATGCAGGCTGTATTCAACGCGAAATAATCTCCGGCGCAGCCACCCACGTTGGGTGGCTGCGCTTTTGCATGGTCTGCGAAGCGTGGATTGTCCCTTTGGATATCGGGTGGTAAAATAAGGGTACAAACAACAGGAGGTGAACCCCATGGATTGTGAAAAGACCGGAATGCTGATCCGTGCCCTGCGTACGGAACGGGGACTAACCCAGAAACAAATCGCGGATGCCCTTGGCATCAGCCCCAAGACGGTGTCCAAGTGGGAGTGCGGTCAGGGATGCCCCGATTTGAGCCTTTGGCGGGAATTGGCCGTTATCCTTGGGGCGGATGTGGAGCAGCTGATGGAGGGGGAACTCAGGCGCAACCGTCCGGACAGCGGAAACCTCAACCGGGTGCGCTTTTATGTGTGTCCCTGCTGCGGGAACGTGCTCTTCAGCACCGGGCCGACCGGTATTCATTGCTGTGGATACCGACTGGAGCCTCTGCGACCGGGGGAGGAGGAAGTGCCTGGTCTGACGGTGGAGGAGATAGACATGGAGTACTATCTCACCTTTGACCATCCCATGACCAAGCAGCACCACATTCTCTTTGTGGCCTATGTAAAGACCGACCGCATCACCCTGCAGCGGCTCTACCCGGAACAGGAGGCCGCAGTGCGCATCCCGGTACAGCGGGGCGGTACGTTGTATTTGTGCTGCAATCGGCATGGCCTGGCGCGCTATAAGAGCTTCCATATAAGGTCGAAAACAGTGTAAAAAATCATTGGAAATCATGCTTGTTTCGATTGGACAAAGGTGTTGCGTTCCCTGTGCCTGGGTGCTATAATCGGGGCAAAGAATGGGGGCTCGATGCCCCGGTCACAGGAGGAATACTGCTATGGATACGTTTTGCGTTGGTTATGCAAGAGTGGATTTTACACCGGATGAGTCTGTGCCTCTGCGTGGTTATGGTCTTTCGTCCGAGCGGATGAGCCAAACTGTGCTTGACCGGCTGTACCTGACCTGTCTTGCCCTCACGGACGAGGAGGGACAGCGTGCGCTGATCTACGCCATGGATATCTGCTCTCCTGGCAATATCTGTACCGAACGCTGGCGTCCCGCGGTGAGCCGTGCTACCGGTATTCCTGTGGAGCGCATCATGGTGTCCGGCTCCCATACTCATTCCGGCCCCGCTCTGAACAACTTTGATGAACCCAGTATCGACCGCCTGAAAGCCCGTCTGGATGAGCTGTTCGTTCAGGTGGCGCACGAGGCGCTGGCAGACAGCAAGCCGGCCACCGCCTTCTGCACCAAGATCGAGACCCGAAATTTGACCTTCGTTCGCCGCTTTGTGAAGGAGGACGGGAGCTTTGCCGGGGCCAATTACGGCAGCGTCGCAACGGGTCGCATCAAGTGCCCCGAGTCCAAGGCTGACTCTATGCTGCGGCTGCTCAAATTCCGGCGCGAGGGCGGAAAGGAC
>JAZUOI010000093.1:0-4807 GCA_045604585.1 Lawsonibacter sp. | reverse complement strand
CTGCGGGGCGTTGTTTTATTGATTGGGGAACGCGTGGAAGAAAGGCAGGGTTTCCTGTTTTGGATCCATCAGTGCCCGGTAAGCCAGCAGTTCATAGTCCCGCAGCCATTGGCGGGGCTGCTCTGGCAGCTGGTCAGCCTGGGCAAAGATCTGCCCGTCGGCGGTGATATAGCCCACGGGAGTGATGACGGGCAGCTGGCGGGATAGCCGGGAGAGGAAGTCCATCCACCCCGTCATGGGCAGTCCCGCCGTCTCGGCGGCGAGTATGCCCAGAAAACTGGAGCTGAGGAACACGTCCTCCCGCTCTTCGATATCGTAGTTGGCCCAGATGAAGAAGGGGACGGCGTACTGCTGCAGCACCTCCCGGGTGGTGCGCTGATCCAGCGGCTTACCATAGAGGGTCTCATAAAACTTGTTGGACAGGGAGGGCTGATGGTCACCGAAAAAGACGATCATGGTTGACTCATCCACCTGTTCGTAATGCTCGATCAGCTCCTGCAGCGCCTGGTCGCTTACGCGCATGAGGGAGAGATACTGGGCGGCCTTGGGTTCGGCGGCACGAATTGCCTCGGAGGGGGATACGGTCTGGGGCAGATTGCGCCACCCCTGGGCGTAGCCGGAGTGGTTCTGCATGGTCACATTAAACAAGAAAGAGGGCTGTCCCTGCCCCTGTTCGGTGAGCCGGAACAGGGTATCGTAACTGCTCTGGTCGGAGATGTAGCCGCGTACGTAGTGGGGCGTGGTCACATCCGTGTTATACAGCTGTCGGTCAAAGTCCAGATAGTCGTATACAATGGGGCGGTTCCAGCCCGAGGCGCGGTAGGGGTGGAAGGCGGTGGTCTGATAGCCCGCGGTCTGGAGCACCGAGGACAGGGAGGGGGTGTCCTCCGTCATATACAACTGGTAGGCCACGCAGTGAGGGGGCAAAAAGGAGTTGGACAGTCCGGTGAGAAACTCAAACTCCACGCTGGCCGTGCCCCCGCCGGTGACCGGCGGAAACATCCAGCCCTTGACGGTATTTTCCTCCATGGAGTGCAGAAAGGGGGTGGGGGCGGCGCTGGGTTCCAGATTGTCGAAGATGGTCAGGTCGCTGAACGCCTCGTTCATCACCACGATCAGGTTGACCGGTCGGGTGATCTGCGGATCTTCGCCCCGGGGGGAGAAGCGCCCGGTCAATTCCTCCACTGCATTGTCGCTGTACCCCTTCGGGCGGCTGACCACGCTGTACCGCAGGGCGGTGGTGAAGTTGAGAAGAAACCCGTTTTCCTGTGTGGTCCACTGCTGAGTGTAAATATTCAGTGCCGGCAGCATGGGGGTGAAGAAAAAGCAGCCGGTGTACAGCAGGCAGGCCGACGTCAGCCCGGCCAGCGTCCGGTCCATGGGGGGACGCTGCTTTTGTCCGGGACACACGGCCAGGAGAAACAGGTACGCCACCAGTACCAGTGCCGCTTGGGTCACATGGATGTCGGGGGAGAAGTCGAACCCGTCCGCTACGTTCATGGCGGTGCGCCATGCGTTCAGGTCGGCGGGGAACAGGATGCGCCCGCGAAAGCGCAGCACATAGTGGTTCACAAGACCCACGGCGAAGCACACCAGCGCCGCCGCCGCTCCTGCCCTGCGCCGCCGACCCAGCAGCAGGCGGGACAGGAAAAACAGGATATAGTACCAAATTAGATTAAACAGCACCTGCCACGGGGCAAAGTCCGCAAACAGCTCGTTTTTGTTCAGAAACTCCACCGAAACGAAGCTGAACCACGGCCCCAGCAGAAAGATGAGCCGGGCGCACCAAATGCTGGGCTGCCGGCGCATATCCTGCCACAGGCGCACGAAGCAGTCGCCGTATAAAAGTGTTTTCATACCCACCTCCGGGAAAGGAATGTCTGCTAACAGAATACTCTCCCGCGGGGGAAAAAGCAAGAGGCGGTCGGTGAGGTGGGGAGCAGGGGAGTGAATATTCATCGAATTATGCATAAATTTTCTTCCATAAGGGCTGAAACGGGACAGATAGGGGATAATCAACAAAAAATGATGGGATTTTTTGCAGAATATGAATACTTGTCTATTGACTTGGGTGTGGGAAAGGGAGTATACTCAATCGTACATTGCGGACGGGTACCGTCCGCGGAAAAGGAGAGTATCAAATTATGAAGAAGATCATTGCTATGATGATGGCTCTGGCTCTGGTGCTGGCTCTGGCCGCCTGCGGCGCTCCTGCCGCCACCTCCGGCAGCGCCTCCGAGCCTGAGGTCGTTGCCGACTTCACCACCGCCAACGAGGGCAAGCTGACCATGGCCACCAACGCCGCGTTCCCTCCCTACGAGTACGTTGAGGGCGGCGCCATCGTGGGTATCGACGCCGAGATCGCCGGTGCCATCGCTGCCAAGCTGGGTCTGGAGCTGCAGATCGACGATATGGAGTTTGACTCCATCATCGAAGCTGTCAAGGGCGGCAAGGCCGACATCGGTCTGGCCGGCATGACCGTCACCGACGAGCGCAAGGAGGCTGTTGACTTCACCGCTACCTACGCCACCGGCGTGCAGGTGGTCATCGTCACCGAGGACAGCACCATCACCAGCGTGGACGACCTGTTTGCCGACGGCGCCAACACCACCATCGGCGTGCAGCGCAACACCACCGGCGACCTGTACACCACCTGGGACATCGAGGACGAGGGTCTGGGCAAGATCGACCGCTACAGCAAGGGCGCTGATGCCGTGCAGGCTCTGAAGACCGGCAAGGTTGACTGCGTGGTCATCGACAACGAGCCCGCCAAGGCCTTTGTCAACGCCATCGAGGGTCTGAAGATCCTGGACACCGAGTACGCTGTTGAGGATTACGCCGGCGCCATGAGCAAGGACAACACCGCCCTGTACGAGGCTGTGAATGCCGCTCTGGAGGAGCTGATCGCCGACGGTACCGTTCAGGCTATCGTTGAAAAGTACATCCCCGCCGAGTAATCAAACAAACGTATCTCATGCAAGGGGCCCAGTCCGCTGGGCCCCTTGTTTACAGTAAGGAGTTGAGTCTGCATGGGACCCGGTCCTGCAAAACTGTGGCCTACAGTGGCCCCCCAGTGGATCCTCGATCTGCCCGAGTGGCTGGAGGGGTTCTGCTACGACATCTATAAGTGTTTTATTTTCGACAACCGCTACGAAATGTACATTGAGGGTCTGGGCAACACCCTGCTTATGACCTTCCTGGCTCTGCTGATCGGCGTGGCTCTGGGTGTAGTCGTCGCTCTTGTGCGTGTCACCTGGGACAAGAATGGCAGCCAGATGCGCGGTGTGGGCAAGCTCGTGATGGTTGTGGTCAACGCCATCTGCAAGGTGTACCTGACAGTGATCCGCGGTACTCCCGTGGTAGTCCAGCTGATGATCTGGTACTTCGTGGTCTTTTCTTCTAGTCGCAACGGTCTGATGATCGGTGCCTTTGCCTTTGGTATCAACTCCGGTGCCTACGTGGCGGAGATTTTCCGCGGCGGTATCATGGCGGTGGACGGCGGTCAGATGGAGGCCGGCCGCTCCTTGGGCTTCGGCTATGTGGCCACCATGCGGCACATTATCCTGCCCCAGGCGTTCAAGGCTGTACTGCCCACCCTGGCCAACGAGTTTATCGTCCTGCTCAAGGAAACTGCCGTGGCCGGTTACGTCAGCGTGTGCGACCTGACCTACGCGGGCAACATTGTGGGCGGCAATGCCTTTGATTACCTGCTGCCCCTGCTGCTGACCGCGGTGATCTACCTGATCATGGTCATGTTCTTCACCTATCTGGTGGGCAAACTGGAGAGGAGGTTAAGAAGCAGTGAGCGATAACGTCATCATCAGCGCCCGCGAGGTGAAAAAGTACTTCAAGGGCGATCAGATCAAGGCGCTGGACGGCATCTCCACCGATATCCGCAAGGGCGAGGTGGTGGTGGTCATCGGCCCCTCCGGTTCCGGTAAGTCCACCTTCCTGCGCTGCCTCAACCTGCTGGAAACCCCCACCGGCGGCAGCATCCTCTTCAACGGCGTGGACATCACCGACAAAAAGGTGAACATTAACGTCCACCGCCAGAAGATGGGCATGGTGTTCCAGCATTTTAACCTGTTTCCCCACATGACTATTCTGCAAAATATGACCCTTGCCCCCATACAGCTTTTGAAAAAGAGCAAGGCAGAGGCAGAGGAAAAGGCCATGGCTCTGCTGGAGCGTGTCGGCCTCGCCGACCGTGCCAACGCCTATCCCAGCCAGCTGTCCGGCGGTCAGAAGCAGCGCATCGCCATCGTGCGTGCCCTGTGCATGGAGCCGGAGGTCATGCTCTTTGACGAGCCTACCTCCGCTCTGGACCCGGAGATGGTGGGCGAGGTGCTGGAGGTCATGAAAGACCTGGCTCGGGAGGGGATGACCATGGTGGTGGTCACCCACGAGATGGGCTTTGCCCGGGAAGTGGGCAGCCGTGTGCTGTTTATGGACGAGGGCAAGCTGGTGGAGGAGAATACCCCCGAGGAATTCTTCGACAACCCCACCAACGAGCGCACCAAGCTGTTTTTGAGCAAGGTGCTGTAAAGAGAGAAAAGGCGCGTTGCAATTTGCCTGCAACGCCCCTTTCTGATGGAAACATTCGGTAGGGCGGGGGCTTGCCCCCGCCGCGGTGGAAAGGATATTTTCAATTTGGTGGGGGCAAGCCCCCGCCCTACCCCATGGACATTTCCTGGGCGAGAGGTGAGAACATGACACAGCTTCGTGTGGTGGACACCAGGCAGGGGCAGCTGACCTATGAGCTGACCGCGAAATCCATTAAAAACTGGAATCTGCGCGTGCGGGCGGG
>JAZUOI010000092.1:0-5228 GCA_045604585.1 Lawsonibacter sp. | reverse complement strand
TGGAAGAAAAGTGGTGACCCATCAGAACGGGAGCCTTGGCGGGGACATAGTCCATGCCGTCCTCCAGCTCGTGGGCGGGGGTGGGGCGAGAGTTGTCAACGCCCCAGGTCTTGGCCAGCCAGCCGCCGTACAGGATGTAACCGGCGATCAGAACAGCGCAGCCAATCACGAAAATAAGCAACATGTTCATACAGATTTTTTCTCCTCTCCAAGATTTCGTTTTGTTTGGAAGTCAATGACCTTGCCAAGGGACGTGGAAAGATCCTTGCCCTTGCGGTTGGTCGTGACTTCGGCGGTGGAGAGATCCACCGCAGCTATGCGATACTCCATCCATCCATGGAGTGATAGCTTAAAATTAGCGGATTTTTTATACCGCTTGAGTTCCTCCAGCGCGTCGGGCTGGGTGCTGCCGCACAGGAGAATCGCCGTGATGTGGGAATACATATGCTCGGAATGGGGGTGGATCTTTGCCATGCCCTGTTCCAAAGCGATCTCCCGGCACTGAACAAGGGCGTCGTGGGTCAGTTCGGGAAGATGGAAGAGGAATACGTATTCGTTGGTCTCCGCTGCCCAGAGCTTGGCCTTTTTGGTCAGCACATACCGCTCGCTGGTGGAGTGAAAATCACAGGTGGCCACCAAAGGCATACCATCGTCCACCCGGGCAATGTCGTAATACGCTTCGTAGGAGTTCAGCAATGCCTGGGTCAGTTCTTCGTGGGTGAGGGACACGGCTACACCTCCGTCTGCTCACGGCAAAAAATAGGCCACGGAGGTCATCGGGGCTTTGTAAAAAGTCGGTTCCGGTTCCGCGGCGGGGAAGAAGACTGCAGAAAATCATTCTTAGTCACATCATAGCAGATTTTGTGTGTACTTGCAAGAAGAATATCCACAAAAGCGGTGGGATTAATTTTTTGTAAACGGTGTTTATATGAAATTGACACCGAAAGGGAAAGGGGCTACAATAACACAACAGACAAAGTAAAGGAGGTGGGCGGATGAGCGTACAGACCGCACCGGCGCGGTGGTGGCACGGGCTGCGGGAGAAACCGTGGTTTTCGGTGATGGGAGTCTCCGTGTTCTTTTTGTTGAGTATCTTCTGGCAGGAAGTGTTTCTCAAGCTTTACTGTTTTCGACTGGTTCCGGTGCGGGGACTTTTGCTGACGCTGCTGTTTTCCGTGCCCATCGCCATGCTGCTGGGTGTTTGGTGCTGTGCTGTTCGCCCCGGAACCGGGCAGCGACTGCTTATATTTCTTACAGCGGTGCTTTGCATTTGGCTGGGAACGCAGACAGTATATTACCACCTGTTCCAGACCTTTTTATCCCTGTCCTCCCTGATTCGGGTTGGAATGGTGGCCGGGGAGTTCGGTGGCCTTGCGGTACAAAATGTTGTGCGCTGCTGGTTTCCGGTGCTGATGCACGCCCTGCCTTGGGCGGCGGCGATTGTTCTTCGCCGCCAGATGATCCCGGAACGACCTGTTTCCGGGGCGGGAAAGCGGCAGTGGGTGCTGCTGGCAGTGGTCATACACATGGCGGTGACCCTGGTTGTGCTGGGCTGTAATGAACAGCCCCTGTCCCTGTATCACATTTATAATCAATCCGATGCACCGGAGCTGACGGTCACCAATTTCGGTGTGCTGACCAACAGCCGACTGGAACTGAAGCGCCTGCTGTTCGGTGTGTCCGGGGAAGAGCCGGAGCCGCCGGTGGGAGAAGATGAGAACTGGAACCATCTGTTTCGGGAGGAGGAACGTACGCCCCGTCCCCGCCCTGCGAAGACACCGGAGGATCAGGTTATGGACATCGACTTTGATGGACGGATGGTGGAAGAACAAGACGAGGATCTGTGGCTTATGCACGACTACTTCGCCAGCGTGCAGCCCACCCACAAAAATGAGTGGACGGGGTATTTTAAGGGAAAAAACCTGGTGTGGATCGTGGCGGAAGCGTTTTCTTCCCTGGCGGTCGACCCGGAACTGACCCCCACCCTGTATCGACTGAGCCGGGAAGGCTTTGTGTTTGAAAATTTCTATACGCCCCTGTGGGGGCTGTCCACCTCAGACGGAGAATACGTCACCACAACGGGGCTTGTACCAAAAGCGGGAGCGTGGAGTTACCTGCAGTCGGCGCAAAACTATATGCCTTTCGGTTTTGGCAATCAATTTGGCAAGCAGGGCTATCGAACGCTGGCTTATCACAACAATACCTATACCTACTATGGCCGGGAGCAGAGCTACCCCAACATGGGCTATGAGTACTACGGACTGGGCAACGGACTGGAGGTGACCCGTTGTTGGCCGGAGTCCGACCTTGAAATGATGCAGCTTAGCGTGCCTCAATACGTGAACGAGGAGTCGTTCATGGTCTACTACCTGACCGTCAGCGGTCATTTGAACTACAACGTGGATCAGAACGACATGGCGGCCAAGAACTGGGAGGCGGTGGAGCACCTGCCCTATACAGAAGAACCAAAAGCGTATTTGGCCACTCAAATCGAACTGGATCGGGCGGTGGCCAGTTTGCTGGAGCAGCTGGATGAGGCTGGACGGCTGGAGGATACGGTGATCGTGCTGTCTGCCGATCACCATCCGTACGGTTTGGAGGATGACCAGATCAGTCAACTGCTGGGACACACAGTGGAACCGGATTTTGAGAAGTACAAAAGCACACTCATCCTGTGGAATTCCGCAATGAAAGAGCCGGTACCTGTGGATAAGTTCTGTTCCAGTCTGGACATCATGCCAACGCTCGCCAATCTGTTTGGTCTGGAATACGACTCTCGGCTGATGGCGGGGCGTGATATTCTCTCCGACAGTCCCGGACTGGTGATGTTCAGCAATTACAGTTTTTTGTCTGAACGGGGCAAGTACGTGTCCACCTTGGAGAGCTTTACCCCGTGGGAAAGCGCGCAGCCGGACGATGAAGAATACGTCGGGCATGTGCTGGACGACATTCGTGACCGCTTCCGGTTCTCCACGCTGATTTTGGACGAGGACTACTACCGGGTGCTGTTCGCGCCGGAAACGATACAGAAATAGAACGACGCGCAGCGCCCGGGTCATTACCGACCCGGGCGCTGCGCGTTTGAAAAGAGAAAGGGAGGAGAAAGAATGCGTTGGTCTGCTCCACGGATCGGCTTGTAGCCGACCCGCAGAACAGTGAGTTTGGGGTAAAAAAGAGGGGATCCTTTTACCTTGTACTCAGTATAGCAGGTTGATAAGGAAAAACATCACGAAACTGAAAACATGGCGTGAACAATTTGTAAACGGGAGTTACTTGGAGCTGGGGTCGTTCTTCTTGTTCTGGTTGTTGTTCTGCTTATTGTTCTGATTATTCTGCTGGTTGTTGTTCTGCTTGTTGTTCTGGTTGTTGTTCTGCTTGTTGTGAGCGGGCATGTGAAATTACCTCCTTAAATTTGGGTCCAACAGCAGTATGCCCGAAATTAAGAAGATGATACAATAAAATTGGCTGCATCGTAAGATGCATCCAATTTTTCATTCCTTTTTCAGCGGATGCCGAAGTGTTCAATGACATAGTCCATGTCCTTGTCGCCACGGCCGGACAGGTTGATCAGCACGGAACCGGTGCCCATCTCCTTGGCCAGCTTAATGCCATAGGCCACAGCATGCGCGCTTTCGATGGCGGGGATGATACCTTCCTTGCGTGCAAGGCGGTAGAAGGCATCGATGGTCTGTTCGTCGTCCACCACGTCGTATTTCACGCGCCCGATCTCATGCAGGAACGCGTGCTCCGGACCGGAGGAGGGATAGTCCAGACCGCTGGCCACGGAGTAGACGGGGGCGGGGTCGCCGTTTTCGTCCTTAAGCATAATGGAATTGAATCCGTGCATGATGCCTTCGGTACCGTACTTCAGGCTGGCGGCATGATCGCCCAGCTTGGGGCCGCGGCCGAGCGGCTCAATGCCGTAGATGTCCACGGGGTCATTCAAGAAGCCGGAGAAAAAGCCCGCGGCGTTGGAACCGCCGCCCACGCAGGCCACAATGGCATCGGGCAGATGGCCGGTCATGTCCACAAACTGCTCCCGGGCTTCCTCGCCTACCACATGCTGGAAGTCGCGCACCATCAGGGGGAAGGGGTGGGGGCCGAGCACCGAGCCGATGCAGTACATACTGTTCTTATAGTCCTTGGTGTAAGCGTCAAAGGCGGCGTCCACCGCTTCCTTTAGGGTCTGCAGACCGTGGGTGACCTCCACCACGTTGGCACCCAGGATCTTCATGCGGGCCACGTTGGGAGCCTGCTTGGCAATATCTACGCTGCCCATGTAGATGTCGCACTCCATGCCGAAGTAAGCGGCAGCGGTGGCCATGGCCACGCCGTGCTGTCCGGCACCGGTTTCGGCAATGACCTTCTTTTTGCCCATGTACTTGGCCAGCAGCACCTCGCCCATGCAGTGGTTGAGCTTATGGGCACCGGTGTGGTTGAGGTCCTCGCGCTTGACGTACAACTGCACGCCGCCCAGCTCGTTGGACAGGCGCTCCAAATGGGAGATGGGGGTGGGGCGTCCCTGGAACTCCTTGCGGATGCGGCGCAGCTCCGCAATGAACTTGCGGGATTGGCAGATGGTGAAGTAGGCCTCGGTGATCTCGTCCATGGCCTTTTGCAGCTCGGGAGAGACGTAAGAGCCGCCGTATTTGCCGAAGTAGCCCTTGGCATCGGGATAGTGTTTAAAATAAGTCTCGAAATCAATACCGTTGACGATCATAATTTAATCCTCCAAACGAATGTTATTGTTTTGATGGGTGGTATACGGATAGGGTCAGGGCCGCCATCGTTTGGTCAGCAGCATGAAGATCAGCCTCCGTTTTTGCGGTTTTCGGGGAAACAAAAACGCCCCCGACAGAACCGGATTCTGTCAAGGGCGAATACCAACGATCCGCGGTGCCACCTTGATTCACGGCGCAAGCCGTGCCCTTTGCGGAGTACCAGAATACTCCCGACAACTGACGTATGCCAACACGTCGCAGAATACTCGGCCAAGGCCTTTGACTGCGCCCTCCGCGGTCCATTTGACAGACGGTTTCCCACCCGATTTCCAGCGCCACGGGCTCTCTGTGGGGGCTTGTTCTGCCGTTATCTCCGCATCAACGGTTTGGTATGAAATTGATAGTGGCATTATAGCATTGTGCGGCTTGTTCTGTCAACTGGTTTTTTCCTTTTGGCCTGGGACACAAAGTCGGATCGTAGCCATGTCGTTCTGTGAGCCAAGGAGT
>JAZUOI010000091.1:0-8804 GCA_045604585.1 Lawsonibacter sp. | reverse complement strand
TCCTTGGCTCACAGAAGGACATGGCTACGATCCGACTTAGCGGGAGCAGGAGCAGCCACGGGGGCGGCAACAGGAGCAGCGGCGGGAGCAGCCTTGGCAGCGCCCTCCTTCTCCACGGACACGTTGTAGGTCTTGCCATTGACAGTAATAACGTAATTCATGATGCGTTTCTCCTTTTTCTAGTAATTTTTTCACCGGGGAAGAACACTCCTCCACCGGATGACGCACAAAATTCCTTTATGCCGAAATTAGGGAAATTATACCTTTCCCGGGAGGGGAAAGTCAAGTTTAGAAACCTAATATTATCTATTAGGATAAACCTATACTGGTCTTGCCTGCACTTCCCTTTTGCCTATCCTTACAAGACATCAGCAAAGGCCTGAATGGCGGTAGATGCCTGTCCAAAGTCGCGCATCTGCTGATCCACACCCAGCTTGATGTGGGGAATGCCGGCGGCATCCAGCGCCTTCTTCAGGTAGGGATACTCCATCTCCTCGGGGTCGCAGAACTGCTGCATAAACAGGATCAGACCCTGAGCACCGGACTCCTTGACCAGGTTGGCCACAAACTCACCACGGCGGTTCTCAGCGGAGGCGGGATCGTACAGCAGCACATCATAGTCGATGTTGGCAAACTGCTTGGCCAGCGCCATCATGGGATCGCCGGTCTCCTCCGCATCCACGCGGAAGGAACGGGACTCATGGGCGACGTCGTCAGCCACGATGGCAATGTTGTTCTCTTCAAAGATGGACAGCAGCTTGGGGTTGTCCACGATGATACCGGAGGTGACCACCTTGACGCCCTTCCACTGGCACGCGGGCAGCTTGGAAAGTTCCTCGTTCAGGGCGGTCAGCTTGGCGGTATACTCGTCCTTGAGCATGAACCAGCTGGCTTTGAGCACGGCGGAGCGCAGGGTGGGCGTGACCACATCGGGGTGGGCAGCGGCCAGCTTGACGAACTCACGGCGAGCGGCACGGCTGGCGTTATAGACCTTGATGGCGTTGCGGATGTCCTCGTCGGTCATTTCATGGCCGGAGATCTTATCCAGCATCTTGCGCACGTTGGTGTACTGGTCGATGCAGAACTGCAGACCCCAGGGGGCGAAGCGGTTCTGGGGATGGGCCAGGAAGATGGTGGGGATCTTGTCACCGATAGACACCCGGAAGTTCTGGCTCATGGGGCGCAGGGTGTCGCAGATGGTGGGAGTGATCAGACCGTCCAGCTGATCCATGGTACCGTCCAGCAGCATCTCCAGCGCCAGCTGAGCGATGGTGCAGTAGAAGGTGGCACAGTATTCCTTGGCGCGGGAAATGGTCTTGTTGTTGCTGCCCCACATGCCCATGGGCACCATGCCGGCGGCATAGACCAGCTCCTCGGGAGCGTAGTAAGGCAGAACACCGATGACCTTCTTGCCCTCAGCCTTGAACTTGGCCAGCTGGGCGTTGGGACTATAGGCAATTGCCTGAAGTTCCTTCATCATAGCTTCCATGCTCATATTCTCAGCCCTCCTTGTTCATGGCGTTCTGCTCCATGGCTTCCACCAGGCCCTGAACGCGGGTCTCATACTGGGCGGCGTTGAAGTTGCGGGGGTCGGCCTGGTCGCCGTCGAAGCCGGCACAGGGGATGCCCAGGTCGGCGGTGAAGCGGCGCTGCATCTCGGCCATGTAACCGGACCAGGGCTTGCAGGAGCGGTTGTAGTGGACCAGCACTCCGTCCACCTTATTGTCCTTGCAGATGCCCTCACGCCAGGCAACGCCCTGCTCGATACACACGGAATTGGGCGCCTTGCAGTAGGCACGCACCATCTCATCCATGTTGTTATACACAAAGCCAAAGGCGGGAGCGTACACAACGGCGGTCACGTTCACGCCATGCTCCTTCAGGGGCTTGAACAGGTTGGGCAGCTTGGGCCAGCAGGGAATACCCTCGAACATCACGCGGTACTTCTCAGGGAACGGAGTGGTGGTCTCGCCCTTCTTCACCTGCTCGGCCAGATCCTTCTCCAGCAGTTCAAAGGCCTCGGCGGCAGCCACGCGGCCGCGGGCGGTGACCACGTCCGCCATGTGGTTGAACAGGTCGAAGCCGGAATAGGGCGCGGGCTTATACTGCAGGTAATCGCACACCCGCAGCCACGCCTGAGCGGTGCGGTTGGCGTTGGCGCAGGCCTCCTCAAACTTCTTCTCGTCGAACTTCTTGCCGGAAATCTTCTCCAGCTGCTCGATGGCGTTGTCAAACTGGCCGCGGATGTACGCCACGTAGGTGTCGTCCACCTCTACGGTGTTGTTGTAGGGCACGTCGATCATGATCAGGGGAATGTTGTGCATACGGGCGATGTTCTCATACCACTTGGTCATGCAGTTGCAGATGTTGTTGCAGCACAGCACGAAGTCGGGCATGGGCATCTGCATCTGGCGATAGGGCTTGATAGCAGCCAGACGCTTCTCCTTCTCCTCCCCTTCCGGCAGCGCCCAAAGCTCGTTGATGTCAACAAGCTCGGTATAGGGCTGCAGGGTCTTGGGATCCTTGACGGGCTTGCCGTCCTCACCGATCACGACCTTGCCGTTCTCGTCCTTGAGGGGCTTGCCGGAGTTGGGGTCAATGACGTACTCCAGATTCTCGTCCAGCTTGCGGGACGCGCGCTTGCCGGCGGCATAGGCCAGGCTGATGCGGGCGTAGCCGCAGATATCGTTATCAAAGCCCAGATCCTCGGCAGCCTGGCACATGATCTCGCCGTCACGGTTGGCGGCGATGCCGGCAGCCTGGTTCTCGGGGTAAACCACGTTCAGCCCAAAAGCTTCGTACAGCTCACAGGGGAACTTGGAAGAAGACCAACCCACGGGCTTGCCTTCGGCCTTGGCGATACGCGCGTCGGCATAGACGTCTTCAACGACCTTACGCAGCGCCAGAACGCCGGGACTAACTTGTTTAGCCATTGTAGTTTCCTCCCTACTGAAATCATTTATGTTGAATGGTCTTATTTACTGCACTTTTTGTAAGCAAACAACGCCGCGCCCAGCGCGCCTACATACTGGGTCAGGGGCGAGGTGTGGATGGTGTGACCCAGCTGTTCCTCCAGCGCCTTGACCACGCCCATATTCTGGGCAACGCCGCCGGTCATGACCACCTGATCCTGCACACCCACCCGGTGGGCAAGACCCGCCACACGGCCGGCCACCGACTGGTGGATGCCGTTGATAATGTCACATTTGTCGGTGTCCTGCGCCAGCTGGCTGATGACTTCACTCTCGGCAAAGACGGTACAGGTGGAGCTGATGCCCACATACTTGGTGGACTTGGCACCCAGCTTACCCAGGTCGTTCACGTCCACCTCCAGCACCCGGGCCATCACGTCCAGAAACCGTCCGGTACCGGCGGCACACTTGTCGTTCATCTGGAAGTTGGTCATGGCGCCGTTCTCCACCCGCAGGATCTTCACGTCCTGTCCGCCGATGTCGATGACGGTACGCACCTCGGGAAAGAGGAAGGAAGCACCCTTGGCGTGGCAGCTGAGCTCGCTCATCTGGTGGTCTGCAAAGCCTTCCAGAGAATTGCGGCCGTAGCCGGTGGCCAGAATGAAGCTCATATCCTCCCGGACCTTCCCGGCGGCCTTGAGTACCTCGTCAATGGCGCGCTGAGGGCCGCTGGTGCCAGCGCCCACAGCGATGAGGGATTTGGCCACGAGTTCCTTGCCGTCGGCAAGCATCACGCACTTGGAGGCGGTGGAGCCGATGTCGATACCCAGAGTGTAGATTGGCATAGTCGTTTACTCCAAATTACAGATTTTCATTTCCCACCGCGGTACTCTGTGCACCGCGGTGGGATCACAGGATTTTCTTACTTGGCAGTGTAGCTGTCAAAATCCCGGGAAGAACGAGGCAGCAGCATCTGATGGAAGGGGCAGATGGACTCGGGATTCTGGTAGCAGGACTCGGTAAAGGCGATCATGTAGTTGCGCATGAGGGGCAGCTTCACGATCTCGTCCACCAGACCGGCCTGAGCGCAGAACAGAGGCTTGGACTTCAGGTCGTAATCCTCGATCATCTCGTTCATCTTGTCGATGGTGGGCTGCAGATCCTTGCCCGCCTTCTGATCCTTGGCCAGACGACCGGTGTACATGGCGTTGGCAGCGGTCTTGCCGTTCATAACATTGATCTCGGTAGCGGCGGTACCCAGAGAGAAGGCGTTGTTGTCGTTGCCCTGGGGGCCGCCCAGCACGTAGTGAGCAGCGGCAGTACCACGGCGCAGGGTGATCTCCATCATGGGCAGCTTGCTGCTCTGGATGGAGTAGATCAGGGACTGGCCCAGACCCAGCAGCTCGGCGACCTCGGCGTCATCGCCCACGTCGATACCGGTGGTATCCTGGATCCAGATGATGGGCAGACGGTCACGGGCGCACAGGGTGACGAACTCGTTCATCTTGATCAGACCCTGGCGGTACAGCTTGCCGCCCGCACCCATAGCCTGGCCGTACTTGGCCATCTTGTACTCGGGGTAGTTGGGGAACACGCCCTGCTGGTTGGCCACGATACCCACCAGCAGACCGGCCACCTTGGCCGTACCGGTGATCATCTCGGGGCCATAGCCCTTCTTGTACTCCATCAGCTCGCCGCCGTCCACCAGGTGGGAGATAACGGAATACATGTCGTAGGGACGGTTCTTGTTGTTGAGCACGATGTCGTACAGCTCCTCGGGGTCACCCGCGGGATTGGCGGGCTCGGCCACACGGAAGAACTCCTTATCGTAGGCAGGCAGCATGTCAACATACTTCTTGATGCCGGCGATGACACCCTCCTGATCGGCATAGACCTCACGCCAGAAACCGGTGGTACCATAGTGGATGGACACAGATCCGGGAGGATCGGCGCGCAGACCTTTGGTGGCCTCGATCTGAGCCAGAGCGGCCTCCATGTCCACGTAGGGCTTGGGGTTCATGCCGCCCACGATGCCGGCGCCGCCCACGGCCATGTTGGCCTTCTCATGGGCAACCAGAATGGTGGGAGAAATGGAGTGATAGCCGCCGCCGGCGGGGTTGGTGCCGTGAATGCCAACGATGACGGGCACGCCCATCTGGTTGAGCTCGGAATTGCGGTAGAAAGGAGTGCCGCCGCCACGACGGTTGGGGTACACCTTCTCCTGCTTGTCCAGCTCCACGCCGGCGCACTCCAGCAGGTAGATCAGGGGGATACGCAGACGCTTGGCAGTGTCGCTGCCGCGGATCAGGTCGTCCGCCTGGCCGGGCACCCAGGTACCGGCATGCTTCTTGTTGTCGGAAGCAATGATGCAGCACCATTTGCCGTTCACACGGCCCAGACCCTTGACGATGGAGGTGGTGCCGGTCTTGTTGTTCTCGGGGTTATACAGGGTGTTCAGGGGGCACCAGGTGCCCTCGTCCACCAGCATGGCGATACGCTGCATGGCGGTGAACTGCCCCTTCTCGTTCATAGCCTCGTCGGGCTTGCCGTTGGCCAGGCACTCAGCGATTCTGGCGTCGATCTCGGCCTCGATGGCCTTGAGTTCAGCGGCGTTCTCCCCGTTGGGGCGAACGGCCTTGCCCACGACGGGCATATTCTGGAAATAACCGGGCATGGAATAGTTACCCATGATATTGTCCTCCTAAATTGTTATTTTTTCTCTTTTCGGGAAAGGATTATTCCTTCGGCACTTTAATAAATGCCTGACCGGGGTCAATGACCTCGCGGATGAGCTTGATGATCTCGGGAGAGGGGCCCTCCATCAGCTCGGCGCGGGACACGTCGATGTCGAAGCCGGTGTTCTCCTTGACCATCTCGGGGCTAGAGAACGGATAGTAGTAAGCCAGATACATGCGCTTGGTCTCTTCGTCAAACTTCATGATGCCCAGGTCGGTGACCACCATCTGAGGGCCGCGGTTGCCGGGCAGACCGACTTTCTCTCGACCGCCGGGGCCGTCCATCCAGCCACAGGAGGTGATGTAGTCGATCTTCTCGGTAAAGCGACGCTTCTGGTGCTGCATCATGATAACGGTGTTGCAGTAGGTGGCGATACCGTTGGCACCGCCGGAACCGGTAAAGCGGGTCTTGGGCTGGACGTAGTCGCCGTCACCGAAGATGCAGGTGGAGTTCACGTTGCCGTAAGGATCGATCTCGGCACCGCCAATGAAGGCGATCAGACGATCCTCATCGTGGATCCACTCATTGGCCTCGAAGCCGATGAAGCGGATGTTGGGCCACTGCACGGCGCAGTGGGCCATGAAGCGGTTGTCGCCCACGGATCGGGGCACTTCCACGGGGTCACAGTCCATCAGACCGGACTCCACAATGGGATGGCAGGAGGGGCAGATAGCAGCCTTGGCCAGAGAGGCGCCGATGAGAGGAAGACCGGTACCCACGATGACGATCTGGTTTTCCTTGATGTTCTTGGCAATGGCGTAGGCCTGCATCTCCTGCTTGGTATACTTGGTATAATCAGCCATGTTCGTAACCTCCCTTTCTTACTTCAGGTGCGTGTTGGAATAGCCCAGGTGGGGAGCGCTGTTCAGGCTCACCAGACGGGCGCCGCCGATCTTGTTGAGCAGATCGTTGTGATCCTTCACGGAGTAGACCCACTTGTCCAGGTAGTCTTTGAAGGTCTCGGGGATGGCAGCGCCGGAAGCGGCATCCGCTGCGGCCTTCTCCGCCCGGGCAGCGGCCTCGGCCAGCTTGGCGTCGTCGGGGTTCTTCTCGGCGGCCTTCTTGGCCTTGGCAGCGGCCTTGGCCAGCTGAACCTTGGCATCCTCGGCATCCAGGTACTTAGAAGCCTTGTCGTACTCCTTCAGAGCGCCGGGATCATTGTCGTAGTAGTTGTAGCACTGGCTGGGCCAGGCACCGAAGGGAGCATGGACAACGGCGCTGACGCACTCACCGAAGATACGGGTCAGGGTGGGATCACGACGGATGTACTCGTTGCTGACCAGCTCGTCACAGGTGACAATGACCTTGCGGGCAGCCACGGCGATGTCCACATCGTGGAACTCGTCACCCTCGATGATGCAGGTGCCGTCAGGAGAGGCCTTCTGCACATGGATCACCGCGGTGTCCAGCTTGGGCACGGGAACGGCCACCACCTTCTCACCGGGCTTGAAGGGGTTTTCCACTTCCACGCACTTGAGATCGTCCACCTTGTCCAGGGTCTTGCGCTGTTCCTCACTGATGCCCCAGAACTTCATCAGACCGGAGCCCTGCATCAGACGCACAGGCAGGTAAGGCAGACCAAGGGAGGCGGCGTGCAGCTGCAGCATGAGCACGTCCTGGGAGTAATCCTCGTAGATCAGCTCACCGGCCTCAATGGCGGCGCGGAAGCGACGGGCAACGTTGGTGTAGCCGGAGTTGGCGGTGTAGCAATTGATATATGCCTTCACACGACCCTCCCCGATCATCATGTCCCAGTCGCCGCCGGCAGGACCGGCCCAGACGGTGAAGTCCTTCTGCCCCTGGCGCAGGATCTCGCCCACAGCGGCATAGGGCTTGCGGTTGGTGGTAAAGCCGCCAAAGCAGATGCAATCACCGCTTTCCACAAACTTGGCCACCGCGTCATGCAAGGAATACACTTTGTCCATGGTAAAACCTCCATATCAAAATTTTATTTTTGCATTTATAAATGTGCGCATTGTTCCATCGTTAATAGTTTAACGCTGGAGCCGTTTATTTTCTTTTCGTATCTTGGCAAAAAGTTTGCATATCTTTACCTAACGTGATACAATACAGTTCAAGGGACTGATCATTTCAAAAATTTGGGGTATTTTAATAAATAGCAGGGCGGTTATACAGCCGCCTCCCCCGGAGAGGAGGCCACGCAATGACACCGGTGGAATTTCACATTCAGCTCAGCGAAAACGACAGCTGGAGTATGAGCCGGCTGCACTTTCACGACTTCTGTGAGCTGATGCTTCCCCTGACCAGCACCGGCAACATTTTTGTCAACGATCAGGTCTATCCCCTGCAACGAGGCTACCTGTATCTCATCGGCGAGAACACCCTGCACCGCACCATTGCCACAGGCTTCCACTCCCGGTATATTCTGCACATCAACCGCAAGGCATTGGGCGAGCTGTCCACCCCCCAGACCGATTTTCTCCAGTTTGCCCGGGACTCCTTCCGCTGCGCGGCGTTGGAGCCGGAGCAGCTGGACGCGCTGATCCAGGCATTCCAACACTTGGAGAAGAACAAAGACGAGGGCGGGTTTGGTGCCGATCTGCAGCAAATGATCGCCCTGATCCAGCTGCTGCTCCAGCTTGCCCCTATACTGAAAATGTCTACCATAAGCGAGACGGTTCGCAGCAAAGATTTTCTGCGGGTGGCTCCCATTCTGGACTACATTCAGGGCAACTTGACCGAGCCGCTGACCCTGGATCAGATTTCCAGTAAGTTTTTTATCAGCAAGCATTATCTGTGCCGTATTTTCAAGTCTGCCACCGGGTTTTCCGTCATGGAGTATATCATCCACAGCCGCGTCCTGCGCGCCCGTCAGCTGCTGCAGGAGGGGCTCAGCGTCCAGCAGGCCGGTGAGCTTTCCGGCTTCTCGGATAACTCCCATTTCATCCGTACCTTCGGCAACTTAACCGGCATATCCCCCGGCCGATACGCCAAGGAGTATCAAAGCAGTGACCAGGTTCGATCCGTCAAGGAACGCTGAGGCAACATCGATTCTCCTGTTTTTTGCCCATTTTTTCGCCGGAAACAGAGCAACATCCGCAAGGTTCCCCCCCTCCCCCACTCCGTCTCTATTATGAGTATGACGGAATCGTTTGCTTCATAACGCATAGAAAAACACCGTGTGCTTGGCACACG
>JAZUOI010000090.1:0-9570 GCA_045604585.1 Lawsonibacter sp. | reverse complement strand
TCGATTTTCCCGAAACAACTCTCATCCTCAAGACTGTCATCTTCGATAATGGCCTTGATTTTTTGCAAGGCTTTGTAGCACTCCATTTCTACAATTTGCTCTGCATCCATGTGCAAATCCGGAAAAACGATCTCCGCGTTTTGCTGGGATAAGATTTGAGCCAGAATTTCTTTGCATAGTTCCATGTTCGTACCTCCGCAGTTTAAAATAGGGGGATTATGTCCCCTTAATTACGGGGATTATAACCCCCATAATTGTTTGTGCCAATGTGTGGGGGTAATGAAATGATAAAGTTTGATCGACTGTGGGAAACGATGAAGGCAAAAGGCGTTACCACATATAGATTGCGGGAAAAGTGCGGAATTGACCGCAAGACCATTCGCCGTCTGCGCGCCAATGAAAATATGGAAACGAAAACGCTCAATAAACTCTGCATTGCCTTGGATTGCTCTTTGGATGAGATTGCGGAATTTGTCAAAGATGATACCTGACTGTACCACATCAACAGTCCAATAAATGTCGAAAAACGCCGGTTCAACAGGATTTTTCTGTCATCCGGCGTTTTTTATCCGGAAATGAAAAAGAGAGCCGAAGCTTTTTGCTCTTTTGTATATTCTTCCGGGATTGACAGAAGAGAGGGAATAAGATAAAATAATGGCACATAAGAAAGAAAAACCTTTGCATGACTGACGGATCAGCGGGTAACCGCAGGGGAATGCAAAAGGCGAACGGCCGACCGTCTGGGCAAGTCAGTTTTTGCTGATTTGCCCTTTTTTGTATTTTTAGGAGGAATGGATATGACACACACCAATTGGGAGGGCTTCCGCTCCGGCGCATGGCAGAACGAGATCAACGTGCGCGACTTCATTCAGACCAACTACACCGAATACCGGGGCGACGAGGCGTTCCTGTCCAAGGCCACCGACCGTACCGAGGCGCTCATGTCCAAGGTACGCGACCTGTTCCGTCAGGAGCGGGAGAAGGGCGGCGTGCTGGACATCGACACCGAGACCGTCTCCTCTCTGACCAGCTACGCCCCCGGCTACATCGACAAGGAAAATGAGTTGATCGTGGGCATGCAGACCGACGCCCCCCTCAAGCGCGGCGTCAACCCCTTCGGCGGCATCCGCATGGCTCGTCAGGCCTGTGAAGCCTACGGCTATAAGCTCAGCGACAAGGTGGAGAACGAGTTCAAGTTCCGTACCACCCACAACACCGGCGTGTTCCGCGTCTACACCGACGAGATGCGCGCCGCCCGCAGCTGCCATGTCATCACCGGCCTGCCCGATGCCTACGGCCGCGGCCGCATCATCGGCGACTACCGCCGTGTGGCTCTGTACGGTGTGGATCGCCTGATCGAGATGAAGAAGGCAGACAAGGCCGCCATCGGCCAGCAGGACTTCACCGCCGACACCGCCCGCGCCAGCGAGGAACTGTACCAGCAGATCGCCTTCCTTGGCTTTATGAAGGAGATGGCCGCCATGTACGGCTGCGACATCTCCCAGCCCGCCGCCAACGCCCGGGAGGCCATCCAGTGGACCTACTTTGCCTACCTGGCCTCCATCAAGGAGCAAAACGGCGCGGCTATGTCCCTGGGTCGTGTGAGCACCTTCTTTGACATCTACATCGAGCGGGACATCGCCCGGGGCGTGCTCACCGAAGCCGGCGCTCAGGAGCTGATGGACGACTTTGTCATCAAGCTGCGCATCGCCCGCCACCTGCGCACCGCCGAGTATAACGAGCTGTTCGGCGGCGACCCCATGTGGATCACCGAAGTGGTTGGCGGCATGGGCGAGGACGGCCGCAGCCTGGTCACCAAGAGCAGCTTCCGTTTCCTCAACACCCTGTATACCCTTGGCTCCGCTCCCGAACCCAACATCACCATCCTCTGGTCCAACGCCCTGCCCGAGGCCTTCAAGCGCTTCTGTGCTCAGGTTTCCATCGACACCGACTCCATCCAGTACGAAAACGATGACATCATGCGTCCCCTCTACGGTGACGACTATGCCATCGCCTGCTGCGTGTCCGCCATGAAGGTGGGCAAGCAGATGCAGTTCTTCGGTGCCCGGTGCAATCTGGCAAAGCTGCTGCTTATCGCCCTCAACGGTGGCTACGACGGGAACAGCGACATGCACATCGGCCCCCAGATGGGTGTGATGGACGACGAGGTACTGGACTTCGATGCCGTGATGGAGCGCTACAACACCTACATCGCATGGCTCATGCGCCTGTACGTGAACACCATGAATGTCATCCACTATATGCACGATAAGTACGCCTACGAAAAGACCCAGATGGCCCTGCACGACACGGTGGTGGAGCGTCTGATGGCCTTTGGCGTGGCCGGTCTGTCCGTGGTGACCGACTCCCTTTCCGCCATCAAGTACGCCAAGGTGCGCCCCATCCGCAACGCCGCGGGCTACATTGAGGGCTTTGATACCGTGGGCGACTTCCCCAAATTCGGCAACGACGACGACCGGGTGGATACTCTGGCCAAGGAGCTGACCCACAAGGTCATCACCGAACTGCGCAAGACCCCCGCCTACCGCAACGCCATCCACACCCTGTCCGTGCCCACCATCACCTCCAACGTCATCTACGGCAAGAATCCCGGCGCCCCCCCCGACGGCCGCGGCAACGCCGAGCCCTTCGCCCCCGGCGCCAACCCCATGCACAACCGGGAGGAGAACGGCGCGCTGGCCTCTTTGAACTCCGTGGCCAAAATCAGCTACGACGACTGCCGGGACGGCGTGTCCAATACCTTCTCTATTACCCCCGAGACCCTGGGCAAGACCGCCGAGGAGCGCAGCGGCAATCTGGTATCCATTCTGGACGGCTACTTCGCCAAAAAGGCCCACCACATCAATGTGAACGTGATGAACCGGGAGACCCTGCTCAAGGCCTACGAAAATCCCGAGGAGTATCCCAACCTGACCATCCGCGTGTCCGGCTACGCCGTGAACTTCAACAAGCTGTCCCGTGAGCAGCAGCGTGAGGTCATCAGCCGCACTTTCCACGAGAGCATGTGATGCTGAACATACATTCCATCCAGTCCCTTGGCACGCTGGACGGCCCGGGGGTGCGCTTCGTGGTATTCACCCAGGGCTGTCCCCTGCGGTGCAAGTGCTGCCACAACCCCGACACCTGGGACGCCGGTCAGGGCACGCCCATGTCCGTGGAGGAGCTTGCCCGCCGCGCCGCCCGCTACAAGGAGTATTTCGGTGCGGAGGGGGGAATCACCGTGTCCGGCGGTGAACCACTGCTGCAAGCCAAGCAGGTGTGCCAGCTGTTCTCCCTGTGCCACGAAGCGGGCATCCACACCTGTCTGGATACCTCCGGCGCGGTGTGGAACGCGGACGCGGAGCGGCTTTTGTCCGTCACCGACCGGGTGCTTCTGGACGTGAAATATACCAACGATGCCGACTACCGCGCCCACGTGGGCTGCGCCATGCAGCCGGTGCTGGACTTCCTTGCCCGGCTGAATGCGCGGCATATCCCCACCACCCTGCGTCAGGTCATCATCCCCACCCTCAATGACAGCGTGGAAAACATCGCCACCCTCAAGTCGGTGCGGGATGCCCACCCCTGCGTGGATAAGGTGGAGCTGCTGGCTTTCCGCAAGCTGTGTCAAAGCAAATACGACGCCATGAACATTCCTTTCCCTCTGGCTCATATCCCAGAGCCCTCCCGGGAAGAGATGGCGCGGCTGAACAGTCTTTTATGACCCCTCCCCCTCTTTAAAAACACCGGCAAGGCCATTGGCCTTGCCGGTGTTTTATTCTCTCTTGAATTTTTGCAGGAGGATGTACAGCGCAGGGAAATACCGCTTTCTGACAATGACCTGCTTCCACTCACCGCACCCCTCACACAGATCCCACTCGCCGGAAAGCACGTAGTCCTTTTCCGTCGCGTCCGTTCCGTTGAGTTTGTTCCAGCAATTCAGACAAAATTCAGCCATAATCTCACCCCCACTCTGCATTGTAATTTATATTGCATATTGTAATGCATTTTTTCTGCTGCACATATCATAAACTGTTTGCAAGACAATTGCAATACAAACGTAGTGCAGGGGTGTGTATTATGGGCAAATTCAGAATTCCGAAAATTCCGTCATCCACCAACAAGACCATCCGTTTCCCCAACGACGTGATCGAAGGGGTGGAGGAGGCCATCCGCGGCACGGACTGCAACTTCTCCGCTTTCGTCATCGCCGCCACACGCATGGCGCTGGACGACCTGCGCGAGCAGGCAGAACAGTCCTCCGACACCTGACCTTACCACGCTTTCCCCCGCAAATCATGTCAACCCCCGTCGAACGCACAGCGTCCGGCGGGGGTTTTTGCGCAGGGGCGTATAGACCGCGAGTGGTTGTCTGATGTATTTCGCCCTGCGGGGCGAGGTACTTTGTCCGCGGCGGCAAAGTACCCAAAACGCCGCCAGGGTTTGAGTGGGATGAGATTTCACGGCCTGCGCCGCTCATCTCATACACTCCGCACCCCGGACCCCGGAGAAAACCACTCTTCCGCGCGAGATATTCCTTGCGTCCGGCGCTCCGTTGACGACACGTCGCGCTTCTTTCGGCTGCCGCCCCGCTCAATACAATCGGATTTCCGTTCTCCCGCAAAAAGCGCCTGCTGCGGTGTGCCTTTCGGTTCTGCTCCATAGCCGGCGGTTCTGGATAGACAGATTATCTTACAGATAGTATGCAATGCGGCAGCGCAAATCGGCGCTGTGTTGGTCAGATATGTCCGCCGGCCGACAGGTAGAATAACCACGGAGGCCACCAAAGGAAGTCCTTAGAAACCATTGGTTTCTAAGCTGACTTTTGGTTTCTTTTGTTCAGCGACAAAAGAAACCCGCCGCCGGAGCGGCGGAACAACCCCCCAGACATTAAAAAACGACAAGGTGCAATGCACCTTGTCGTTTTGCTTATACTTCCTGTACCACACCGGGGCAGGCTTGCTTCAGCTGCTCCAGCACGAAGTCAAACTGCGCTCCTTCCACGCAGATGCAGTTTCTCCCGGATGTACCGGACAGCCGGAACTGCCCTCGGCTTCGGTCTGCCGTCACGCGGCGCACCCCGGAAAAGGCGGTCTCCACATACTTTTCAAACTGCAGGGACGGATTGCTCTGTCCCCCCACCCACGCGGCAACGGTGTGGAGCACCTTCTCCTTGTCCGCCTTGCCCTTGACCTGCTGACGGCTGACCATCCCCTCGTCCATGGTGAACAGAACGCACCGTTTGCGTCCCTCGGTCAGAATGTTCCATACGTGGAGCACCGCCCCCAGCACCGTCAGCGCAACAAATACCTCAAAGGTAGTCAGCACACCAAGCACGGCACCAATCAGGGCGTACTTCCCCACACCGGCCACCCATTGGGAGCCGTCCGTCCAGCGATCTACCTCGTACACCCAGCGGTACTTTCCGTCCGTGGAATGAACAATGCCCTCCGGGCTGACATAGGCCGTACCTCCCGGCCGCACCCGCACATTTTCCTGTTCCATATTGTTTCCTCCGCTGTTCCCCTCGGGGTCTATTGCCGTCATTATACCCGCCCCGCCCTCACTTTGCAATCCCCGCCCTGCATGGAGCGATAATCCTTTTGACTTTTTCTGCGTTTACTGGTACAATACTCGATATTCTCAACTGTGAAAAGAGGTTTCAATGTATGAACGATCGTGAACGTCTATCCTCCCGTCTGGGCTTTATCCTGCTCAGCGCCGGCTGCGCCATCGGCTGCGGCAACGTGTGGAAGTTCCCGTGGATGACCGGTCAGTACGGCGGCGGCGGCTTCGTGCTGGTGTACGTGCTGTGCCTGCTTCTGCTGGGTCTGCCCGTGATGGTGATGGAGTTTGCCCTTGGCCGCGCGTCCCAGGCCAGCCCCGTGCGTATGTACCACAAGCTGGAAAAGCCCGGTCAGAAGTGGCACCTGCACGGCTACCTGGCTCTGTTCGGGAACGTGTGTCTGATGAGCTTCTATTCCTGCGTCTCCGGCTGGCTGATATACTACTTCTACCGTTTCCTCACCGGAAACACCGCCGATTTGGGCTTCGTCCCCATGATTACCAACCCCGGTCTGAACATGCTGTTTATGGGCATCGTGGTGATCGTGGGCTTCCTGGTGCTCAGCTTCAATCTGCAGGGCGGCCTGGAGCGGGTGACCAAATACATCATGATCGCCCTGCTGCTGCTGATGATCGTTCTGGCGGTCAACAGTGCCACCATGTCGGGTGCGGCAGAGGGTCTGAAATTCTATCTACTGCCCGACTTCTCCAAGATTACCCCCAAGGTCATCGTAGCCGCCATGAACCAGGCCTTCTTCACCCTGAGTCTGGGCATCGGCTCCATGGCCATCTTCGGCAGCTACATCAACAAGGATCGTTCTCTCATGGGCGAGTCCATCAACGTCATCGTGCTGGACTCCTTTGTGGCCATCACCGCCGGCCTTATTATCTTCCCCGCCTGCTTCACCTACGACGTGGAGGTGGGCTCCGGCCCCGCCCTCCTGTTTGACACCATGGCCACCGTGTTCAACAACATGAACGGCGGCCGATTCTGGGGCACGCTGTTCTTCCTGTTCATGGTGTTCGCCGCCATGTCCACCGTGTTTGCCGTGTTCGAGAATATTCTGGCCTGCGTGCGGGAGCTGACCGGCTGGAGCCGCCCCAAGGGCTGCGTGGTGTGCGGCATCGTCCTCTTCCTCACCTCCACCACCACTGCCCTGGGCTACAGCCTTATCAAGTTCCAGCCCTTTGCCGAGGGCAGCGCGTGGCTTGACCTGTGGGACTTCATCGTGTCCAACAACCTGCTGCCCATCGGCTCGCTGGTCTTTGCCATTTTCTGCTGCAGCAAGCGCTGGGGCTGGGGCTGGGACAACCTGCTCAAGGAGGCCAACGCCGGCAAGGGTCTGAAGGTGCAGCAGTGGATGAAGCCCATCTTCTGTGTTCTTGTCCCCATCGCCATCATTATCATCTATATCATGGGTCTGGTCAGCTTCCAGTGGCGCTGACCCCTGCCATCACGCCCCGCGGACGGACAGCACAGCTGTCCGTCCGTTTTTCTCCCCCCTGTCTCAAGTCATTGTTTTTTCGGGGAATTTGCTTGAAGCGTTCCGGAAAAAATGGTACTATAAGTGTGACACCCCCTCGCATCTCAAACCAAACACAGGAGGCTGCTATGTTTATTACCAATGACATCAAATACGTGGGTGTAAATGACCACGACATCGACCTGTTTGAAGGGCAGTATGTGGTGCCCAACGGCATGGCCTATAATTCCTACCTCATCTGTGACGAGCACACCGCCGTCATGGACTCGGTGGATGCCCGTTTTGCCGAAGCGTGGCTTGCCAATATCCGCGCCGAACTGAAGGACAGAGCGCCGGATTATCTGGTGGTGCAACACATGGAGCCCGACCACTCCGGCTCCATCCACATCTTTATGGAGGCCTTCCCCAACGCCAAGGTGGTTTCCTCCGCCAAGGCCTTTGCCATGATGGCTCAATTCTTCGGCACGGACTTTTCCGACCGCCGGGTGGTTGTGAATGAGGGGGACACCCTGTCCCTGGGCAGCCACACCCTCACCTTCGTCACCGCCCCCATGGTCCACTGGCCGGAGGTCATCGTCAGCTACGACAGCAAGGACAAGGTGCTCTTTTCCGCCGACGGCTTCGGCAAGTTCGGCGCGCTGGACGTGGAGGAAGACTGGGCGTGTGAGGCCCGGCGCCACTACATCGGCATCGTGGGCAAGTACGGCGGCCCCGT
Source organism: Lawsonibacter sp. (assembly GCA_045604585.1). Classification (GTDB taxonomy): domain Bacteria; phylum Bacillota; class Clostridia; order Oscillospirales; family Oscillospiraceae; genus Lawsonibacter. The sequence goes on along the minus strand of JAZUOI010000090.1, from coordinate 1,806 downwards.
CCAGACCCTGCTGAAAAAGGCCGCCGGGCTGGATATTCAGACCATCTGCCCCCTCCACGGCCCCGTGCTGAAAGAAAATCTGGGCTACTATCTGAATCTGTACAACACCTGGTCCTCCTACGCCGTGGAAGAGGATGGCGTGGTCATCGCCTACACCAGCATCTACGGCAACACCAAAAAGGCGGTGGAGCTGCTGGCAAAGCAGTTGGAGGAAAAGGGCGTGAAGGTCACGGTCAACGACCTGGCCCGCTGCGATATCCACGAGGCGGTGGAGGATGCCTTCCGCTACTCCAAGCTGGTGCTTGCCACCACCACCTATAACGGGGATGTGTTCCCCTATATGAGCACCTTCCTCCATCACCTGACCGCACGCAACTTCTCCAACCGCACCGTAGCCTTCATAGAAAACGGCAGCTGGGCTCCCACCGCCGCCAAGGTAATGCGCGCTGCGCTGGAGGGATGCAAGAACCTCACCTTTGCCAACACCACCGTGCGCATCCTGTCCGCTCTGAACTCCGACAGCACCGCTCAGCTTTCTGCCCTTGCCGACGAGTTGAGCAAATAAATCTCCCCTTCCCTCCCTGCGGGCGGACAGCCATACTGTCCGCCCGCTTTTTCTCCCGTTATTTTTCACAAAAAATCCCCTCCTATTTTTACACGCCGGTTTTTCCGTTTTTTATTGACAGTCTTCCTTTTTTCCTGTATTGTTATTGTGTGGTTTGTCTCGAATTATTCTTCTTCATGCATAATCCAACGCTTTTCTGTCGTAAAGCGTCCGGTTCGAACCACCACCCCGAAACCGTCTATATTTATAAGGAGGCGATCCCATTGAAACACCCCATCCGTAAACTGCTTGCCGCGCTGCTCGGCGTCGCTATGCTGACCGCCCTTTTGCCGGCTGCCAGTGCCGCCAAGCCGGACGACCTGCGCCATGCCGTGGCCGCACAGGCCAAGGCTATCGCCAGCGCCCAATGGAAGTCGGAAGCGCGCATCCAGCGCCTGAACCACTCCGACTACAAGAAACAGGCCATGCACAACACCGGTGCACTGCCCATCTCGTACTTTGAGTACAGCAGACAGCCCATCCCCTATGTCGGCATCATCATGGATGAGACCAGTGCCTCTTACGAGCAGTTCCTGGCTCAGCTGACCGAGGACGGTTTTCTGCCCGAAGACCCCTACGCCACCCACTACGGCATGAATGCTGATGCATTCCTGGTGGACGTGGTTTCCCGGGTGTCCCCCACCCCCATCTCCGGTGTGAAGGAAGCGCTCTCCACCGGCGCGGTGACCCCCCTTCTGTCCGGGGTGGATCTCACCGCCTCCAGCTCCAAGCTGGCCGTCACCGACCGGCAGGCGCTGATCAACGCCTACGGCAAGCTGACCGAGGGCGACCTGCTCATCGCGTGGGATGACAACGCAGAGCTGAACGTTGACCCCACCCTGCACGTCATGGTAGTATCCAGCGTGGACGTGGACGGCTCGATCAACATCACCTACCCCGCCTTTGCTCAGCCCACCTACCACTTCACCTGTGGCAAGTGCGGCGCCAAGTCCTCCGAGGGTCCCACCTCCGCCGTTCTGGCTAAGCACATGGTGTCCAAGAACTATCAGTTCGACAGCTTCGCCAAGTCGGATCGTAGCCATGTCGTTCTGTGAGCCAAGGAGTTGATAATATGCCTTGTCTTCCTAAGACCGCTTGGCCTCCGACTTGGCAAGTGCGGCGCCAAGTCCTCCGAGGGTCCCACCTCCGCCGTTCTGGCTAAGCACATGGTGTCCAAGAACTATCAGTTCGACAGCTTCGCC
>JAZUOI010000089.1:0-19016 GCA_045604585.1 Lawsonibacter sp. | reverse complement strand
ACTTGTCTGCTTCTTGTGGCGACCCTGCTTGGACACGGTCTTGCGGATCTTCTCACGGTAGGGCACGCGGGGCTCTTTCAGCTCCACGTCCACGTTGAAGCGGCTCTTCAGCTTGGCAACAAGAACGTCAACGTGGATGTCACCGGCAGCGGTGAGCACCATCTGACGGGTCTCGGCGTTGTTGACCACGGTGAAGGTGGGATCTTCTTCGTTCAAACGAACCAGACCCTGGGCGACCTTATCCTCCTGGCCGCGGGTCTTGGGGGAAATGGCTACCTGGTAGCAGGGCTCAGCGAAGGGCAGGGCTTTCAGAGATACCACCTTGCGGCTGTCGCACAGGGTGTCGCCGGTCTTGACCTTTTCCATCTTGCCGATGGCACCGATGTCACCGCAGGAGAGCAGCTTTGTCTCGGTGGCCTTCTTGCCGCGCATCTCGTACAGACGGCCGACCTTCTCATTCTCACCGGTGCGGGCATTGACCAGGGTCATGTCGGGCGTGATCTCACCGGACAGCACCTTGATGAAGGAGTACTTGCCGTACTGATCGGACACGGTCTTGAACACGAACGCGGTGGGCACACCGCCGGGAGAAACCACGAACTCCTCGCTCTCACCGTCCTGACGGGTGGCCTTGTGGTAGTTGCCCTCCATGGGGTTGGGCAGCAGGTCGATGATGTAATCCATCAGCATCAGCGAGCCCATGCAGTTGATGGCGGAGCCGCACAGCACGGGGAACAGGGACAGCTCACGCACGCCCTGACGCAGGCCGGTGATCATCTCGGCATAGGTAAAGTCCTCGCCGGAGAAGAACTTGTCCATGAATTCCTCGCTGGTCTCGGCCACGGACTCCTTCAGGGCGTCGTTAAACTCGGCAATGACCTCGTCCTTACCGGCGGGCACGTCGATCTCCACGCGCTTGAGGTTCTGCATCTCGTAGGCGCGCTTGTTGATCACGTCGATGATGCCGGTGACCTTCTTGTTGTCGTCCCAGATGGGAACCACCACGGGCGCGATCTTGTTGCCGTAGCGCTCACGCAGGGCGTTAAAGGTCTCGTTGTAATCGGAGTTATCTTCGTCGGTCTTGGAGATGTAGATAAAGCGGGGCATGTTGCGCTCTTCGCAGTACTTCCACGCCTTCTCCAGACCCACGGACAGACCGTCCTTGGCCGAGCAGACGATGATGGCGGCATCGGCGGCGCGCAGGGCGGCCACCACTTCACCGGCAAAACCCGCGCTGCCCGGAGTGTCCAGAATGTTGATCTTGCAGCCCTTGTATTCCACAGGAGCCACCGCGGTGGTAATGGAGATCTGGCGCTTGATCTCTTCGGGGTCATAGTCGCACACGGTGTTGCCGTCCACGGCCTTGCCCATGCGATCCAGAGCGCCGGTCATGTAAAGCAAACTCTCCGCCAGGGCGGTCTTTCCGTTACCACCGTGACCCAGCAGACAGACGTTACGAATATTTTGTACCGAATAGTTGTTCATGCTTGTTTCCACTCCTTACATTTGGGTGTTTTGCGACAAGCGCCGGCAAAACCGGAGCAATATCATGCTGTTGGTTATTATATAATAAAACGTCAAAAAACACAACAGTTTTTTGACGAAAATGTAAATGCGTGATTTAATGCGCGAAAGAGCGCAAAAACAGAAAACGGAGCGCCCGCAGGCACTCCGTTTCTTCTCTATTATTCCTCGATCCACTCCACGTCCAGCGCCCGGGCGGAGCCAAAATTCTCGTCTCCCTCCACCAGAATGAGCCAGCAGGCCACATCGCTGTCTCCCGCCTGGGGAACGTTTCGTTTCACCCACACCTGCACCTCGTCCAGTCCGGTGACTTCGTGGGTGATGGAGCTGCTGGGCTCGCGCACCACCACCGCCAGCAGGCGGCCGGTACGGAAAAACTCCTCGTCGTACTCCTGTGCCACATTAGACAACTTATCCCCGTCCAACCGGGCAAGGAACTCCTGCAGCGCCTGCACACTGTCCAGCACTTCCGCCGCCGGCGTGGGCAGGCTGTCCGTTTCACTCACCCGAAGTTTGTTCTTTTCCCGGGCAGCATAGAAATACTTGTAGTCTTCCCCATTTCGGGATGCCGCCTGACTGTTCTGAACCTCGCCGCTTGTCTTCCCTGTCCCTCCAACGGTATCCAGCAGCGCTCCGTCCACCGCCGTCTCCTGCTCCACGTATCGGGCAGGCTCCATGGGCGCCGCGGTATCTGCTGCCTCCATGGCCATTCCGGACATTCCCGCAGGAGCCATGGCCCGCAGCACGGGATACAGTCCCGCACACAGCACCAGCGCCGCCGCCAGTCCACCCATCCGGCGCACCATGACACGCCGCCGGGCGGCGCGCTGGACTCGGATACGCTCCAAAACACCCCGGCTCAGCTCCTGGGGCGCCTGCGCCGTCTCCTGCTGAGCAAAGGCCGCTTCCATTTCTTCCAGTTCCCGGACGAGGATCCGGCACTGGGGGCACACCGCCAGATGCTCATCCAACCGCGCCGCTTCCTCCGGGGTCAGTTCCCCATCCAGCCGCGCGCTGATCAGTTGGGTATATTCTTCACAGCCCATTCCGGATCGCTCCTTTCCTGTTTCTTCTCTCTTGTTAAGACGATGGTTCATGGGGAAAGTTCCCCGTTTCCACCAGTATTTTTCGCAGGGAAAGTCTCGCCCGGGCGATGCGGGATTTCACCGTCCCCGCTTCCAGCCCCAGCACCTGTCCGATCTCCTGATAAGACAGTCCGTCCAGCTCCCGCATGATCAGCACCTGCCGATGCTCTTCGGTCAGCTGACCCAGCCCCTCCGCCACCGCCTGACGCAGCTGCTTTTTTTCCAGCACCTGCTCCGGGGCGTAGCGCTCATCGGGAATGTCCAGCGGACGGTCGTCCTCCTCATCCACCGTTGGCATGGGAGCGGATATATCCTGCCTGCGCTTTTTCCGGCGCAGATGGTCGATGCAGGCGTTGGATGCCAGCCGGTACACCCAGGTGGAAAAGGCGCTGTCCCCCTTAAAGAACTTCAATCCCTTCCAGGCGTTGAAAAAAGCCTCCTGTGCCAGATCCAGCGCATCCTGCTCGTTGCCCGTCATGCGCAGGGTCAGGTTGTAAATGCGGGTTTCATTCTCCCGCATCAGCCGGGCAAAGGCGTCCTCGTCGCCTTTTTTTGCCCGCTGTATCAGTTCCTGTTCCGTCACGGCTTTTCTCACCGCCTTTCCCTAACTGATTGGTCAGTCGCACAGATCCCCCTTGATGCCCGCCGTCACCCGATACACGTCCTCCAGCGTGGTGATCTTGCAGATCTGTTCCTTATAATAGCCTGCGTGGGAAACCCCTTTCAAATACCATGCGTACTGCTTGCGCGCCTCTAGACAGGCAATTTTCTCTCCCTTATTCTCCGCTGCCATCTCAAACTGACGCACCGCCGTGTCGCACCGCTGCGCCAGAGGCGGAATGGGCGGAATCTCCCGTCCCTCCAGCGCGGCCTTACACTGGGCAAAGATCCACGGGTTGCCGAACACACCCCGGCCGATCATGGCCATGTCTGCCCCGGTGTAGTTCAGAATACGCACGGCGTCCTTGGCTTCAAACACGTCGCCGTTGCCAATCACGGGGATATTTACCGCCTGCTTGACCTCCCGGATCCAATCCCAGTTGGCCGTCCCGGCATACATCTGGGTGCGGGTACGCCCGTGGACGGCAACGGCGGCAACGCCAACCTGCTCCATGGCTTTGGCAAACTCCACGCAGTTGATAGAACCCTTATCCCAGCCCAGACGCATTTTTACTGTAACGGGACAACCCGCGCCCCGGATGACCGCCTCAGCCACTTTCACGGCAAGGTCAGGGGTGCGCATCAGACCGGATCCGTCCCCGCTGTTGGCGATTTTAGGAACGGGACAGCCCATGTTGATGTCGATGATATCCGCCCCGGATACCTCCCGGGCAATGGCGGCGGCCTCCTGCATACACACCGGGTCACTTCCGAAAATCTGGGCGGCGGCAGGGTGCTCGTCTCTTCCAAGGTGAAGCAACGGAATGGATTTCTTATCCTGATAGCACAGCGCCTTGGCGCTGACCATCTCCGTAATGGTCAGCCCCGCTCCCTGCTCCCGGCAGATAGTGCGAAAGGCCAGATCTGTCACCCCCGCCATGGGGCCAAGAGCCAGTCGGCTGTCAATTGTTACGCCGCCGATATTCACCATATCCGCACCCTCCTTACTTTAACAATTTCAATGTATTGTAACATAGCCCGTTGCGGTTGACAAGGGCGGTGGGATTGCGTACAATAAAACCAATTTACAAAAAGAAAGGCTGCGTTGCCATGAACACCAACAAGCTATGCGCCAACCTGATGAGTTTGTGCGCATACCGACATATTCTGGAGAACGACCCGGTGGCCTCCGCCCTGCTGGACCTGCTGAATAAACTGGCAAGCAAAGCGCCTGACGCCCTGTCCGCTTACGGAGAGCTGTTCTTCTCCTTGCGCCGTGTGGGCTTTGACGGCTTGGGTAACTGGCTGAACAGCGCCGTTCGATACAAAGAAAACCCCTATGCGGATCTGGTCGCCCGTGGAGAGGAAGACCCCGTACTGGTGCAGGCCGCCCGACAGGATATCGCGCTGTTCAACAAACTGGCCCAAACCGATGGCAGCGAGTTTATTGCCCTTTTGAACGACCTGCTGGGCGAAGAATACGCCGACATCATCGCCGCCCTGCCCCGGTGGACGGCGGGCAAGCCCATCGACTTTGACGAGCTGACCGATTTCTACCGTCTCCACGGCGCCGGTCTGTTTGCCCAATATCGGGCGTTTTTGTGGGAGGACGCACAGCTGGTTCCGGTGCAGCATCCGGACAGCCCAAAGCCGGAGGAACTGCTGGGCTATGAGACGCAGCGCCAGCAGGTCATCGCCAACACCCGCGCCCTTGTTTCAGGCCATGCGGTGAACAACGTACTGCTGTTCGGTGACAGCGGCACGGGAAAGTCCGCCACCGTCAAGTCTCTGCTCACTCAACCGGGTCTGGAATCGGTGCGGCTGATCGAGGTGCAGAAGGACGGCCTGTCCGGCATGACCCGCCTCATCCGCACCCTGCGCACCAAGCCTCAGAAATTCATCCTGTTCATCGACGATCTGGCCTTCGATCAGGATGACAAGGTGTTCTCCGCTTTAAAAACCATTCTGGAGGGCGGCCTGGAACCCAGACCCACCAATGTAGCCGTCTACGCCACCTCCAACCGCCGCCATCTGGTGCGCCAGACCTTCAGCGAGCGGGCGGGCGAGGAGATCGACACCTTTGAGACCATCGCGGAAAAAACCGCTCTGTCCGAGCGGTTCGGCCTGCGTATTCTCTATCAGAACATGGACAAAAAGGGCTATCTGGCTCTGGTGGACCATCTGGCCGGGCTGGAGAATATCACCATGGACGCCGACCAGCTCCATGCCCTTGCCATGCGGTGGGACATCCGTCACGGCGGCCGCACCCCCCGCTCCGCCCGCCAGTTCATCGCCAGCCTGTGTGTGGAGGAATAATCCCTATCAACCAAACAGCGCCCGAAGCCGTTTGCTTCGGGCGCTGTTTTCTTCACCTTTTCTTCTTTCCCTTGCCGAAGATGCCCTTGCTTTCCTCTCCGGAGGCTTTCTCCTCACCCATGGCTCGGGCGAAGGCGTGCAGAGCCTCCTTCTGCTCGGCATTGAGGGAGGTAGGTACTGCCACCCGCACCGTGACGTACTGGTCGCCCCGTCCCCGTCCGTGGAGGGAGGGAATGCCCTTCCCCCGCAGGCGGAAGGTGGTTCCCGTCTGGGTTCCGGCAGGCAGGTCATACTTCACCTTTCCGTCAATGGTAGGGATCTCCAACTGGGCGCCCAGCGCCGCCTGAGTAAAGCTCACCGTCTGCTCGTACAGAACGGTGGTGCCCTCTCTGCGGAACTTGTCGTGGGGCAAAATCCGCACGCCCACGATCAGGTCGCCGCTGGGGCCGCCGTTGCGGCCGGCGTTGCCCTGACCCCGCAGGGAGACCGCCTGCCCATCGTCGATGCCGGCAGGGATGTTGACGGTGATGCGCTTAGTCTTTCTCACGCTGCCCGCGCCGCCGCACTCCTTGCAGGGACTGTGGATGATCTTGCCCGTACTGCGGCATCGGTTACAGGGGGCGGTGCTGGTAAAGGCAAAGCCACCTCCGCCGCGCTGAATACGTACCGCGCCGGTTCCCCGGCAGTCCGGGCAGGTCTCCGCCGTCGTGCCCGCCTCACAGCCGGAGCCACGACACTGGGAACAGCTTTCGCTGCGGGTCAGGTTGATCTGCTTTTCACAGCCAAAGGCGGCCTCCTCAAAGGTAATGGTCACGTTGGCACGCAGGCTTTCCCCCTGCTGAGGCCCGTTGCGCCGAGCTCCGCCGCCGAAGCCGCCTCCGCCAAATCCGCCGCCAAAGAAGCTGCCGAAAATATCTCCCAGATCCAAATCGCCCATGTCAAAGCCACCAAAGCCGCCGCCCCCGCCGAAGTTGGGGTCAACGCCCGCGTGACCGAACTGGTCGTACCGGGCGCGCTTTTCACTGTCGGACAGGATCTCGTAGGCCTCATTGGCCTCCTTGAACTTGGCCTCCGCCTCCGCGTCACCGGGGTGCAGGTCGGGGTGATACTGCTTGGCCAGCTTCCGGTAGGCCTTCTTCAGTTCGTCCTCAGAAGCGCCCTTGCTCACGCCCAGCACTTCATAATAATCTCGTTTCTGTTCTGCCAAATCGCTTCACCAACTTCCGAAATCGGGAATGGAACACGCCACACAGGCGGGGCAAAGCCCCGCCCATGTCAGCATTATAAATTACTGATTATCGTCCACCACGGTGTAGTCCGCGTCCACCACATTGGGGTCGGCATTGCCGCCGGGAGCCGCGCCGCCCATGTTGGGGTCGCCCTGGGGCGCGTTCTGCTGATACATCTTCTCCGCAATGGGGTAGAATGCCTTGGTGGCCTCCTCGGCAGCCGCCTTGATGGCCTCAGTGTCGGTGCCCTTCAGAGCCTCCTTCACCTTGTCCACCGCGGCCTGCACGGTGGCCTTGTCATTGGCGTCCACCTTGTCGCCCAGCTCCTCCAGAGTCTGTTCGGTCTGGTAGACCACCTGATCGGCCTGGTTGCGGATCTCCACTTCTTCCTTGCGCTTGGCGTCCTCGGCAGCAAACTGCTCGGCCTCACGCACGGCCTTCTCCACGTCCTCCTTGGACATGTTGGTGGAGGAGGTGATGGTGATGTTCTGCTCCTTGCCGGTGCCCAGGTCCTTGGCGGAGACGTTCACGATGCCGTTGGCGTCGATGTCGAAGGTAACCTCGATCTGAGGCACGCCGCGGCGGGCGGGGGCAATGCCGTCCAGATTGAAGCGGCCCAGAGTTTTGTTGTACTGGGCCATCTCACGCTCGCCCTGCAGCACGTGGACCTCCACGCTGGTCTGGTTGTCAGCCGCGGTGGTGAAGATCTGGCTCTTCTTCACGGGGATGGTGGTGTTGCGCTCAATGATCTTGGTGCACACACCGCCCATGGTCTCAATGCCCAGAGACAGGGGGGTAACGTCCAGCAGCAGCAGCCCCTTCACGTCGCCGGTGAGCACGCCGCCCTGCAAAGCCGCGCCCAGAGCCACGCACTCGTCGGGGTTGATGCCCTTGAAGCCCTCCTTGCCGGTGAGCTTCTTCACCTCGTCCTGCACGGCGGGAATACGGCTGGAGCCGCCCACCATCAGCACCTTGGCGATATCGTTTCCGGACAGACCGGCGTCGGACATGGCCTGCTTCACGGGGCCGGAGGTAGCGGCCACCAGATGGCCGGTCAGCTCGTTGAACTTGGCGCGGGTCAGAGTGAGATCCAGATGCTTGGGGCCGTTGGCGTCGGCGGTGATATAGGGCAGGTTGATGGAGGTGGACATCACGCTGGACAGCTCGATTTTGGCCTTCTCAGCAGCTTCTTTCAGACGCTGCATCACGCCCTTGTCCCCGGTCAGATCCATGCCCTCAGTCTTCTTGAACTCGGCAGCCATCCAGTCCATGACGCACTTGTCAAAGTCATCGCCGCCCAGACGGTTGTTGCCGGCGGTGGCCAGCACCTCGATCACGCCGTCGTCCACTTCCAGAATGGACACGTCGAAGGTGCCGCCGCCCAGGTCGTACACCATGATCTTCTGGGCGTCTTCCTTGTCCACACCGTAAGCCAGCGCGGCGGCGGTGGGCTCGTTGATGATACGCTTGACCTCCAGACCGGCGATCTTGCCGGCGTCCTTGGTGGCCTGACGCTGGGCGTCGGTAAAGTAAGCGGGAACGGTGATAACCGCCTCGGTGACCTTCTCGCCCAGATAGGCCTCGGCGTCCGCCTTCAGCTTCTGCAGGGTCATGGCGCTGATCTCCTGGGGGGTGTACTTCTTGCCGTCAATGTCCACCTTGTAGTCGCTGCCCATCTCGCGCTTGATGGAGCTGATGGTGCGGTCGGGATTGGTGATGGCCTGACGCTTGGCCACCTGACCCACCATACGCTCGCCGTCCTTGGAGAAGGCGACGACGGACGGGGTGGTGCGGTTGCCCTCGGCGTTGGCGATGACGACGGCCTCGCCGCCCTCCATGACCGCCACGCAGCTGTTGGTCGTACCCAGATCGATACCGATAATCTTAGACATAGTAAATTCCTCCTAATTGTAATAGAAAATTTTATATTGCGTTAAGAGTGGAACTCTTGTGTCAGAACCCCACGCCTTTAATTGGCTACCTTCACCATAGCAAAGCGCAACACCTTGTCGCCGCAGCGGAAGCCCGCCTGAAACACCTCGGTTACCTCGTTCTCACCGAATTGCTCGTCGTCAATGTGGAGCACGGCGTTGTGCACATTGGGATCAAAGGTCTGACCCAGCGCGGGGATCTCCTCAATACCCAGCTTGGCAAACACGTCCTTGAGCTGGGTCATGGTCATCTCCACGCCCTTTTTATAGGCCTCGTCCGCCGTCTCCTGCTTCACCGCCCGTTCCAGATTGTCGTAGACAGGCAGCAGCGCGGCGGCGGTGTCCGCCTTGGCGTCAGTCCAAATGGTCTCCTTCTCCTTGGCGGTGCGCCGGCGGTAGTTGTCGTACTCCGCGGCCAGCCGCAGATACTTGTCCTCCTGCTGAGCCAGCTGCTCCCGCAGCGAATCGGTCTCACAGGTCTGGGGCTGCGTCTGCTCGGCCGCCACCGTCTCCTGCTCCGGAGTCTCCTGCGGCGTCTGCTCGGCCGCATCGTTCTGCTTTTTCTTGCTCACAGCGTTGTGCTCCTTTTATCTTATTCCTGTTCCTGCTCGGTCAATGCCGGAGGCAGCTCTCCTTTGCCAAACATGCGGGTCAAGCTGTCGGCAAAGTAGGACAGCCGGGCCGTCACCTTGGCGTAGTCCATGCGGGTGGGTCCCACCACACCAATGACACCACGCATATTGTCTCCAATATCGTAGCTGGCCATCACCACGCTGGTATCCCGAAATGCCTCGTTCACGTTCTCCGGCCCGATGAGAATGTTCATGCTCTGACTGCCGTCAAAGGGGATGGGCAGGCGCGCGGTCTCGTCCTCGTCGGACAGGCAGCGCATCAGGGGCTTGGCCTTGTCCAGACTCATGTATTCGGGATGTTCCAGCAAATGGGTGATTCCGGCCGTGCGCACGGTCTGCTTTTTCAGCTCACCCAGCACCTCCACCGCAAAATCCACCACCAGCGAAATCAGCCGGAACGCGCCGGGTGTGGAGTGGGACTGCATCTTGTCCAGTGTTTTGCGCATCTCGTCCCGGGACAGCCCGGTAAACGAACTGTTCAGAATGGTGGACAGCATCTGCATCTGGGGATCGGACAGGGATTCGGGAATGCGGATAATTTTGTTTTTCACCACACTGGTGTCTGTCATGACCACCGCGATGAAGGCGCTTTCCTCCACCATCAGCAGGTCGTACCGGCGCACCGTCACTACGTCCTTGACCTCAGCCATGGAGAACACAGGATAATCGCTGATCTTGCTGAGCACCTTGCCCGCCTGATCGATCACCCGATCCAGTTCCTCCATCTTCAACTCCAGCGCATCGTTGATCCGCTGGGTCTCCTGCATGGTCAGCTGATGCTCGCCCATCAGTTCATTCACGTACAGTCGATAACCCGCCGCGGAGGGGATGCGTCCGGCGGAGGTATGGGGCTGTTCCAGATAGCCCATGTCGGTCAGGTCGGCCATCTCGTTCCGGATGGTGGCCGAGGACACGTCCAGCCCGGCCAGCTGAGCCACCGCTTTGGAACCCACCGGCTCCGCCGTAGCAATATAGCTTTCAATGATAGCGCGCAGAATACGCTTTTTGCGTTCAGTCAGCTCCATTGCTTACCACCTCGCTCTTTTTGGCACTCACCACTCCCGAGTGCTAATGATAATTTACCACCGCCCCTTTCAAATGTCAATAGCACTTTTGTAAATAATTTATGAAAGAGTAAGATTTTCATTCATTCCGCCCAATAAAAAAACGCGCGCCGTGATTTTCACAGCGCGCGTTGGATTGCTAATTCTCACAGGGAGATCCGTTCCCCCGTTCTCATGTACGCCAGCCGCTCTCCCAGCTCCTCTTTCAACAGGTCGAATGCCGGTGTCCCGGTGCAGTGTCCGGTGTAGACGCGGCCAATGTCCAGCCGCTTGAACGTATCTGCCACCCGCTTGATGTAGTCCCCGGAGCAGTTGATGGAGTCCGTCCCCGTCGCTCCCATCATGTGAAAGCCGCCCAACAGCGCGGCGATGGGCTTGCCGGGAAAGGTCTTGGCGATGTGGTCTGCGATGTTGGCCGCCCCCGCGTGACAGCAGGAGTTGAATACCACCAGTCCTCGCTCTCCCTCCAGCACCAGGCTGTGCTCGTGGGAGAAGTCATCCTCCACGAAGGCGTCCTCCCCCACTTTTTTATAAAGGTGCTGGGCGCGTTCGGCATTGGTCTCGGGAGCGGGGTTTCCCACCAGCCACACGCCGGGGAACAGCCGGTACAAGCCCTCCACCTCCACCATCCGGTGAGCAAATTCCCGGCAAATCTCCCGGTGAATACCCACAAACCGCGGCTGCGTACCGCCCCGCATGGAGAAATACCCCTCCTTCGCCCCCTTGCGAAGATACAAAGGCGCATGGCCGTTGGCGGCAAAGAATGCCCGCAGACCGTCCGCGTGGTCATAATGTCCGTGGGACAGCACCGCCGCTTCCACTCCCGCAAGATCCACCCCCAGCGCCCTTGCGTTATCCGCAAAGGCTCCGCTGGAGCCGGCATCCAGCAGGATGCTGTGCTCCCCATGTTGAATGTGCACGGAAAGGCCGTGTTCACAGACCAGCGTGTCCGGTCCAAGATTTTCCACGAGAACGGTAACCTCCATGTTATCCCTCCGTCACCGTCAGGTCGTTGATCCATGCCCCCGAGCGCAGGCGGATCACACCCAAAACAAACTTTGCGATCTGGTCAAAGGACATGCTGATATAGACCCAGAAGATCCCCCACCGGAACACCAACCCCACCAATGCCGCCAGGGGAATGGCTATCAGCCACAGGGGTGCAAGGTCAATAACAGTGGCCACGCGCACATCACCGCCGCCCCGGAGCACGCCGATGATATTGGTGTGGTTGAACGCCCGCGCGCCCATGGTGGCGCAGACCACGTACAGCATCATAGCCGCAATGGACTTGGTGGTGGGCGACATCTGGAACAGAGGGAACACGTACCGGGGCAGGAATCTCCATGTCAGCACCGCCAGCGCCCCGCCAACGACAGTTCCCAATATCACAGACAGCGTGTTCAGCGCAAGGCCCACTTCGTACACCGTGTTCCGGTTGCCCGCGCCAATTTCCCGTCCCACCACGATGGCCGCCGTTCCGGCCAGTCCGATCAGCGCCGCCATGGCCAACTTTTCCACGTTGCCCGTCACTGTGTAGGCCGCCAGAATTTCGGTGCTGTGCTCCATGTGTCCCATGATGGTGGGGAACAGACCAATACCCACTCCCCACAGTGTCTCGTTGAGGATGACCGGCGTGGCATACTTGAACAGCTTTCGTGCCGTCTCCCGCCCGGGCCGAAGCATTACCGCAACGTCCACCCGGAAGTGTTTGCCCCAAACAATGTGTCCCACCATAATGGCGAACTCCACCATGCGGGCAATGAGGGTGGCCACCGCCGCGCCCTCTACCCCCATGCGGGGAGCACCCAGCGCGCCAAAAATAAGCACCCAGTTCAACACGGTGTTGACCAACATGGAAGACGAGAGCATATAAAGTCCCAGCCGGGGATTTTCCATGCTCCGATGCGCGCCCAGATAGGCCAGCGTAAAGCTGTTGAACACGTAGGAAACACCTACAATGCGCCCGTACCGGGCGGCCACATCCACCGCCGCCGGGTCGTTGCTGAACAGCCCCATCACCTGCTGGGGAATCGCCAGCAGCACCGCGGCAACCGCAATGGACACCGCCCCCATGATCAGCCAGCTCAGCCCCAGTATCCGATTGATGGCCTTTCGGTCACCCTTCCCCCAATACTGACTGATGAGCACTGCCGAGCCGCTCTGCACGCCAAAAAAGAACATCTGCAACGCGTACATGGGGATGTTGGCCAGGGTCACACCCGCCATGGGTGTCTCGCCCAGCAGTCCCACCATAAAGGTGTCCGCCATGGCAAGGGTACTGGTCACCAGATTTTGCAGCATAATCGGTGCCGCCAGGGAAAACACCCTCCGGTAGAACCCCGGCTCCCGCTTCATAAATCCAAACACAGCTTCTGCTCCTTATTACGAAAGGCTGGTAAACAACTGCTCCCGAGCCGCTCTCAATCCGTCCACCAGCGCGTCCACGTCCTCTTTGGTATTATCCCCGGAAAAACTGATGCGCAACACGCCGTCCAGCTGCTTTTTATCCAGCTTCAGAGCGGCAAACACATGGCTGGGCTTCCCCTTGTGGCAAGCCGAGCCGGAAGAGACGAAGATGCCCCGGTCACTCAGAAAGCGCACAACCACCTCGCTCTTATATCCGGGCAACGTGATGGCCAGCACATGGGGCGCTCCCCCCTCCCCCACCCGCTTGGCGTTGGGGAGCAGAGCGGTCAGCCGCTCCAGGGCATACGCTTTCAGCATGCGCAGGTGCGCCTGCTCGTTCTCAAAATTGGCTTCACCCACCCTCACCGCGGCGGCAAAGGCAGCGATTTGGGCGGTGGGTTCCGTGCCGGAGCGCAGGCCACGCTCCTGTCCGCCCCCCAGCAGATGGGCGGGCAGCTTCACCCCGTTTCGAATATACAGCGCACCAATGCCTTTGGGGGCATGCACCTTGTGCCCGCTGACAGACAGCAGGTCAGCGCCCAATTCCTTTACGGTGAAGGGTACGTGGAGAAATCCCTGCACCGCGTCACAGTGGAGCAGTGCCCCACTGCGCTTTTCTCTCAGCAGTTTGGCCACTTCGGCCACCGGAAGAACGGTGCCCAGCTCGTTGTTCACCAGCATCATGGACACCAGCGCCGTATCCTCCCGCAGAGCTTCCGCCACCTGCTGCACCGTAATGTTTCCCATGCGGTCGGGCTGGAGATAGGTCACCTCGTATTCCTCCCGCTCCAGCGCCCGACAGGGAGCCAACACCGCATCGTGTTCGATGGCGGTGGTGATGATGTGTTTGCCCACGCGCTTATTCAGCTCCACCGCACCCCGGATGGCCCAGTTGTCGCTCTCCGTACCGCAGGAGGTAAAAAACACCTCGCCGCTGTCAGCCCCCAACGCCCTGGCAATGTCAGCGCGGCTTTCTTTCACCAGCTGCTCGGCTCGTTTGCCTGCCTCGTGTCGGGAGGAGGGGTTGCCAAACCCCTCACTCATGGCGGCGACTGCCGCCGCCACCGCCGCCGGACAGACCCGGGTGGTGGCCGCGTTATCCAGATAGTGTTCCATTTCCCTCAGCTCCCAGCGTTTTGCAATTCATCCAATTTTACTTTGTTCCGCCCCAAAAGTCAACCGCGCCCAACCTTGCCCTCCCTATCCGGGATGTGTTATAATGTATGTAATCTCTCCACCGAAAGGAGTGACCCCATGTCCGTCCCCAACACCGCCGTGTGCTTCATCGTGGGTGCCGGTGTCATCGACCCCGCCCTGCGCCTGTCTCCCGCTCCGGGCGACCTGCTCATCGCCGCCGACGGCGGTCTACCCGCCGTGGAGCGCATGGGTCTTGTCCCCCATCTGGTCATCGGCGACTTCGACCCTCTGGGACACACCCCCACCCACCCCAATACCATCGTCCTGCCCACGGAAAAGGACGATACGGATATGGCCGCCGCCATCAAGCTGGGACGGGAGCGGGGCTATCGCCGCTTCGCCCTCTACGGTGGCACGGGCGGCCGTCTTGCCCATACCCTGGCCAACCTCCAGTTGCTGGACGGCTTGGCTCGTCAGAACTGCCGGGGCTTTCTCGTGGGTGAGGGCACCGTGGCCACCGCCCTGTGTAGCGGCACGCTGTCCTTCCCCGCCCATATGACCGGCTACCTGTCCCTGTTCTGCCACAGCGGACACGCTTCGGGTGTCACTCTCACCGGCCTGAAATACCCCCTCACCGATGCCACCCTCACCAGTGATGTGCCCCTGGGAGTCAGCAACGAGTTCACCGGAGTTCCCGCTCAAGTCACCGTCCGCGACGGTGTCTTGCTGGCTCTGTGGCAGGGCGCGAATGTGGAGAAAGACTTGCTGCGCACCCTGTGATGCCCCGGCAATTCCCCTTGTATTTTCCCTTTTCCTGTGTTATACTAACGCTCCAACGGATGCGAAAGGAGGTGTCTCCATGGCGGAAGGCGTAAAAATTATCGCCAAAAACAGCAAAGCCTACCACGATTATTTCATCGAGGAGAAGTACGAGGCCGGCATCGCTCTGGCGGGCACCGAGGTCAAGTCCATCCGCATGGGCAACGTCAACCTCAAAGACTCCTACTGCATCATCAAGGACGGGCAGATGACCGTCCACGGCATGCACATCAGCCCCTACGAAAAGGGCAATATCTTTAATAAGGATCCCCGCCGCCCCCGCCAACTGCTCATGCACAAGCGGGAGATTCTAAAGCTGTTCGGCACGATCAAGCAGGACGGATACGCCCTTGTCCCCCTGTCCATCTACCTCAGCCGCGCCCGAGTCAAGCTGGAGATCGGCCTGGCCAAGGGCAAAAAGCTCTACGACAAGCGCGAGTCCGCCGCCAAGCGGGACGCCAAGCGGGAGATCGATCGCACCATGAAGTCCAGAAACGCCAGATAAGGCGTACACATAAGAAAAGGAGTGTTTCTCATGGCTCAGAACCCCATCGTCACCTTTGAAATCGAGCGGGAGACCGACTTCGGCGTGCAGACCGGCACCATCAAGGCCGAGCTGTATCCCGACATCGCCCCCAACACCGTCAACAACTTCATCTCCCTGATCAATAAGGGCTATTATGACGGGCTGACCTTCCATCGTGTCATCCCCGGCTTCATGATCCAGGGCGGCTGCCCCCAGGGCACCGGCACCGGCGGCCCCGGCTACTCCATCAAGGGCGAGTTCGCCGGCAACAACTTCCCCAACGACCTGGCCCACGACCGTGGCGTACTGTCCATGGCCCGTACCATGGCCCCCAACTCCGCCGGCAGCCAGTTCTTTATCATGGTGGAAAAGGCCCCCCACCTGGACGGCCAGTACGCCGCCTTCGGCAAGGTCATCGAGGGCATGGATACTGCCGACGATATCGTCAACACCAAGCGCGACTGGAGCGATAAGCCCCGCGCTGCC
The DNA here is from genome assembly GCA_045604585.1 of Lawsonibacter sp. Taxonomy (GTDB): domain Bacteria; phylum Bacillota; class Clostridia; order Oscillospirales; family Oscillospiraceae; genus Lawsonibacter. The sequence goes on along the minus strand of JAZUOI010000089.1, from coordinate 3,258 downwards.
CAGCGCATGGCCAAGGTGACCGTGGAAACCTTCGGCGTGGATTATCCCGAACCTGAGCAGTATTGATTTTGCACCTGCGGGGGTACGATGTGCCCCCGCAGGGTAAAATAACATCGAATTCGTAATTGTTGTTTTCTCATTTCTCCATCATCGCCGCTTTCAGCGACTCCCGAAGCTCCCGTAACCCAAAACGCAACCCAGCGAAGCGGTTGTGTTTTGGAGAGGAGGAGCGGCGGAGTGAAGGAGCTTTCGTGCCTGCACGGAAGCGAACGATACGAAGCACGCGACGACGAGGGGGCGTACCGGTTTCGACGGGGACACGGAAGTGGGAATAGCGGGCGGTGGCGCCTGGCCACCTTAAAACGGGCATTCTTTATAAATTAAAGAACAACACTTACGCTATCGCTGCCTAATTAAGGCGGCCGTCCGCCCCGGAAGGACCACGAGCCGGGAACGGGCGTCGATTAGTGGTGCCCGTGCGTGCGCAAAGCTTTGAGCGCACCATGCATAATGAAGCTACCAAGTCCCTGAGTGTGACGGCTCACGCCCGGACGAGGGAATGTAAATAACCGTCTGCGCCCGGAGAAGTTCCCATGGAAGGGTTTTCGGACGGGGGTCCAACTCCCCCCGCCTCCACCAAAAAAGGCGGTCACCCCATACGGGGTGGCCGTCTTTTTCTATGCGGGGGGAGTTGAACCCTAAGAGGGCTGTGAGCGATCAGAAGGACAGTCCGGGGGACTGTCCTTCCGCGAGCATGTGCGCCGGCGGGTACCGAAATGCGAAGCATTTGGGCCGCCAAGCACGGCAAGCGCGAAGCGATTGCCTCCCCCCGCCTCCACCACTCATTCTCACGTCCAGTGAGAAATAACAAAAAAGCGGCTGATGGTCAACCTTTGCTGACCATCAGCCGCTTTCGTTTGTCCTGCCGAGACTCGGCATAGAAAACAAACTTAGCAAATTCGTGTGATTTTATAAAGTGCCTCCGAGGCAGGTTCGACTGGCTATATCAGATGCGGAAAGCTTTTGGTGAGTACCGGCGTTTTAGGCAATTTGGGGAAGTTTGAAGTCTGTTTTGTCAACTGTTCGGGTCTTCCTTTTTGCCAGGATCGTAGTTATGGAGCAATTCCCTGTTTGAATTTTCGGTTTTGTGTACGCCTCCCCTGGTTGCTGTATTGAACCCCCGATTGTAGAGATTTGACCGTCTCCTGGTAGATTTCAGTTCTATTTCGTGCTAAACTATAAGTAAGAACTAATTGGAGGGGCAAATATGAAGTTTATCGTCGACAATGAAGTAATCAAGGGGCACGACAAATACCTTTTGATTATGAATTTGATCTCGAACCCTTGTGTTGATGTCTCGACCAATCGAGATTTTCAGAGGGCATACTCAGGGTACTACTTTCCTGCACAGGTAAAGCAGAACTTCAAAGATTTTTATTTTGAATATATGCAGGAATGCCGGAGCAGCACGCCTTCGTTTGCCGAAATTCTTCAGCACATTTACAATCATACCGGAGATGTGCACTACTCATTTGCTAGCAAACTGCTACACACCATTAACCCTAACAGCCCCATACTTGACAGGCATGTGATGAGACTGCTTGGCTTCCAACGAATGGACGGTCAATACATAAAGGTTGACGATCCGAGATTCCAACGCAAAAAGGATGCCGACGCTTCGAAGCGGATTGCTTACTACAGTTCTGTTTTTGATGCGGTAGTGTCAGAGTACAGCAAATACGAAAACGAGCCATTTATGCAAGCTGCAATTGCTCGCTTTGATAAGTTGTCTCCTATTTACAAAATTGTTCCATATACTAAAAAGATTGACATGCTTTTGTTCCGGCTACGAAATGAAAGAGGCGTTTCCGTCCTCGACTATCTCTACGAACTCCAGTAATTACTGCTTTCCTACGGGGGTTAATAAAGGGACGCCAAAACATTGCTGCAAAATGATATATTAAAATATAATTCCGACTTCCAATAAACTAAGCTGGATGGAGTGATGTTGTCATGAAAAAAGTTCTCCCTCCAATTAGCGGGCAGACTGTATACGAAGAATTTATCGATTTTCTGGCCTTTAAATATCCTGCTTATCTGTCTATCGCAATTCATCTCGGCTCGATGTGTTTTTTGCTCGTGGCCATGTTCATCGCACAAGATGTGCTAAACAGTCCTGCTCTGTTTAACCTTTCCATTATGATGTGGCTTGTGGTGGAAGTGCTTAATATTATTGTTGAGCTGCTGAGTGCACGCACCGATGTTTGGGAACTGCGCCATGGGCGTGAGATTTCCGTGCGGGTAGAAGCCTATGTCAGCAAACACAGTGATTGCACTTATGACGAGTTGGCCGTCCATTGCATGCCGCGAAAAATACATGTGGGGCTGGAATCTGCGGTTCAAAACCTCGTATGCCTCCATAAAATTGTTCGGTATGAAGACAACGGCGTGGTCCGCCTGCGGTTGCCAACGGCAGAAGAACGGCTGACATGGTATATAGAAAGCGGCGAGGATCTTTCTTTCTCAGAGATTCAAGACCTGTTCCGTGATGTTGTGCCGGAGTATGACGATTATCTCGAAATAGAGTTTTTTCTCTTTGAAACGCTCCGCTGCCGCATAGGGCAGAGTTCCAACGCTAATGCCGAGGGTGGTATCTTCTGGTTTTGCGCCGAGGATGGTTCCGAAGAGTTGTTTGCAACGTTTGAAGATATGGCCTCTGCACCACTGCTTGACGGCAAATCACTGCGCGAGCTCTGGCCAAATGCAATCGTAACCGCAATCAATGGGGAGTACGCCGAAGAATGGCTGCATGTGTATGATTCTTGCGGCGTCGAGCGACCTATGTCCTGATTTCTTGTTTCGTTCTATGGTCATCCTTGCAACCACCCCTCTGACGCCCGGGGTAGCCTCGATAGCCATATAAAAATGACGTGAGAATGGATGGTTACGCGCCGCCTCCACCAAAAAATGATCGGCTCGTTTTTATGCGAGCCGGTCATTTTTATGCAGAGGGGAGTTGAACCCTAAGAGGGCTGTTCGCAAGCGGGCATTTATTATCCAAAATCATGCCGCCCGCCACCGGAACTTCCCAGTTCCTCGAAAATGCAGACAATCTCCTCGATTTTCCCGAAACAACTCTCATCCTCAAGACTGTCATCTTCGATAATGGCCTTGATTTTTTGCAAGGCTTTGTAGCACTCCATTTCTACAATTTGCTCTGCATCCATGTGCAAATCCGGAAAAACGATCTCCGCGTTT
>JAZUOI010000088.1:0-4976 GCA_045604585.1 Lawsonibacter sp. | reverse complement strand
TTTGATAATATGCCTTGTCTTCCTAAGACCGCTTGGCCCCCGACTTCAATCAACTCCTTGTCCTGCACCGAAGGAAGGCCTTGGAAACCTTGGTTTCCAAGCTGACTTTTGGTTTCTTTTGTTCAGCGACAAAAGAAACCCGCCGCCGGAGCGGCGGAATCTCCCCTCCACCAACACTTGCGAATTACTCCCGAAAGGAGATTTTACTATGGCTAGCAATCGCATCGGACGCATTAACGAGGAGATCCAGCGTGAGCTGTCCACCCTCATCCGCAGCGTCAAGGATCCCCGGGTGACCGGCATGATCTCCATCACCGCCGTGGACACCACCCCCGACCTGAAATATGCCAAAATCTATATCAGCGTACTGGATAAAAGCGACTGCACCCAGGTGCTCAAGGGTCTGAAATCCGCCTCCGGCTTTCTTCGCCGGGAGCTGGGTCGCGCCCTGCAGCTGCGCGCCACGCCGGAGTTGACCTTCATCCGGGACGACTCCATCGATCAGGGCGCACATATCCTTGACCTGCTGCGTGACCCCACGGTGGTCAAGCCCGCCAATCCCGCCAACGCCCATATCGTACTGGAGGACTGACCATGGGTATGCTGAATTACGAGCAGACCGCCGCATGGCTACTGGAACAGGATAACTTCCTCCTTCTCACCCACGTGCGCCCGGACGGAGACACGGTGGGCTGTGCGGCCGGTCTGTGTCTGGCGCTGCGTCAGCAGGGCAAGCAGGCCTTTGTCCTGCCCGACCCCGGTCTGTCCGACCTGTTTACCGACTATCTGGAGGGACTCTACCCCCCCACCGGCTACACACCGGACACGGTGGTGGCGGTGGATATGGCCGCCCGCTCCATGTTCCATGATAACGCCAAACCCTATCTTGACCGGGTCGACCTGACCATCGACCACCACCCCTCCCAGGAGTGCTACGCCCAACACACCTGTCTGGACGCCTCCCGCGCCGCCTGCGGCGAGCTGATGTACGACATCGTTCGCCAGTGGGGCGAGGTGACAGCAGAGGTGGCTCTGCCCCTCTATGTGGCCGTGTCCACCGACACAGGCTGCTTTGTTTACAGCAACACCAGCGCCGGCACCCACCGGGTGGCCGCCGCCCTGATGGAAACGGGCATTGATTTCTACGCGGTCAATCGCCTGCATTTCCGCACTAAGTCCTTTAAGCGGCTGAAGCTGGAGAGCATGCTCACCGCCGGACTGCAGCTGTTTGACGGCGGCGAAACCGCCATCGTCACCCTCACCCTGGACATGATGAAACAGCTTTCCGCCACGGAGGAGGATGTGGACAACATCTCCGCCTTTGTGGGACAGGTTCAGGGGGTGCACACAGGCATCACCATCCGTCAGCTGTCCGGCCAGCAGTGCAAGCTGTCCGTACGTACCGAGCCGGGCGAGCTGAATGCCAGCGCCGTGTGCGCCCTGCTGGGCGGCGGCGGACACGCCGCGGCCGCGGGTGCCACCGTGGACGGTACGCCCGAACAGGCACAGGAGGCGATCCTGTCCGCCATCGCTCAGGTGCGCGGCTTCTAACGGTACAGACAAGGAGTCTACGTTTATGCCAAACGGTATCATCATCATCGATAAGCAGCCGGACTGGACGTCTATGGACGTATGCGCCAAGCTGCGTGGGATCTTCCACGAAAAGCGCATCGGTCACGCAGGGACGCTGGACCCCATGGCCACCGGAGTGCTGCCCGTGTTTGTGGGTCGTGCCACCCGGGGCGTGGAATTTGCCGACAAGGGCGAAAAGGAATATGTGGCCGGGCTGAAGCTGGGTCTTGTGACCAACACCCAGGACACCTCCGGTGAGGTACTGGAGCAGCATCCGGTACAAGTTACAGCGGAGCAGGTGGAAGCCGTTCTGCCCCGTTTCCGGGGAGATATCGAGCAGATCCCTCCCATGTTCTCCGCCATCAAGATCAACGGCAAAAAGCTCTACGAGCTGGCCCGCAAGGGTCGGGAGGTGGAACGCCCCGCCCGTCCGGTCACCATCTATTCTCTGACGGTAGAGGGACAGACCGCTCCGGACGAGTTCGTGCTGCGGATCCGCTGCTCCAAGGGCACTTATGTGCGCACCCTGTGCCATGATATCGGCGAGGCGCTGGGCTGCGGGGGCTGCATGAGCTCCCTGCGCCGTACCATGGCCGCCGGTTTTTGTCTGGAACAGGCCGTGACGCTGGAGCAGCTGCAGCAGGCAGTTGACCCCACCGCTTTTCTTCTGGGGATCGACCATCTGTTTTCCCATCTGCCCACGCTGACTCTGTCCGGCAAGGCGGAAGCTATGCTTCGCAACGGCATGAAGCTGTCCATGCCCCAACTGTCCCCGGGAGAATACCGGGTGTACGGCGAAAACGGCGATTTTCTCGCTCTGTGCCGGGCACAGGACGGCTTGCTGGTCACCATAAAGAGTTTCTTCGCTGTGTAAGCGTTTAGGGAGCGATTTACTTTGAACACACCAAAACGTGTCATCGCCCTTGGCTTTTTCGATGGGGTGCATAAAGGGCACGGCGCGCTGTTGCGCCGGGTGGCGGAGCGGGCCAAGGAGCTGAACGCCGTCCCCGCCGCCTTCACCTTCGACACCCATCCGGAAAGCCTCATTCTGGGTCGAGCCACCCCCCTGCTGTCTACCATCGAGGATCGTACCGACCTGATGCGCCGCCTGTACGACATTCAGGACGTGGTGGTAGCTCATTACGACCGTGATATGATGAAGACCCCCTGGGAGGACTTTATCACCCATACGCTGATTCGTGATTGCTCCGCCGTCCATGTGGTGGCCGGACACGATTTCCGCTTCGGCTACCGGGGGGAGGGCAATCCCCAGCGGCTCCGGGAGAAGTGCGAACAGCTGGGCATCGGCTGTGACATTATCCATCCGGTGATCCAGGAGGGCATCACCATCTCCTCCACCTACATCCGCACCCTCATCGCCCAGGGAGAGATGGCTCGGGCGCAGAGCTTTCTGGGTCACCCCCACACCCTCACCGGGGTGGTGCATCACGGCAAAAAGCTGGGACGCGCCCTGGGCTTTCCCACCATCAACCTGACCCTGCCCGAGGGGCTGATCGTCCCTGCCCTGGGCGTGTATGCCACCCGTGTCTGGGTGGACGGACACGACTATATGGCAGTAACCAACATCGGTCACCGCCCCACGGTGGACGACGGGAACGGGCTGAACGTAGAGGCGTTTCTGCTTGATTTTGAGGGAGATCTGTACGACAGATCCGTCCGTCTGGAATTTTTCAAGTTCCTGCGCCCGGAGCAGAAATTCCCCGACCTGGACGCTCTGCGTACCGAGGTCATGCGCAACGCCCAACAGACCCGCACCTTTTTCCAGTTCTCCCAGTTGTGACCCATATCCGAGGAAAGGAAGACCCCGCCTATGGACGTCCATCTGCCCCATCACAACCATCATACCCAGTTTCGCTATCAGCGGCTGTTCCCCGTGCTGTGGGTGTACACCGCCTTTCTGGCCGCCACCGGCTTCTTACTGGAACGGAACTGCCCGGGCAACATTCTCCGGGGTCTTGTGACCATCATTCTGTCTGAGGACGCGCTTATTACCGACTACATCCGCATTGCCGGTCCGGGAGCCGCGCTGGTCAACTCCGCTCTGGTCACCGCCGTCAGCCTGTGCGTACTCTACGCCGCCGACGACGTGCTCAATGGCATGACCCTTGTGGTCATCGGCCTGATGTCCGGCTTTGCCCTGTTTGGGAAAAACGTGGTGAATATCTGTCCCATCCTGGTGGGCACGTGGCTGTATACCCGTTACCGCAAGGAGCCTTTCGGTGCCTTCGCCAACATCGGTCTGATGGCTACCGCCCTTGCCCCCATCGTCAGCTACATCGCACTGGACAACGGCTGGGGGCATCCCCTGCTCGGTCTTACCGCAGGCGTGGTCATCGGCTTTGTGATGCCGCCCCTCGCCGCCTACACCTTCCGCATCCAAAACGGCATGAATCTTTACAACGTGGGCTTTGCCTGCGGATTGCTGGCCTTTATCTTCGTGCCGCTGATGAGCTCGCTGGGGGCTGACCCCACCACCCACTACCGATGGGCCAGCGGCTACAACACCCTGTTCGCCCTGATGCTGGGTGGGCTTTGTCTGGTACTGATCGGGGCAGGTCTGCTCCTTGACCGGCGCCCGGTCTGGGCGGTATGGGCGGGCTACCGCCGCCTGCTTCAGACCAGCGGCCGCGCTCCCAGCGACTATCTGCGTATGTTCGGCCACAGCGTGGTGATGATCAACACGGGGGTCAACGGCCTGCTGGGTGTTGCCTTTATCCTTGCCATCGGCGGTGACCTGAACGGCCCCACCGTGGGCGGTATTCTCACCCTGATGGGCTTTTCCGCCTTTGGTAAGCACGCGTTCAATATCCTGCCCGTTATGGCAGGCGTGGTACTGGGCGGCGTGGTAATGCATTGGTCGCTGGACGACCCGGCGGTGCAACTGGCCTGCCTGTTCTGCACCACCCTCGCCCCCGTGTCCGGCTACTTCGGCTGGCCCTATGGTGTTTTGGCCGGCTTTCTGCACTCATCGGTGGTGCTGTACACCGGCTCGCCGGTGGCCGGCATGAACCTGTACAACAACGGCTTTTCCGGCGGCCTGATCGCCATTGTGCTCTACCCCGCCATCATCGCCATCGCCCGCCGCCGCAAGCCGGTGCTTCAGGAAACGGACTACTTCGAGAATCTGGAGCACGACGAGCCCATCTCCCCTCCCATCGTCCACCAGGTGGTGGCCGAGGAAGAAGAAATCTGACCACCCAAACAAAAGCGGCTGACCTGCAAGTCGGATCGTAGCCATGTCGTTCTGTGAGCCAAGGAGTTGATAATATGCCTTGTCTTCCTAAGACCGCTTGGCCTCCGACTTCATCTCCCCTCCCATCGTCCACCAGGTGGTGGCCGAGGAAGAAGAAATCTGACCACCCAAACAAAAGCGGCTGACCTGC
>JAZUOI010000087.1:0-3076 GCA_045604585.1 Lawsonibacter sp. | reverse complement strand
GGTGGCCGGCGGGGGAGGAGGTGATCTTGCCGGGGATGCCGCCCAGACCCTCCTGGATCAGCTGCTTCAGCGACCAGCCGGCGCAGTAGCCGGTGAGCATGGACAGGTCATGGATGTGGATGTCGGCGGAGCGGTGGGCCTCGGCGATCTCCTGATCGTAGATCTCGCTGAGCCAGTAGTTGGCGGTGATGGCGCCGGAGTTGGACAGGATCAGACCGCCCACGGAGTAGGTGACGGTGGAGTTCTCCTTCACGCGCCAGTCGTTGATCTGCAGGTAGTCGTCCACCAGATCCCGGTAGTTGAGCATGGTGGAGTTGAGGTTGCGCACCTTCTCGCGCTGCTTGCGGTACAGGATGTAGGCCTTGGCGATATCGGCATAGCCGGCCTCGGACAGCACCTTTTCCACGCAGTCCTGAATGTCTTCCACGGCGATGAGGCCGTCCTTGATTTTCGGCTCGAACTCAGCGGTGACACGCAGAGCCAGCATGTCGATGACGGAGGGGTGATACTGCTTCTGCTGGGCCTCAAAGGCCTTGGTGATGGCGGCGCTGATCTTGGAAACGTCAAAGGCGGCCTTGGTGCCGTCGCGCTTGGTTACCATATACATGATGTATTCTCCTCTCTCTTTTATGTTCGGTACAACAATATGCACGGGGCATATTGAGGGTTTGCCTGCCCAATATACCATATCTTGTGTTCGCCTGTCAAGGACAAAAATCAATATATTGAAAAATATTTTTTATGCAAACACAAGATATTGTGTTAAACGGCTCTCCCGCCAAAAGGGCAGGAGAGCCGTCAAAGCATTGTCATTGCTCGATTTTTGTCAATTTTCGTCGGTTCCCCGCAGCAGAGCTTCCCCTACAAATGGGGCCACAAGGGCGTGAAATTCGCGCATTTGGGCGGGGGGATAGGGGGTCAGCCCACCCGTGAGCACGTCGCCGGAGTCCCGGAAGGATTGCAGGGCATACCGCCGCGCGCCCGAGATCCATTGGGCAAGGGAGCGCAGAGTGTTCTCGTCGTGATGCTGAGCGGTGACGGTGGTGCGGAACTCATAATCCACCGTCCCGGACAGGAGGAAAGCCACCGATTCTTCCACTCCGGCGGTGTCAAAGTCGGGAATACCCACGGTTTCTCCGTATCGCTCCCGGCTGTTTTTCACATCCATGGCCACATAGTCAACAAGCCCCGCTGAAACAAGCTCACGCAGCTTCTGGGGGAAGCAGCCGTTGGTGCCCAGCTTGACGGCGAAGCCCAGCGCTTTGATGCGCTGCAGGAAGGGGGCGATGTCCGCTTGCAGCAGCGGCTCGCCGCCGGTGACGCAAACCCCCTCCAATATCCCCCGCCGTTTGGACAGGAAGGAGAAGAATTCCTCCTCCTCCAGCCGGGGGGGCGTGCGCTCGGGGAGCACCAGCTCGCTGTTGTGGCAGAAGGGGCAGCGCAGATTGCACCCGGCGGTGAACACCGTACAGGCGGTGTGCCCGGGGAAATCCAGCAATGTCAGCTTTTGCAGACCGGCAATACGCATAGCGCGCCTCCTTCCTTATATAACCGGATATAAGCATATCACAAATTCCCGCAAAAGGCTACGCTTGGCAGGTGGAAAATTTTGACCGAAAGAAGCAACGCGGCCTCGCCCTGTTCCGGGGCGAGGCCACACCGCAAAAGAGAAAGAAAAGGAAACAAGGAAACTGCCGCGCAGAAATTACAGGCACATAGCCAGCACCGTGCCCGCGATGGTCACGACCAGCACGCAGGAGCTGGTCAGCAGCTCGGAAAGCTCGCTGCGGCGGGCGGCCGCCTTGCGACTGCGGCGCTGGCGGGGCTTGTCCTCATACAGCCACAGGCCACTTTCCATCTGGGACATGGCCAGCTGCTGACGGCGCTGGCACAGGTCGATCATCGTGCCGGTGGGACGGTTCACATTATAATAAGTCGTCTGCATCATAATACCCTCCTGTTTGGCTTTGTTGCACTTACTATACCATCGGGATTGTCCAAAAAACCGGACTATTATCCCGCTTGCCGAAAAACCAGAACCTTTGTTCGATGTGAGAATACAACATATGTTCGAGTTTGTCAAGAGAAAAATCGAACATTTTTTCGAATTTTTCTGTTTTGCACTCTTTTTGGAGGGAAACCGGGGAGAAATCCCCTGTTTTTGCCCTTGACGGCGGCGATTTGGTATAGTACAATAACCCAAAAGCTTGACTGGAAACAGTACCCGGACGGTGGCTGCAGAGAGAGGGCGGTTGGTGCAAGTCCTCCGAAGCCGTGCGGGGAAGGCGTCCGGTTTGCTGCGGGCAGGAAATGGCCCGCCGGACTCCTCCGTTACGGGAAACGAAGTGCCCATCAACCGGATGGGAATTCAGGTGGAACCACGGACAAGTTTTGTTCGCCCTGAGCCGAAATTTGCGGCTTTGGGCGCTTTTTTATGCCCAAGCCAAGTAGAAAGGGAGTTTCAGTATGAAAAACACCGAAAAGACCATGGAAAAAATCGTCGCCCTGTGTAAGGGCCGCGGATTTGTGTTCTCCGGCTCCGAAATTTACGGCGGCCTGGCCAACACCTGGGACTACGGTCCTCTGGGTGTGGAGCTGAAGAACAACGTCAAGAAGGCATGGTGGAAGAAGTTCGTGCAGGAGAACCCCTACAACGTGGGTCTGGACGCCGCCATCCTGATGAACCCCCAGGTGTGGGTGGCCTCCGGTCACGTGGGCGGCTTCTCCGACCCGCTGATGGATTGTAAGGAGTGCAAGGAGCGCTTCCGTGCCGATAAGGTCATCGAGGACTGGTGCAAGGAGAACGACTTCGACCTGGGCAAGAGCGTGGATGCCATGAGTCAGGCGGAGATGAAGGAGTTCGTGGAGGAGCACAACATCCCCTGCCCCACCTGCGGCAAGCACAACTGGACGGACATCCGTCAGTTCAACCTGATGTTCAAGACCTTCCAGGGTGCCACCGAGGATGCCAAGAACACTGTTTACCTGCGTCCCGAGACTGCCCAGGGCATTTTTGTCAACTTCCAGAACGTACAGCGCACCACCCGCCGCAAGCTGCCCTTCGGCGTGTGCCAGG
>JAZUOI010000086.1:0-6147 GCA_045604585.1 Lawsonibacter sp. | reverse complement strand
ACTGCGACTGGTACATCGAGCTGACCAAGTCCCGCCTGCAGGGGGAGGACGAGGACAGCAAGGTGCGTGCCCAGCAGGTGCTGTGCCATGTGCTGACCCAGATCCTTAAGCTGCTGCATCCCTTCATGCCCTTCATCACCGAGGAGATCTGGCAGGCGCTGCCCCATGAGGGTGACTTCCTCATGCTGCAGCAGTGGCCGGAGTACCGCAAGGAGCTGGACTTCGCCGCGGAGGAAAAGGCGCTGGAGCAGGTGATGGATGCCATCCGCGCCATCCGTACCCGCCGCGCGGAGATGAACGTGCCCCCCTCCAAGAAGGCGCAGCTGACCGTGGTCACCGACCAGCAGGACGTGTTTGCCGCGGGCATCCCCTTCCTCAAACGTCTGGGCTACGCCAGTGACGTGACCATCGTTGCCGCCGACCAGGCTCCCGATGCTGCCGGACAGGTGGTTATCGTCACCCATGCCGCCCAGCTGTTCATTCCTCTGGGTGAACTGGTTGATCTGGAAAAGGAAAAGGCCCGCATCGAGAAGGAACTGAAAAAGAATTCCGACGAGCTTGCCAAGCTCAACGCCAAGCTGTCCAACCCCGGCTTTGTGAACAAGGCGCCCGCCGCCGTGGTGGAGGCCGAGAAAGAGCGCGCCGTCAAGCTGGCTGAACTGGTGGAAAAGCTGACCGAGCAGCTCAAGAGCATGTAAACACCTCTGTTTCCCCGTCACAGCTGTGGCGGGGAAACAGATATGAAAGGAGCGGCAATATGTTTAACGTGACCTTGGGGAAAACCGGTATCACCGTGGAGCGCAATGCCTTTGGCTGTCTGCCCATTCAGCGGGTGTCCAAACAGGAGGCGGTGGCGCTGCTGCGCCGTGCCTACGAGGGAGGCATGCGCTTTTTCGACACCGCACGCTCGTATTCCGACAGCGAGGAGAAGGTGGGCGAGGCCTTTGCCGGGATGCGGGACAAGGTAGTTATTGCCACCAAGTCTCACGCCAAAACCGGGGAAGAGCTGCGCGCTCATCTGGCCCAGAGCCTTGCCAATCTGCAAACGGATTATATCGACCTGTACCAGTTCCATCAGGCCACCACCTGCATCCGCCCCGGGGACGGCACCGGATTGTATGAGGCGGCGCTGGAGGCAAAGGAGCAGGGGAAGATCCGCCATATCGGCATCACCACCCACCGCTTTCAGGTGGCTCTGGATGCCATTGACTCCGGTCTGTACGAGACCCTGCAATTTCCGTTTTGCTATCTTGCCGACGAGAAGGACATTCAGGTGGTGGAGGCGTGCAAGCGGGCGAACATGGGCTTTATCGCCATGAAGGCCCTGTCCGGCGGTCTGCTCACCAACGCCGCAGCCTGCGCCGCGTGGCTGGGGCAGTACGAGCACGTGCTGCCCGTTTGGGGCATCCAACGGCCGGAAGAATTGGAGGAATTTCTCTCCTTTATTGACCGGCCGCCCGCTCTGACCGACGAAATGACGGCGGTGGTGGAGCGTGACCGGGTGCAGCTGCAGGGGGAATTCTGCCGGGGTTGTGGTTACTGCATGCCCTGCCCGGTGGGCATTGAGATCAACAACTGCGCCCGTATGTCCCTGATGATCCGTCGTTCTCCTACCGCCGCATTTATGGACGAAAAGGGCAGAGCGCGCATGGACAAAATCAAAGATTGCCTCAAATGCGGCGCGTGCAAATCCAAGTGTCCCTACGGGCTGGATACGCCCAAACTTTTGGAGGACAATTATAAGGATTTCCTGGAGGTATTGGCCGGGAAACCGCTGTAAACCATCCATAACGAGGCGGGGCAGACACGCCCCGGCTCGTTTTTGCTTCTTTCCAAATAAATTTGCCTTGTCGCCGTATCGCCTGCCTTTTCCGACGGTGTTTTTCCAAATATTGGATTATACTGTGGAAAAACAGGGATGGACAAGCATCCCGACAGGAGGCATTTTCATGGCGACAAAGGAAAAATTACGCACACGGCTGGCTCGGGTGCGTGCGGATGTTATCCGCACGGGACAACTGGTGCTGGAGGGGCCGGCGCTGTCCGGTGCGGCTCAGGGGGCGACCCATTTTCTGTTAGGTGCTGTCCTGGCAGGGGGGAGGCTGTTTGGCAGCTGCGCCCCCTTTGGGGTGGCGCTGGTGGGCGGTTCCGGGTCGGGACTATACGCTGCCATGGCTCTGCTTGGCAGCAGCTTTGGGTACTTAACGCTTATGGGGCTGGTGGAGGGGCTGCGGTACGTGTCCGCCGCCATTCTGACCTTTTCCCTGGCCTTTGCCTTTTACGACGTGAAGCTGTACCAAATGCCGTGGACCATGCCGGTGGCGGCGGCGCTGATGAACGCCTGCACCGGCTTTATCTATCTGTCCCAGCGGGGCTGGCGCACCCAGGACGTGATCTACTACACCACCGAGGTGGCGCTCACGGCGGTGGCTGCCTATGCCTTTCGTGAGGTGCTGGATGCCCAGCGGCGCACCCACAGCCGCTGGTGGGTACTGTTGGTGGGTGCGGTGTACATTACCCTGTCCCACCAGTCTGTGTATGCAGATGTGTCCCTTGGGCGGTGTCTCACGGCGCTGACCGTGCTGGCCTGCGGCTGGCAGGGCGGCGCGGGGGTGGGTGCCGGGATGGGCGTAGCTCTTGGGCTGGGCATGGATCTGGCGGCACAGGGGCGCGTGGTATACACCATGGCCTTTGGCGCGGCGGGGCTTGCCTGTGGCCTGACGGTGGGCAAAAAACGGCTGACGGGTGCGGTGGCTTTTCTGGTGGCGGGGGTCGGTGCGGTGCTCTGGCTGTGGGACAACGGACTGCCCATCTCCCTGCTGGCGGAGTTGGTGCTGGGAGCGGTGTGCTTCCTGCTGCTGCCGGGACAGCTGCTGCGGCGGCTGGGAGGCTGGTTGATGGCGGAAAGCCGCAGCCGGGAGGAACTGCGGACCAGCACCTATGTCCAACAGCGGCTGGAGCAGGCCTCCCAGGCCTTTTCCGAGCTGTGCCAATCCATGCGCGGCCTGTTTCGGCGACCCCGGTACAACGATGAGGATCCCGCGGTGCTCTTTGACCGGGCAGCGGAGCGGGTGTGCCGAAGCTGCTCCCGGCGGGATGGCTGCTGGGAGCGGGACTATGTGACCACCGTCAACGCCCTGAACGATGCCACTCAGCCCATGCTTCGGCGGGGCAGGGGAGAGTCGGGAGACTTTCCCGAGCATTTCAGCGGCCGCTGCCTGCATTTTGGGGAGTTTCTCTGTGCGGTGAATGAGGAGTTGACCGCCCGGCGCTACCGCCGTCAGTACGACCACCGCATTCGGGACAGCCGGCAGGCGGTGTGCCGGCAGTACAGCCAGTTGTCCCGTATTCTGGCCACAGCGGCGGCGGAGCTGGGGGAGGAGCTGACCTGCGACCCGGCCCGGGAACGGCGGCTACGCCAGCACATGGCGCTGCTGGGCGTGGAGGGGGACGCGGCGGTATTTTACGACCGGGATCACCATCTGCGCGCGGAGGTGGTAAGTCGGGACTGCCGGCGGTTGGAGCGGGAACTGGACAGTCTGGCCGGGCTGCTGGGTGTTCCGGTGCGGAAAGAACCGTGCGACGATGCTCAGCGGCTGGTGCTGGTGCAATGTGAGCCGTATATGATGCTGGCCGGGGTGGCTGCCCGGTGTCGGAACGGGCAGACGGTGAGCGGGGACTGCGGCACCTGGTTCAAACGAGCGGACGGGATGCTGTTTGTGCTGCTGTGTGACGGGATGGGCAGCGGCGCTCAGGCCGGACGGGAGAGCGGACTTGCTGTGCGCCTGCTGGAGCAGTTCCTGCGCGCCCGGCTGGAACCGTCTGCGGCGCTGGAGGTGCTGTGCAGTGCTCTGGGCATGCGCGGGGAGGAAGAGGGCAGTTTCACCACGGTGGATCTGCTTCAGGTGGATCTGTTCTCCGGGGAAGGGGCGGTATACAAGCTGGGCGCGGCGCCTACTTATTTGAAAAAGAATGGGGTGGTTCGCCGCCTTAGCGGTACATCTATGCCCGCCGGCACCCTGCAAGAGCAGCCCGACTGCATTCGCTTCCAGTTGGAGGAAGGGGACTGCGTGGTCATGGTCAGCGACGGGGTGTGTGCAGAGCGGGGCGACGGCTTTGTGTACCGGGCGCTGGAACCGTTTGACGGGCAAAATCCAAGAGCGTTGGCGGCGGAGCTGGTTGGCGAGCAGGAGGACGGAGACGACCGCACGGCGGTGGTGCTGCGGCTGACGGCTCGGGTGGAGGAGTAAGGGCGAAAAAACACAAAACCTCTTGACAAGGACGGAAATTTCGTGATATGTTAGCAGTGGTCATATGACTGACGGAAGTGGATGAACCACATGGAGTATGACCGGCGTAACGCCACCAATGCCGACCGTCTGGGCGCACCGAAAGTCGGTGCGCCCTTATTTTTTTAAAGAGAATGCAGGAGGAATTGCCCTATGATGACCGACATTGAAATTGCCCAGAGCACACAGAAGCAGCCCATCACCGCTGTGGCGGACACCCTGGGCGTACAGGAGGAACAGCTGGAGCTGTATGGTCGCTATAAGGCCAAGCTGGACATCACTGCCATGCGTGATATGCCCCGCAAGGGCAAGCTGATCCTGGTCACCGCCATCAACCCCACACCCGCCGGTGAGGGGAAGACCACCACCAGCGTGGGTTTGGCGGATGCCCTGTCCAAGCTGGGCAAAAAGGCCTGCCTTGCTCTGCGTGAGCCCTCTCTCGGCCCCGTGTTCGGTGTCAAGGGCGGCGCCGCCGGCGGCGGCTGGGCGCAGGTGGTGCCCATGGAGGACATCAACCTGCATTTTACCGGTGACTTCCACGCTATCGGTGCGGCCAACAACCTGCTGGCCGCCATGCTGGATAACCACATTCAGCAGGGGAACCAGCTGGGCATTGATGTCAAGCGCATCACCTGGAAGCGCTGTGTGGACATGAACGACCGCCAGCTGCGCAACATCATCAACGGTCTGGGCGGACGGATGCAGGGCGTGCCCCGTGAGGACGGCTTTGACATCACCGTGGCCAGCGAGATCATGGCGGTGCTGTGTCTTGCCTCCGATCTGATGGATCTGAAAGCGCGGCTGGGCCGTATGGTGGTGGGCTACACCTTTGAGGACAAGCCCGTCACTGCCCACGATCTGAAGGCGGAGGGCGCTATGGCCGCCCTGCTCAAGGATGCCATCAAGCCCAACCTGGTTCAGACGCTGGAGCACACCCCCGCGCTGGTACACGGAGGCCCCTTTGCCAACATCGCCCACGGCTGCAACTCCGTTTCCGCTACCGATACCGCCCTGAAGCTGGCCGACTACGTGGTCACTGAGGCGGGCTTTGGCGCCGACCTGGGCGCGGAGAAGTTCCTGGACATCAAGTGCCGCGCCGCCGGACTGACCCCGGATGCGGTGGTTATCGTGGCTACGGTGCGTGCCCTGAAGTACAACGGCGGCGTGGCCAAGGCCGACCTGGGCAACGAAAATCTGGAGGCGCTGGAGCGTGGCCTGCCCAACCTGCTCAAACACGTGGAGAACATCACCCGGGTGTTCGGTCTGCCCGCCGTGGTGGCCATCAACCGCTTTGTGCAGGACACGGACGCGGAGCTGGCTCTCATCCGTGAGAAGTGCGCTGCCTATGGCGTGAATGTGGCTTTGTCCGAGGTATGGGGCAAGGGCGGCGAAGGCGGTCTGGAGCTGGGACGCGAGGTGCTTCGTATTATTGAGGAGGAGAAGGGGAACTTCACCTTCTCTTACGAGCTGGAGCAGGGGCTCAAGGATAAGATCGCCGCCATTGCCACCAAGATCTACGGTGCGGATGGGGTGGACTTCTCCGCCGCCGCCAGCAAGGAAATTGACCGTCTGGAGGGTCTGGGCTACGGAAACCTGCCTGTGTGCATGGCCAAGACCCAGTACTCTCTGTCCGACGACCCCACCAAGCTGGGTGCGCCCAAGGACTTCCGCATCACCGTGAATAAGGTGAAGGTGTCCGCCGGCGCGGGCTTCGTGGTCGCCCTGACCGGCGAGATCATGACCATGCCCGGTCTTCCCAAGGTGCCCGCCGCCGAGCGCATCGATGTGGATGCCGACGGCAAGATCACCGGCCTGTTCTAAAAAGCAAATAAAAAACCGGCTGACCAACAGGTCAGCC
>JAZUOI010000085.1:0-12747 GCA_045604585.1 Lawsonibacter sp. | reverse complement strand
GCCGTCATCAAGGCTGCTCTGAATGTTCAGGCCAAGCATCCCGACTGGGAGATGGTCCCCGAGATCATGATCCCCCTGGTCGGCGAGATCAAAGAGCTGGCTTTCGTTAAGAAGATCGTTGTCGAGACCGCTGACGAGCTGATCGCTGCCGCCGGTTCCGACATGAAGTACATGGTCGGTACCATGATCGAGATCCCCCGCGCGGCTCTGACCGCCGACGAGATCGCCAAGGAGGCTGCTTTCTTCTCCTTCGGCACCAACGACCTGACCCAGATGACCTTCGGCTTCTCCCGTGACGACGCCGGCAAGTTCCTGGACGCTTACTACGCCAACAAGATCTACGAGAGCGATCCCTTCGCCCGTCTGGATCAGAACGGCGTGGGCAAGCTGGTGGACATGGCTGCCAAGCTGGGCCGCTCCACCCGTCCCGAGCTGAAGCTGGGCATCTGCGGCGAGCACGGCGGCGACCCCTCCTCCGTGGAGTTCTGCCACAAGGTGGGTCTGGACTACGTGTCCTGCTCTCCCTTCCGTGTGCCCATCGCCCGTCTGGCTGCCGCTCAGGCCGCTATCAAGGGCTAATATTCCGCATAAAAAATCCGCCTGGACAATTTCAGGCGGATTTTTTTGCGAAACGGCGGGAAAGTTGTGCTGTACTTTTTCGATAAAGCGGACTATAATAAATCAAACGAACAGGAGGAATAGAGTATGATCGCTGATAATGTGAAAAATGCGCCGCTTTATTGCGGTGTACATCCAAAATTCGCGCAGGCTTTTGCCTTTATCGACAAGGCGGTGCGGGAGAATTACCCGGCCGGCAAATATGAGATCGAGGGCAAGGAGCTGTATGCCAGCGTGCAGGAGTATAACAGCAAGCTGGAGGCTGATGCGAAATTCGAAGGACACCGGAATTACATCGACATCCAGTTTGTTATTTCCGGTGTGGAGATCATCAAGGTGGCGGATATTGCCGGAATGACCCCGAAAAACGACTACAATCCGGAAAAAGACGTGGAGTTTTATGAGAAGAACGCCGATGCTTCCGCCCTTGTGGTAAACGCGGGCGAGTACGCGATCCTGTTCCCTCATGACATCCATATGCCCGGTGTCTCCCGGCAGGAAACGCCCGCACCGGTCAAAAAGATCGTGGTGAAGGTGAAAGTGTGATACAAGCGCGCGGCTTGAAGGAAAGTGACAGCCCCCGGTTCCAACTGGAACCGGGGGCTGTTTTTACATGTCGCCGGAAGAAAGCGCCTGAAAATAGGTCTTCATAAATTGAATCAGCTGGGTGGCAGCAAAGGAACGATACCTGCCCTTTTTCAGGATGACCGCAATCTGCCAGGGAAATCTTGGTTCCAGACGGACGGCAGCCTGATCTTCGGTTTGATACCGGGTAATGATGGGACGGGGGAATACACCCACGCAGTTATTCAGAGAAATCATTTGAGTGGCAAAGATGGGCATGAGACTTTTGCACACGATTCTTGGCACAAACCCCTCATCGGCGCACAGATGAAGCAGGGTATCGTGGAGAATGGAGGTGCGGCTGTAAGTGATAAGCTCCTGTCCGCAAAGCTCCCGGATATGCACCACGGGCTTGGCGGCAAAGGGATGATCTCTGCGTACCATCAGCCAGACTTCGTCACTTACGGCAGGGATAATGTCCAGTTCCGACATGTTTTCCACAGGAAGCATGACCAGACCCAAATCTGCGGAGCCGTTCAGCACAGAAGTGACGGTTAGCTTGGAGCCTTCTTCCACAATACTGATATCGATGCCGGGGCATTGCTGCCGGAAGCTGGAGAGCAGCTGAGGGAAATACATATCCAACAGCACGCCGGGGGAGGAAATACGCACTTCTCCCACCTTGCCCTGCTTGATATCGGTCAGCTGGCCAAGCATGTCGTCGTACTGAGACAACAGCTGTCTGGCACGAAAAAGCAGAGCTTGCCCGGAATCCGTCAGCCGAAAGGATTTGCTGGTGCGTTCAATCAGCCGCACTCCCAGTTCCGACTCCAGCGCCTTGACACACCGGGTCAGCATGGGCTGCGAAATGAACAGCTGCTCTGCTGCACGGGTAAAGTTTTTTTGTTCCGCGACCGCGACAAAGTACTTCAGGTGCTGAATATCCATTGAAAGCCACCTTTTCCAATAAGCATAAACACAGGAATGACCATATTATACCAAACAAATCCAAATGCAACTATACGGAGAAGAGGAAAAATTATACTTTATTCATCAATAACTATGCAAAAAATGAATAGTTATGGTGATTATGACAGAAATGCGGGTTCTTTTTTGACAGAAAAACCAAAACAATTCGAAAATGGAATAAAGACAGACAAAAACGATATTTTACCCAGAGCCGGGGGCGTGCTATAAGGGAAATAAAGACGAAAGACAGGAGGAACAGTATGCCTAAGTTTATCAGTGCGCGGGAGGCCATCGAAACCTATATCAAAGATGGCATGACTCTGGGTTACAGCGGTTTTGTGGGTGCAGCCCACGCCGAAGAGATCAGCCTGCAGATCGGGCAAAGCTTTTTGGAAACGGGTCACCCCTGCGGTCTGACTCTGATGTATGCCGCCGGTCAGGGTGACGGTGCACAGCTGGGTTTGAACCATTTTGGAGAAGAGGGGCTTGTGACCAGGGTCATCGGCGGCCACTGGGGTCTTGCGCCCCGTCTGCAGAAGCTGGCGCTGGAAAATAAGCTGGCGGCCTACAACCTGCCGCAGGGTGTGATCTCCCACCTTTTCCGGGATATTGCCGCCGGAAAACCCGGTGTGCTGACCCACGTGGGTCTGCAGACCTTTGTGGATCCCCGGCTGGAGGGCGGAAAAATCAATGACATGGCCCGCCAAAGCGAGGATCTGGTCCAGCTGCTGGACATCAACGGGGAGGAAAAGCTGCTCTATAAGGCGATCCCCGTGGACGTGGCCATTATCCGTGCTACCTACGCCGATACCTTGGGCAACTGCACCATGGAGCATGAGGGCGTGTATTCCGAGGCGCTGGCCATCGCTCAGGCGGCCAAAAATTCCGGCGGCCGTGTCATTGTGCAGGTCAAGAAGGTGGTGGAGTACGGCACGCTGTCGCCCCGTCTGGTGAAGCTGCCCGGCATCTATGTGGATGCGGTGGTGGTGGCGCAGGAGGAAAATCACAAGCAAACCTTTGGCACCTACTACAATCCGGCCTATTCCGGCGAGTGCCGTGTGCCGGTGGACAGCCTGGCTCCCATGAAGCTGGACGAGCGCAAGGTGATCGCCCGCCGGGCGGCCATGGAGCTGATGCCCAACGCGGTGGTCAATCTGGGGATCGGTATGCCCGAGGGTGTTGCCGCCATCGCTGCGGAGGAGGGACTGCAGGGTATGGTGCTGACCACCGAGTCCGGCACCATCGGCGGCATCCCTGCCGGCGGCACCGATTTTGGTGTGACCACCAACCCGGACTGTGTGCTGGAGCAGCCGTCCCAGTTTGACTTCTATGACGGCGGAGGGTTGGACGTGGCCTTCCTGGGTCTTGCGCAGATGGACCGTGACGGCAATATCAACGTGTCCAAATTCGGCCCCAAGATTGCCGGCTGCGGCGGCTTTATCAACATCACCCAAAATGCCAGAAAGGTGATCTACTGCGGCACCTTCACTGCCGGCGGCTTGAAGGTCAGCGTGGAAAACGGCGGTCTGCAGGTGCTGAATGAGGGTAAAGTGAAGAAACTCATTGACGCGGTGGAGCAGGTCACCTTCTCCGGCAAGTACGCCCAAAAGAAAGGCCAGCAGGTGCTTTACATTACCGAACGCGCCGTGTTTGAACTGACCGAAAAGGGCGTGGAGCTGAAAGAGATCGCCCCCGGTGTGGATTTGGAGCGGGATGTTTTGGCGCAGATGGACTTTGCGCCCATTATGACCGATGTCAAACCGATGGACGCGCGCATTTTCCGGGATCAGCCCATGGGACTGAATCAATAAGCAGACAAAAAAGGTCGACGGCAATCATTGCCGTCGGCCTTTTGCTTTGCGATTATTCGTTGGTATAGTTGTCGAAGTAGCCCTGAATATAGACGAAGGGAGTGCCCTTGTCACCGGAACCGGAGGTCAGGTCACACAGGGAGCCAATCAGGTCGGTCAGGCGGCGGGGGGTGGTTCCCTCAGACACCATCTGGCCCACCAGGTCGTCGTCCTTGGCCTGGATTTTGTCCTTGATGGCCTGCTTCAGAGCCTCGCCGGACAGGGCGGCAAAGTCGTTGTCGGCCAGATACTTCAGCTTCAGCTCGTTGGGCGTGCCCTCCAACCCGGCGGTGTAGGCGGGGGAGACCACCGGGTCGGCCAGCTCCCAGATCTTGCCTACGGGATCTTTGAACGCACCGTCGCCGTAGACCATGACCTCCACATGCTTGCCGGTCTTGTCCAGCAGGCGCTTCTGGATGTCCTCCACCAGATCCTGGCAGTCCCGGGGGAACAGCTTGACCTGATCCTCGGTGGCCTTGTTGGAGCCCAGCAGACCGTACTTCTCGTTGTAGCCGCTGCCGTCGATGGGGGCGGACATGATCTCGTCCATACCGAAGACGATCTCCGCTCCGGCGGTCTTCAAAAGGCGCTTGGTGCGCGCGCGGGTGTGGATGTCGCAGTTGAGGACGTTCTTGGTGTAGTCCAGCACGGCGCGGGGGTCGTTGGCGAAGATGATCTCCACCTCGGCACCGCAGCTGCGGATGAGATCTTCATAATAAGCCACGTAGTCCACGCCGGTGAAGGGATGCTTCTCATAGCCGAACAGCTTGCGGTAATCGGCCAGAGACAGCACGTCCTTGTAGGGGTCGACCCCGGCGGCGTCCATGGCGTCCAGGGAGATGAGATGGTTGCCCACCTCGTCCGAGGGGTAGGACAGCATCAGCACCACCTTTTTGCAGCCCTTGGCGATGCCCCGCAGGCAGATGGCGAACCGGTTGCGGCTGAGAATGGGGAAGATGACACCCACGGTTTCACCGCCGAACTTGGCTTTCACATCGGCGGCAATATTGTCAACAGAAACATAGTTGCCCTGTACACGGGCCACGATGGACTCGGTGATGGCGACCACGTCACGGTCACGGATGGCAAAACCGTCATCGGCAGCAGCCTCCAGCACGCAGTTGGTGACGATGTTGGCCAAATCGTCGCCCGTGCGGATGATGGGTGCGCGAATGCCACGGGAAACAGTACCTACCATACGGCTCATAACGGAACACTCCTTGGCAGCCTACCCAAAAGGGAGAGGCTGAAAAATTCGGGGGAAAACTTATCCCACTCTTTAGTATACCAAAAATAAAGGCTTTTGTAAATTGGCGGAGATTATTTTTTTACCAAAAAATACAAATTTTACAACTGCGTGATGTGAGCGGTGTCCTTGAGTTGCCTGCCCTGTCTATTTTGACGGGCGTGGTCGGCCAGCACCCGGGTGATCTCACCACGGGTCTGCTCCACCTCCTGCCGGAAGGCACGGGCAGAGATGCGAAGCGCCCCATGACCCAGGATGATCAGCTGTTCCAGCGCGTCGGACGTGGCTACCCGCACCCGGTGTTCCCGGCGAAGTTGGTAGGTGGCCTGTTCAATATAGGCATCGGCCGTCTGAGCCTCCTTGGTGTAAACCACCCGGATGCCGCCCCGCTGCTCCACGCTGCCGGGGTTGCCCTTGACCTTGTATGCGTCAAAGACCAGAATGACCCGGCATTGCCTCGCCCCTTGATAGTTGATCAGCACTTCGCACAGAGCCTCCCGGGCGGCGGATACGTCCTGCTGGGCCAGCTGCTTGAGCTCATCCCAGGCGAAGATGATGTTGTAGCCGTCTACCAGCAGATATTCCTCGCCCAGCGCCGGGGTGTGGATGGTGTAGTCCCCATCGGCCAGACTGGTGCGGGCGGGCTTTTTCACCGGCTGGAAGGAGCGGGGGCCTATTTTTCCATAGGTGCGCTCAAAGATGGCCTGCAGCTGCTTGTCCTGTTCCAGCGACCCGGTATACTGCCCGGCGCTGCCTCCGGCGGGGGCGGCGGGGTCGGAGACGGTCTGCTGCTGGCGGCGGGGGCTTTGGGTGTGCGCATGCTCGGCCACCTCCTGCCACGGTACCACAAAGCCGGCGCCGTGGTCACAGAACACGGAATCGGCGGGATTGTTGGTATCCCGTTCGGGATGATAGTCCCGCTGGGCGATCACCTCATCGGCGTTATTGCAGGGGCGGTAGCCCAGCAGACGACAGGACAGCCGACCCAGTCCCCGAGTGTAGGCGGTCACTTCCCGGGCATAGTCCCGCAAACCGAAAACGGGTGCGCTGCCCTGCAAAACGGACCAATCCCCCTGTACCTCCGGGGACGGAACATCACCACCCATGTTCTGTATATCAGTCATAGCCCGACCCACGCAGTCGGCGGGCACTTCCAGCCGGTAGGCGTACCACGGTTCCAGCAGCACGCTCTGCGCCTGCATCAAGCCATGGCGTACCGCCCGGTAAGTGGCCTGACGGAAGTCGCCCCCCTCTGTGTGCTTGGGGTGGGCGCGGCCGGTGAGCAGAGTGATCTTCATATCGGTGATGGGCGCGCCGGTGAGTACGCCCAGATGCTCTTTTTCCCCCAGATGGGTGAGGATCAGCCGCTGCCAGTTCAAGTCCAGCGTGTCGGTGGAGCAGTCGCTGTCAAAAATCAGGCCGCTGCCCGGCTCGCCCGGCTGAAGGAGCACACGCACCTCAGCATAGTGGCGCAAAGGCTCAAAATGGCCGACCCCCTCCACCGTATTGGCGATGGTCTCTTTATAAAGGATGCTGGCCGGGCCAAAGGACACGTCCATGCCAAAACGCTGGGCGATCACCTGCCCCAGTACCTCCAGCTGTACCTGACCCATCAGCTGTACCCGGATCTGACGAAGCAGGGAGTCCCATACGATGTGCAGCTGGGGGTCTTCCTCCTCCAGCTGAGACAGCTTGTCCATGGCCATATGGGGGTCGCAGCCCTCGGGCAGGAGCAGCTGGCAGGTAAGCACCGGCTCCAGCAAGGGGAGGGTTTCCTGTTCCTCCACACCCAGACCCAGTCCGGGACGAGTGTGGGTCAACCCGGTCACGGCGCAGATGCTGCCGGCGGGGGCGGTGTCGGTGGGGGTGAACTTCTCCCCGGAATACAGGCGAAGCTGGTCGGCCTTTTCCTGCCACCGGGCATCGTCCCTGCCGCCGGAGAGGAGCGTTTTGGCCTTGAGCGTGCCGCCGGTGACCTTCATCCAAGTCAGCCGCGCGCCCTGACTGTCCCGGGTGATTTTGAAGACCCGGGCGCCGAATTCCTCCGGACGGGACGGGATGGGGGCAAAACGCTCCAGACCGTCCAGCAGCTCGTCCACCCCATCCAGCTTCAAGGCCGAGCCGAAGAAGCATGGGAACAGCTTTCGCGCGCCCACCAGTCCCCGCAGGGTCTCATCGGAAAGGACACCGGTGGCCAGAAATTCCTCCAGTGCCTGTTCGGAACAGGTGGCTGCGCTCTCGTCCCGGGTTTCCGGAGAGGAGAAATCCACACAGCCCTCATCCAGCTGTCGGTGCAGCTGCGCCATCAGCCGTTCCCGATCCGCTCCGGGCAGATCCATTTTGTTTATGAACAGGAGAGTGGGCACCCGGTACCGGCGCAGCAAACTCCACAGGGTACGGGTGTGGCTTTGCACGCCGTCGGTGCCGCTGATGACCAGAATGGCGCAGTCCAGCACCTGCAGGGTGCGCTCGGTCTCCGTGGAAAAGTCCACGTGTCCTGGGGTGTCCAGCAACGTCACCTGCCGAGTGGGCAGGGGGAACAGCGCCTGCTTGGAAAAAATGGTGATGCCCCGTTCCCGCTCGATTGCGTCCGTGTCCAGAAAGGCGCTGCGGTGATCCACCCGCCCCAGGGTTCGGATGGCACCGGTGCGGTAGAGCAGCGCTTCGGACAGGGTGGTTTTGCCCGAGTCCACGTGAGCCAATATGCCGCATACCAGCCGATCCATGGGCCATCCTCCTTATCATTTATATGTAATGTCAGTATTATACCATGAATTTTGGATTTGTGAAGACGGAGCACAAATGGAAAATGATTTTGAAAACTACTTTACAAGGTATTGGAAGTTGTATATAATACTCGGTGGCATGAGAAAAACAACGAAAGGGGCTGTACAATGGACGAACTCAAGCAGCTGAAACAGCAATTGGAGCGGGAACGCCCTGCGGCGTGGGAGGAATTGCCCGATCTTGCCCTTTACATGGATCAGGTGATCTCCTACATGCCACGGCAGCTCATCAGCTTTAAGGAGGACGACCAGCTCACCTCCGCCATGGTGAACAACTACATCAAGGACGGCCTTGTGCCTCGGGCAGAGGGAAAACGGTACGGCCCGGTGCATCTGGGTTATCTGACGGCGGTGTGCGCCATGAAAAAGGTGCTCAGCGTCAAGGATATGCGCGCCATGCTGGATTCCGTGCCTGAAAGCAAAGAACCCCAATCCATTTACAACTACTTCTGCCGCGCCCTGGACACCGCCCTGAGTGAGGCGGCGGCCAATCTGAACGTGGACACGCCGGAGGATGAACTGCCTAATCTGGCGCTGAGCCTTGGTCTGCGCAGCTATGCCAACCAGCTGGCCTGCGCCCGGGTGCTGGACGTGATCCGGGAGCGCAGTATGCAAGAGGAGAAGAAACATAAATCGGACAAGGAAAAGGAGTAAAAACCATGAGTGACTTTGTAATTCTGACGGACTCCTGTGCGGATCTGACCGCCGAGCTGGTAGACCAGCTGAATGTGAAGGTCGTTTCCCTGACCTATATGATGGACGAGAAAGAGTATCGCAACGACCCTGTAAACCCCGAAATGGACATACAGGAGTTCTACAATCTGCTGCGCGCGGGTAAGACGGCTACCACCGCCGCGGTCAACGTGGGTACTTATACCGAGGTGCTGGAGACTCTGCTGGCGGCGGGGAACGACGTGCTGATTCTGGCCTTCTCCTCCGGTCTGTCCACCACCTACAACTCCAGTCGCATTGCGGTGGAGGAGCTGAGCGAGAAGTACCCTGAGCGCAAGCTGTACGCCGTGGACACCCTGTGCGCCTCCCTGGGTCAGGGACTGCTGGTGGCCCATGCCGCAAACAAGCGGGCCGAGGGTATGGACATTGAGCAGGTCCGCGATTGGGTGGAGGAGAACAAGCTGAACCTGTGCCACCAGTTTACGGTGGACGATCTGTTCTTCCTCAAGCGCGGTGGCCGCGTGTCTGCCACCACCGCTGTGGTGGGCACCATGCTGTCCATCAAGCCGGTTATGCATGTGGATAACGAGGGGCACCTGATCAAGGTGGGGACGGCCCGTGGCCGTGGTGCCTCCATAAAAGCTCTGGTGGATAAGATGGAGCAAACGGCCATTGATCCCGCCAATCAGATCGTCTACATCTGCCATGGTGACTGCATGGACGATGCGCAGAAGCTGGCCGATATGGTGAAGGAGCGCCTGGGCGTGAAGGAAGTCATGATTGGCTACACCGGCCCCGTCATCGGCTCTCACTCCGGTCCCGGTACTCTGGCGCTGTTCTGGCTGGGCACCGAGCGGTAAGGAAAGCAAGTATGGAAGATATCAAATGGTTAGAGGTGGCGGTCAATACCACCACCGACCGGCTGGACGAGCTGAGTGGGAAGCTGATCAATGCAGGCATGACCGGCCTTGTGGTGGAGGACGAGCAGGAGTTTCGCCAGTTTCTGGAGAATAACCGGCAATACTGGGACTATGTGGACGAGGAACTGGAAAAGCGCATGCAGGGCGTCAGCCGCATCAAGTTCTATGTCACCGACGATGCCGACGGCAAGGCCATGCTGAACAAATATGCCGCTCTGCTGGGCTGTGAGTACACCGTTACCCCTCTGGGGGACAACGACTGGGCATACAGCTGGCAGAAGTACTATAAGCCTCTGCCCGTGGGCGAGAAGCTGTATGTGGTGCCTGAGTGGGAGCGAAACGAG
This sequence comes from Lawsonibacter sp., assembly GCA_045604585.1. GTDB lineage: Bacteria > Bacillota > Clostridia > Oscillospirales > Oscillospiraceae > Lawsonibacter. The sequence continues at coordinate 2,778 of JAZUOI010000085.1, read as the reverse complement.
CCTGTCCCGGAGGGGAAGGTGCCCTTCTACCTCAATCCCGGCCTGACCTTCGGCACCGGCTCTCACGCCTCCACCCAGCTGTGTCTGGCGGGGGTGGAGGAGTACACCACCCCCGGCTGCAGCGTGCTGGATCTGGGCTGCGGCAGCGGCATTTTGTCCATTGCGGCACTGGTGCTGGGCGCCCGGGATGCCGTGGCGGTGGATATCGACCCCAAGGCGGTGGACGTGTCCTACGAGAACGCCGCCCTCAACGGTATTGGCCGGGATCGCTACACCGTGCGTGCCGGGGATTTGCTCAGCGACAAGGCGCTGGCCGATGAGCTGGCTCGGCAGCAGTACGATTTGGTACTGGCCAACATTGTGGCCGATGTGATCATTCCTCTGTCTGCTCAGGCCCCCGGGCTGATGAAGGACAGCGGCGTGTTCATCTGCTCGGGTATCATCGACACCCGCGCCCATGAGGTGGAGGCCGCCCTTGTGAAAAACGGGCTTGTCATTACCAAGCGCCGGGAGCAAAACGGCTGGGTGTCCCTCACGGCGAAAAAAGTCTGATTTTGGTGGTTTTTTCCTGCCGGAATGTGTTATAATAGCAAACAGGGAAGCGTCCGCTCCGCGGGCGCTTCTCATTTGTACCGGGAAAGAGAGCGGTTTTATGCTGGAGTTTCGACCTTTAAGCGCGCAGGATGTGGATGTGGTGCGCCCCGTGCTGGGGGACAACCCCCACCGGCTGTGTGACCTGACGGTGGGCGGCATCTTCATCTGGCGGGACTACTACAAAACCGAATATGCCATCCACGAAGGGGTGCTGTACTTCAAGGTGGACTACCCCGGCTTCGGCACAGTGTTTGCCATGCCCCGGGGGGGCGACGGGAAGCGGGAGTACGAGCAGGTGCGGGAATACTGCCACCGAAGGAACATCCCCGTTATCTTTTATCCCATGCCCAAGGAGGAACTGGAGGCGCTGACCCGTCTGTTCCCCTGTGCTACCGTTATGTGGGACAGGGATACCTTTGATTACCTGTATGAGGCCGAAGCGCTCAAGTACTTCAAAGGAAAGAAACTCAGCGGCCAGCGCAATCACGTCAACCGCTTTGCGCGCACCTATGGGGACGAATGGAACTTTGCTCCTCTGACGGCGACGGATACGGCGGATGTGGAGGCCTTTCTGGCGAGCTACGCCGCCGCCACCCAAAAGGAGAGCACCACCTTTGAGGAGGATCTTTCCAAAACCCGGGAGGTGCTGCACACCTTTGCCCACTACGGCATGGTGGGCGGCGTGCTGCGGGTGCGGGGAGCGGTAGTGGGCTTTTCCATCGGTGAGGTGGTGGGGGACACCCTGTTCATCCACATCGAAAAGGCCGACCGCACCTGCGAGGGCGGCTACCAGATGCTGGTCAGCCAGTTTGCCCAGCTGTACGCGGTGGACGGTGTGGACTATATCAACCGGGAGGACGACACCGGCGATCCCGGTCTGCGCACCTCCAAGCTGTCCTATAAGCCCGTGGCACTGCTGGAGAAGTACGCCGTGGTGGTGCAGGACACCCCCTGTGCAGGCCGGGAGGGCAAATGGACGGTACTGGAAGCGGATATTGTCCGTCCGGACGAAAAAAGTTTGGAAGATACCGCATTTTTGCTTGACAAGGGCGAAAATGGCTGATAAACTATATAAGCCGCATTGAGCGGGTATACAAGTAGGCAGACGGTTTGCCTGCCTCACCCGGGAGAGCGAGCCCGTTAATAAAGGAGTGAAATTTGAAATGCACGCTATCATCGAAACCGGCGGTAAGCAGTACAAGGTGGCCGAGGGCGACGTGATCTTCGTGGAGAAGATCGAGGCCGAGGCTGGTGCTGCCATTACCTTCGACAAGGTCCTGGCTGTCATCGACGGCGAGAAGGCTACCTTCGGCGCTCCCGTTGTGGAGGGCGCTTCCGTGGCCGCCACCGTGGTCAAGAACGGCAAGGGCAAGAAGATCATGATCTTCAAGTATACCCCCAAGAAGGGCTACCGTAAGCGTCAGGGTCATCGTCAGCCCTACACCAAGGTGCAGATCGGCGCCATCAAGGCCTGATGACCACCATCGCCTTTCATTTGGAGGGCAGCCGTATTGTGGGCTTTGATATCAAAGGTCACAGCGGCTATGCCGACGAGGGGGGCGACATCGTCTGTGCCGCCGTTACCAGCGCCGTGCGCCTGTGCGAGTGCACCATCAATGATGTGCTCGGGCTGGAGGCATCGGTTAAAGTAAGGCAGAAAGACGCGTCCATCTCCCTCAAGCTTCCCGGCAGTCTGGGTCAGACCAACGAGAGCACCTGTCAGGCAATGCTGACGGCGCTGATGGTCTATTTTACCGAGCTGCACGAGGAATATCCTGAAAACATATCTGTCTTGGAGGTGTAAGACATGCTGAAAATCGGTTTGCAGTTTTTCGCCCACAAAAAGGGCGTGGGCTCCACCCGCAACGGCCGTGATTCCGAGGCCAAGCGCCTGGGCGTCAAGCGCGGCGACGGTCAGTTCGTTCTGGCCGGCAACATCCTGGTGCGTCAGCGCGGCACTCACATCCACCCCGGTGTGAACGTGGGTAAGGGCAGCGACGACACCCTGTTCGCTCTGAAGGACGGCAAGGTCAAGTTCGAGCGTCTGGGCAAGGATCGCAAGCAGGTCTCCATTGTGGAGATTGCTCAGTAATTTTACTGACATAGAAGCCGCAAACGAGTCCGTTTGCGGCTTCTTTTTGCTTATAAGAACTACGTTTAGATTTCCTTACCGCCGATGAAGAC
>JAZUOI010000084.1:0-11880 GCA_045604585.1 Lawsonibacter sp. | reverse complement strand
GAAAACGCCGGGGAGGAGCTCACCAGCAATTTTGTACATGTTGGGGATCATCAGAAGAAGACCCTGGGATGCTGTGTAGGTTGTGGTCAGAGCACCGGCTGCCAGAGAGCCGTGGACTGTACCGGATGCACCAGCCTCAGACTGCATCTCGCACACCTTCACGGTAGTGCCGAAGATGTTCTTCTGACCCAGAGCGGCCCACTGGTCCACGTAGTCGGCCATGGGGCTGGACGGAGTGATGGGGAAAATGCCCGCCACTTCAGTAAACGCATAGCTGACGTATGCAGCGGCGTTGTTACCGTCCATGGTTTTAAACTTTCTTGCCATAGAATTCCCTGCTTTCTTCCATTATTTTGAGATATTGCCGCCGGACGGAGACCGGATTTCCGGATCCGGGCATGCCGTTGCCGCCCCCTCCCGTCATTTCGGGTGGACGCGGTGCTGACACAATATCGCGTTTACGTCGTCAATTCTACCACTTTTCCACCCCTTTGTAAATGTCTAATTCACCATTTTCTGCTCCCATTTTCGGAAAAAACGTCCATCTTTCCATTGAATTTTTGCAGGAGGCATTGTAGAATGGCAATACAATGTATTTCGCCCGTTTCGGCAGGCAAGGGAGGTCCGATCATGGTCTGTAATATTCGCTCTCTGGGTCTGCACGGCATCACCGGCTACGAGGTTTCGGTGGAGTGCGACCTGTCCGGCGGCTTGCCCGCCTTCACGGTGGTCGGTCTGCCCGACGCGGCGGTGAACGAGGCCCGGGAACGGGTGCGCGCCGCCGTGAAAAACAACGGTTTTTCCTTCCCCGTCAGCCGCATCACCGTCAACCTCGCCCCTGCCCATGTAAAAAAAGTGGGCACGCTGTACGACCTGCCCATGCTCATCGGCATTCTGTGCGCCGGCGGTCAGCTGAAGCTGAAAGACAGCAGCTGCGCCTTCGTGGGCGAGCTGTCTCTGTCCGGTGTTCTTCGCCCTGCCGCCGGTATGCTGCCCATGGCGCTTGCAGCCAAGGCCGCAGGCATCACCACCCTGTACGTTCCGGCGGAAAACGCCGCCGAAGCCACGCTGGCGCAGGGCCCGGCCATCGTTCCCGTGCGGGACGTTGCCCAACTTATTTCCCACCTAAACGGCGAAGCGCCCATTCCCCCCGCCCCCCTGTGGCAGCCCGGGCAGACCGCGGGCTTTCCCCCCGACTTTTCCGAGGTAAAGGGACAGGAAAACGTGAAGCGGGCGCTGGAGATCGCGGCAAGCGGAAATCACAATGTGCTCCTCGTGGGCCCACCGGGCTCGGGCAAGTCCATGCTGGCTCGCCGCCTGCCCTCCATCCTGCCCGCCATGACCCGGGAAGAGGCGCTGCAGACTACCCAGATCCACTCGGTCATGGGTCTGACCGACGCCGCCCACCCCCTCATTGACGTGCGCCCCTTCCGCGCCCCTCACCACACCGTATCCCCCATGGGCATGGCGGGCGGCGGCAGCAACCCCCGCCCGGGAGAAATTTCCCTCGCCCACCACGGGGTGCTGTTTCTGGATGAGCTGCCCGAGTTTTCCAAGGAAGTTCTGGAAGTGCTGCGCCAGCCTCTTGAGGACGGTCAGGTGACCATCTCCCGTGCCTCCGGCTCGGCAAGCTACCCCAGCCGTTTCATGCTGGTGTGTGCCATGAACCCCTGCAAGTGCGGCTGGTACGGCCATCCGTCCGGGCGGTGCAAATGCTCGGAGAACGACGTCACCCGCTACCTCTCCCGCCTGTCCGGCCCCCTGCTGGATCGCATCGACCTGTTTGTGGAGGTGTCGGCTCTGGAATTTGACGAGCTGGCCGAGCGCAGCAAGGCAGAACCCTCCGAAGCCGTTCGCGCCCGGGTAAACGCGGCTCGTTCCGTGCAGAACCGCCGCGCCGGGTCGGTGAGTAACGCCTATCTGGGACAAAAGGAGCTGGACGCCTGCTGCACGCTGGACGATGCCTGCCAGACCGTTATGAAGGGTGCCTTTGAGCGGCTTGGGCTGACCGCCCGGGGCTACGACCGCATCCGCCGCGTCGCCCGCACCATCGCCGATCTGGACGGCAGTAAGGACATCCAGGTTCACCATCTGGCGGAGGCCCTCCAGTACCGTCCGCCGGAATATTTGAAGAAGTGAGAAAAACGGCATGAGGACACGTCCTCATGCCGTTTTTATTGTGCGTAGCGCTTACACAGCTCCCGGGCCATGTTGTGGGCAATCATGCGCCGGCCGGCCTCGATGGGTTGGGTACCGTCCTTGTCGAAAGCTCCTCAGATACGCTGCACGCCCCGGGTGAACACAGCACTGACATTGATATCATCGTCAAAAACGATGACATCGGCATCAAATCCCTCGGCCAGACGCCCCTTCTTCATCTTCAAAATGCGGGCAGGCGTTTCGGTCATCATATAGACTGCGTCGGACACGGACATGCCGCACTCCTTCACCGCTACACGAACCAGCCGGTCGGTGGTGGCGATGCTGCCGGCAAAGGCGCTGCGGTCGGGCAGCTTGCATACGCCGTCCTCCACGATGTAGTCGTGGGCACCCTCGATGTTGCCCTTTCCTCCCTCCAGTCCCGCGGCGGGCATGGAGTCGGTGACCATGGCAATATGCTCCTTGCCCTTGATGCGCACGATCATTTGGATCAGCTCGGGGGGCAGATGCTTGCCGTCGGCGATGATCTCCACGTCCACATCGGGCAGCAGAAACGCCGTTTCAATGACGCCCAGATGGCGGTAGCCAAATTCCCGGGTGACGGTGGAGGTGCAGGAATACAGGTGAGTGATCAGGTTGCACCCCTGCTCGATGGCTGGCACCAGATCCTCGTAGCGGGCATCGCTGTGGGCCACGGCGGGAATGATGCCGTGCTTGGTCAGCAGCTTACAGAAGGCCTGATCCTTGTCATTCTCCGGCGCATAGCTCCAGCGGGAGATATATTTGCCCCACTCCTCCACCAGAGGAATATAATCCTCGGCGATGGGAGGGGTGATCATGCCGGGACGCTGGGCGCCGCACTGCTTTTCGGACAGGTAGGGACCCTCCAGGTGCACGCCCACGATGTTGGGGGCCACGTCGGTGCTGCCCACCACTTCGGACAGGGTGCGCACCGCCTGGCTCATCTCCTCAATGGGGGCGGTGGACAGGGTGGGAGCAATGGTGGTGGTACCGTGGATCATGTGGAAGGTGCAGGCCTGCACCGCCTCCTCCGCCGTGCTCTTCAAAAAGGCATGTCCCGCACCGCCGTGGGTATGTATGTCGATAAAGCCGGGGGAAACATAGCGATCCCCCATATCCAGCAGGGTGTCGCAGGGCTTGACCTCTTTGCCGGCGTAGACGATCTTGTCCCCCTCCAGGATCACACAGCCCTCCGCCACACCATCGGGAAACAGAACGCGGGTACTCTTAATACCGGTCGTCATAGCCGCACCTCACAGCAGAGCGGCACTATCCGGCTCCAGGTACAGCACCGCGCCGGGGCGGGTGCGCAGCACACTGGCGGGACAGTGCTCGTCGATGGTGCCGCACACCGTCTCCTTCACGGCCTTGGCCTTGGTGGGGGCGGGCACGATGCAGAACAGGTTGGGGGCGGCCACCAGGGTGGGAACGGTGAGGGTAATGGCGTGGGTGGGAACCAGGTCGATGGAGGCAAAGCAGCCGTCGTTCACCTGCTGGTTGCGGCAGATGGCATCCAGCTCCACCGCCTTGACCGGCTTGGGATCGTTGAAATCCGCCACAGGGGGATCGTTAAAGGCAATGTGGCCGTTCTCGCCAATGCCCATGACCACGATGTCCGCAGGATTGTCCTGCAGCAGCTTGCCGTAGCGCTCACACTCGGCCTGGGCATCCGTGGCAGCGGAATCAATGCAGTTGACGCTGGCAAAGGGCACCAGATCAAACAGATGGGTGCGCAGGAAGTTACCGAAGCCCTGAGGGGCATCGGAGGCCAGACCGATATACTCGTCCATATGGTAGGCGTTGACCCGGTTCCAGGGGATCTCCTTGTCCCCGGCCAGAGCGGCCAGCACCTCGTTCTGGGAGGGTGCGGCGGCAAAAATCATGTTGATCTGCTCTTTCTCCGCCAGCAGAGCCAGCATCCGGGTCTTGATATCGGCCGCGGCGGCCATGCCCATTTCGTTCCGGCTGTCGTACACATGAACCGTCAATTTATCAGCGGAAAAGCTCTTCACAGCTGAATCAACTCCTTCAATTTCGTCACCGCATCGGCAAATGCGGTCTCACAATCGGGGTACTGATAGGGATTTTCAAACTTGACCTCGTCCACCAGCTGGTTCAGACCGGAGAAGGTCTGCAAGTGGGGCTCCAGAGAGATCATGACAGGGGCACCCGTCGCCTCGGCATGCTCGGTAATGATCTTCTTGATCTGGGCCTCGCCGCAGCCGGGAGGCACGATGGCACCGGCAGCCAGTGCGTCCTTGATGTGGAAATACTCAATGTAGGGCTTGAGCTGCTGATAGGCCGCATAGGGGTCGAACTTACCCAGAGTGAAGTTACCCATGTCGAACACGCTTTTCAGCCGTCCGCCGAAGTGCTCCATCAGCTGCACACAGGAGTCCGGGTCACCGCCGTACAGACCGTGCTCGTTCTCATGGCACAGGGTCACACCGAACGCGTCGGCGATGGCGAGCATCCGTTCCAGACCGTCCACGGTACGCCCAAAGCGCTCGCCCCGCTCCACATCCTCGGGAGCGTAGAAGCTGAACATACGGATATTTTTGGCGTCCAGAATGTTGGCGTACTCAAACACCCGGCGGCAGGTCTCCATATAGGCGTCCATATCGTCGCTCAGATTGAACTTGCCCAGCGGAGAGCCGATGGCGCACACGGCAATGCCGTTGTCCCGCAGCCGGCGGTCGCACTCCAGAATGGTTTCCTTGCTCACTTCGGCCACGTTGATGCCGTCCACAAAGCGCATCTCGATGCCGTCCATGCCGTACTTGCAGGCCGCTTCCACCTGACGGGGGAATTCGGGGGCGTATTCATCGGTGAAACCGGACAAAATCCATTTCTTATTCATGAGAACCCTCACACTTCCACATAGTTGATGGACTCCACCTTGCCGCTGGTGCTGGCCCGGTGAATGGCGTTTTGGATAAAGACGGCGGAAATAAAGTCGGAATAGCTCATAGTCTGTTCCTCGCCATTCAGCAAGCCCACAAACTCCTTCATTTCAGCATAGCTCAGTCTGTTGCCGTAGGCAGGCATGTTGCCGCCCTGATTGCGCCGCAGACCAAAGCGGGCTGCGAAATAACCGGTGTAGGCACCCTCGGAATAAAAGCCGGTGACCGTATAGTGATCGAAGTTGAACAGCACGGTGCGGTGCTTATTGGCATCCATGCGCACCTCCACCGAGCGGGGATGACCCTCAAAGGCGGCGCCCAACATATCCACCAGGTGCTGGGAATAGAAGAAGAACCCACCGTACGGACTGTCGGAGGCCAGGGGAGCGCGAATGATGCCGCCCACGGTAGGACCGCCCTCCTGCTGCTGGCCGGCGCGGCGCAGCTGCTTAAGGTCATAAGCGTGAATGAAGGAGGAGCCGCCGCACACCTTGGTGCCCTTCGCTTTCAGGGCGCGCATGAACTCCACCGCTTCCTCTTCGCTGATGGTAATGGGCTTGTCAATGAACATGGGCACGCCGCTGTCCAGATAGGGCTTGGCATACTTATAATGATTGTCGCCGTGGCGGGCGGTGATGATCACGCCGTCCACCTTGCCCACACCGTCGGCGTAGTCGTCCATGACGGGCACGCCAAACTTGGCGTTAAGCTTCTCGGCAGCCTCCCGCTCCTGGCTGTAAACACCGATCACCTCAATGTCGGAAAACTCGTCCTTGTGACTTTTGTGAAATACGGTCAAAAAGTTGTCGGCATGGCTGTTTTCACAGCCCAGAATAACCACTTTTTTCATGTTTTTCCCTCCATAAACCTACGCCGGCGGCAACCCGGATCCTCGCCGCCGGCAGGCAAACTGTTTTTATACTTCCACGTACTGGATGGGCTCCACCTTGCCGCTGGTGCTGGCCCGGTCAATGGCGTTGAGTACAAACACAGGTGCGATAAAATCAGAATAGCTCATAGGCTGACCCTCGCCCCGCAGCAAACCGACGAACTCCTTGAATTCGCTGTAATACCAGTTCTGCAGAGCAATGGCGTGGATGTATCCGCCCTGGCTGCTGTTCAGGGCATAGCGAGCCGCAAAATACTCATTGCCGCCCTCGGTGTACAGCCCCGTGACGGTATAGTCGCCGTAGAAGAACTGCACGGTGCGGTTTTTCTTGTCGTCGATGCTCACCTGAACGGCTTTGGGATAGCGGCCAAAGGGCTCCAGAACCATCTCCACCAGATGCTGGGAGTAGAAGAAGAAGCCGCCGTGGTCATTCACAGAGGACAGGGGCGCGCGGACACTGCCGCCCACGGTGCGACCGCCCTCCTGCTCGGCGTGGGCGATCTTCAGTTCCCGGATCTGGAAGGCCTGGCGCAGGGAAGAACCGCCGCACACAGGGGTGTTTTTGGCTTTCAGGGCGCGCATAAACTCCACAGCCTCATCCTCACTGATGGTGATGGGCTTGTCCACAAACATAGGTACGCCGCTGTCCAGATAGGGCTTGGCATACGCATAGTGCCTGTCACCATGGCGGGCGGTGATGATCACACCGTCCACTTTGCCCACACCGTCGGTATAGTCATCCATGACCGGTACGCCGAACTTGGCGTTGAGCTTCTCCGCCGCCTCCCGCTCGTGGCTGTAAACGCCGATGACCTCAACATCAGAAAACTCGTCCGGTTTGGTCTTGATGTTATTCAAAAACGCGTCCGCATGGCTGTTTTCACAGCCAAGGATGACGATCTTCTTCATGGTGTTCCCTCCATTAATACTTCACGGGCAGGGGATTCTGGGCGTGGGCAGTCTCGATGACGGAGAGAGTCTGCATGGCCATCTCGGGGGTGACGCGCAGAGGCTTGCCCTCGGTGATAGCGAAGTACAGATCCTCATAGATGGCAGCCGTACCCACATTGAAAGCGGTGCCCTCAAACTTACCCTCCTCGGTGTGCTTGACCAGCTTTTCGGTGCAGTAGATGGGCTCGCTGTTCTCGCCGTGGATGAAGTCCTCCTCCACGGGGTGGTCGGGGTTCTCGCCGTCCACGATATAGACCATCTCATAGGCGAAGGCAGTGCACTTGAAGGTGCCCTTGCTGCCCTGGATCTTAATGTTGTAGGGGGTATAGGCATCGGTGGAGTGGGCTTCAATGTCTACCACGGGCTTGCCGGGAGCATCCAAGATGACCTTGAAGAAGTCGTCGGCGTCACCGCTGTTCAGGGCGCGGTCCAGACGGCTGTAAGCCACACGGGTATTGGGATCAAAGTCGAGCAGGCTCAAACCGATGCCGACAGGATGAGGGCCGGTGTTATAGGCGTTGCCGGCGCACTTCTTCTGCAGGGTCTGCCAGTCCCAGCGGCGGGCAAAGCCGTTGTACTTCACGTCGATCTGGGTGATGCGACCCAGCTTGCCGGACTTGACCAGCTCACGGGCGAATACGGCGTTGGGTCCCAGCAGGCTCTGCTGGAACACGGCCAGCACCACGCCCTTCTCCTTGGCCAGACGGATCTGCTCCCGGCACTCATAGCTGGTGCGACCCATGGGCTTTTCCGTCAGCACGTTGAAGCCGTGATTAAGCAGATCCATGGTGATGGGCGCGTGCATCTCGGAATAAGAGGCGTTGACCACCAAATCGATGTCCTTGCAGTTGAACAGTTCCTTGTAGTCGGCAAAGGTCACGCAGCCGGGGTAGCGCTCCTGGGAAATGGCGCGGCGCTCAGCGTCGGCCTCCACCACGTACTTGACGTTGTAATACTTGTTATCCTCACTGATATAGTATTTGCCGTGGATGTTCTTGCCGCTGCGGCCCTGGCCGATAACGGCAACGTTCAGCTTTTTCATGTTGTTGAAGTCCTCCTTAAATAAATTTGATTTCCCTTTTGTGACTTGTATGAATAAAGGTTCTTTGCTACAATGATAATAGAAAATGCAAGGGGGTGATCCCATGCCGACCGGGATACCCGGCTCGTACAAGCTGCCCAACGGTACGATCTTTCGCCATGTGCGTACGTCCCACCAGCCGGGGATGCTCTCTGCCCTGCACTGCCACAACACCTTTGAGCTGATTTATGTGATCTCGGGCACTGCCGCCCATGTGGTGGAGGGCCGCAAGTACATCCTCAAGCCCGGCGACCTTGCCCTGGTACGTCCGTCCACCTATCACTACCTGCAGCTGCTCACGGACGAGCCTTACGAGCGGTATAACCTGCTGTTTGACCCGGTGCTGCACGGGGTGGACAGCGCCCTGGAGCTGCCCGAAACCATGGAGGTGGTCAGTCTTCAGAACAACCCCATCGCCGCCAACCTGTTTCAAAAGCTGGATCACTACCGCGCCAATGTGGAACCGGAGGATTTTGAGCGGCTGCTGCTGCTCATGCTCAAGGAGCTGTTCATCAACCTAAGGGTTTCTGCTCAGGCCGAACAACAGAAAGAGACCATTCTCTCCCCCATTCTGACCGACGCGCTGGAGTATATCAACGCCAACCTGTTTTCCATCTCCGGCGTGGAGGAAGTGGCCCGGGCGCTGTTTATCTCTCCCAGCTATCTGTTTCACCTGTTCCGCACGTCCCTGCACCGCACGCCCAAGAAATACATCAACGACAAGCGGCTTTTGGCCGCCCAGCGGCGCATCCAGGAAGGAAATAAGCCCACCGCCGTATACAAGGACTGCGGCTTTCGGGAGTACACCTCGTTTTACCGGAGCTACTGTTCCTTTTTTGGACATCCGCCCTCCCAGGACAGCAGCGTGTAATTATCCACTTTTTGATATATATTTTTTCTGCAAAAGACCGCTCACAGACGCTTTTATCCTATCACGCGGAAACAAAGCAGTCCATTTCATTTCCTTTTATCTATATTGCAAAAACTACGATTGTCCCCCACAGAAAACGCCCCCGGATGCATTGCATCCGGGGGCGTTGCTTCCGTTTTTGTATTACGCCTTGGGGTCCTCGGTGTCAAACACCGTCTTGGCCGTACCGGCCAGTCCGGCCAGACTCTGAATCTCACTGGGAATGATGATTTTGGTCGCCTTGCCGTCAGCTGCGGCAGCAAAGGCTTCCAGCGCCTTGATTTTGATGACCCCCTCGCCGGGATTGGCCTCGTTGACCAGACGGATGGCGTCGGCGGTGGCCTGCTGTACCTTCATAATGGCCTCGGCTTCCGCTTCGGCGGCCATGATGCGGGCGGCTTTCTCCGCTTCCGCCTCCATGATTTTGGCCTGCTTGGCGGCGTCGGCACGGAGGATGGCAGACTGCTTCTCGCCCTCCGCCACCAGGATCTGGGACTGCTTCTGTCCCTCAGCCTGAAGGATGGCCTCGCGGCGTTCGCGCTCGGCCTTCATCTGCTTTTCCATGGCGTCCTGGATCTCACGGGGCGGGATGATGCTCTTGAGCTCCACGCGGTTGACCTTGATGCCCCAGGGATCGGTGGCCTCGTCCAAAATGGCGCGCATCTTGGTGTTGATGTGGTCGCGGCTGGTCAGCGCCTGATCCAGTTCCAGATCACCGATGATGTTGCGCAGAGTAGTGGCGGTCAGGTTCTCAATGGCGGACATGGGGTGCTCCACACCGTAGGTGTACAGCTTGGGATCGGTGATCTGGAAATAGACCACCGTGTCGATCTGCATGGTGACGTTGTCCTTTGTGATAACAGGCTGGGGCGCAAAGTCCACCACCTGCTCCTTCAAAGACACGTTCTTGACCACCCGCTCAAGGAAGGGGATCTTGACGTGCAGACCCACGCCCCACACCGCCTGGAACGCACCCAGGCGTTCCACTACAAAAGCACGGGACTGCTGAACAACGCGGATGTTGGCGGCCAAAATGGCCAGCACCAGAACAACCAGAATGACAGGAATCAAAAAGCCCATAATTTACCTCCTCTAATTCTTATCCGTTTGAATTAATTTACTTCCTCTTGCTTTGGAGTAACAAACACCTTTACGCCTTCGATGCGCAGTACCTGCACCAGCGTTCCTGCGGGGATGATGGTATCATCCTGACTACGGGCGGACCAGGCCTGTCCGGCGATGTTCACCTGTCCCTGACCCTGCAGGTTGTTGATGGGCTCGGTCACCACCGCGTCCGCGCCGATGACCCGGTCAGCGTTGGTGGCGGAATAGCCCGGGGTGAGAAATTTCTTTGCCAGCGGCCGCACCAGTGCCAGCGACACCCCCGATAATAACAGGAATACCCCGATCTGCACCCAAATATTTGTTCCGGCCATGGCGCAGACGAGCGCGCCAAACGAACCCACGGCAAACCACACTGAGGTCAGCCCTACGGTGAGTGCCTCCCCCGCTCCGAACAGGATGAGCAGGGCAAGCCAGGTGATCTTCATGGTCATATTGTCTGACGCTCCTTTCGCAATTGTAGTACACATCAGGAAGAACAGTGCCACCAGCACCAGCAGTACCGACACCGTCGCTGTGACAAACGCCCATTGATCCTTCGGAGATCGGTTGGTGAAGAAGTCGGCCAGGGACTGTTTCAACGGCGGACTGTCCACAGGGGCGGCACTCCCTTTCTCCGGCGCCGCTTTCGGGGCAGACACCTCGTCCCGGAACAGCTCATCCATGGTCACGCCGTACTGGTTACAAATATAAATGACCTTGTCCATCTCCGGGTAGCCCCGGGAGGACTCCCACTTGGACACCGCCTGCCGGGAGACATTCAGCTGTTGGGCCAGCTCCTCCTGGGTGATTCCCCGGCGGCGGCGCAGCGCCTGCAGCTGGGTTCCAAAGGACATTGCATGCCCTCCTTTCTGCTTGCTTATTTCCGATACACCCGCGTCCGCTGCGTTTCTTTTTGACAGCCGCAAAACCTGCATTCGTCAACACAGTTGTAAATGTATGCCGTTGCCGGAACGACCCGGGTGTCGGTCTGGGTAATGTTTCCTCTCAAGTCCCGTGTAAGCAGACCAACATGGGTCGTCGTGTCATAAGAGGAAACAGGTGATGTTTCCCGGCTGACCTCACGCATGGCAAAGGATTTCCTGCAGCGTGGACACCGGGTCTCCTGCGCGCGCTTGTGCACGAGAGAACCGACCACAAACCCAAGCACAAAGGCAAGGATACCGATTGTTAACATAAGCATAGGGACACTCCTTTCTCATCCGATGTTGGCTTGCTGTCTGATAGTAGCATATCGCATTTTTTGTCCCTTGTCTACCAACTTGAATTTGCAGGGCGCAAATTTTTCGGCAACTTAAAGTTTCGGGAAAGGGAAATTGTGATTTGTCTTCCTGTTTCGCCCTGCGGGGCGAGAGGGGCTGTTCCGCCCATGGGCGAGGGAGGGAAATTCCGCCGCCCCGGTGGCGGGTTTCTTTTGTCGCTGAACAAAAGAAACCAAAAGTCAGCTTGGAAACCAAGGTTTCCAAGACCTTCCTTTGGCGCAGGACAAGGAGTGGATTACCACTGACCCGGCACCGGGTGACGACACCTTCCGCACCCGCTTGCTGCCGCTGTCTGTGCAAACCTGACGGTTGTTACGGCCCAACCACTGTGCCGGGCTGCGGTGAACCTATCGGTGCGCAGGAGCGGCCTGCCGATGAATTGAGCAGAAACAGAAACCCCATGGCAACAGGCGCCTTGTGCGGTAGACATGCGATCTGATTGTATCCGGGCAGGGCGGCAGCCTAATCGGCGCTTGCACAGGCCTGTTACGACAGCGCCGGACGCAAGGAACACCTTACGCAAACAAGCCGCTTTCCCCGGGGTCCGGGGTGCGGAGTGTATGAGATGCAGGCACGAAGTG